>JBILFO010000006.1:0-28421 GCA_044351505.1 Ilumatobacteraceae bacterium
CGACTGATCAAGTCGCTTGACCCCACCAACTTTGCCCGGCGCATCCACAAGCTCAACATTTTGACCTCGGTCAAAGGAGAATCGCGACCCACCTTCGACCGCTACGGCAAGCCTGCTGCACTCTTTCGGTTGGACCCCAATCATGAACCCACACCGTTTCTGCTGCGGCTAGATGGTCTCGGCAAGAGCGACTCCTCCGAATAGCGGAGCTGCTCACGCTGTTAGTTAACAGCGTTATTCATCAGCGTTAGTCGGCATCTTCACTATTTGGCAACTTCACCGGCAGCGTCCACATATTCAGTGCCGCACTGTGGGCAGTCGATGGTTGCGTCGCCATAGAAAAACACCGGTAGGCCGCACACCGAACAAATATCGCCTTCGTTGATGTGTTCTGCTGTCATGACCCCATCGTCGCAGACGGGTGTTACACCGCGAAGATGGCCACCAGCACTGGGGTCAGCACCAGCCCCGGAAGCAGGTTGGCCAAACGAATCTTGGTGACCTGCAACAAGTTGAGACCGATTCCGATTACGGCGATGCCACCTGCGGCGAACAACTCGGTGCGCATGCGATCGTCGAGCACAGCGTCAAGCCCTGCACCCCCAAGCGTGAGGCTGCCTTGCACCACCAACACTGACAACGCACTGAACGCCACCCCGATGCCGTACATGGCAGCGAACATGATGGAAACGAATCCGTCCAATGACCCTTTGATGATGTACAGCTGCGGGGTTTGACCACTGGCGTCTTCAATGGCTCCTAAGACGGTGAGCGGCCCGATGCAGTACAGCGCTGAAGCGGTTACAAACCCTTTGACAAATTTCCCCTCGCCACCGTCGCCCCCTGCACCACGAGCAAAGCGGCGCTGCAAGCGCTCGCCAAGGCGCTCGAGGCGTTTCTCGATTGCTAGCACCTCACCGATTAGTGCACCCACCGCCATGCCCACCAGCGGAAACACCATGTTGCGTGTGTCAATGGCGTCGCTGACACCCAGTGCGATGGTCACCAGGCCGATTACTTGCAACAGTGTGATGCGCATCTGCTCGGGAATGCGGTCACCGATCAGCACACCGAGGCCGCTGCCCATCACCACGAGGCCGGCATTGATGAGCGTTCCCAGACCTCGCATCGTGCTCCGCAGGCTACGTGCGCGGTGGCTGGGCCGACGCACCCCGCGCCCACTCGGCTACGACGCTGGCCACTATGCCAGCCACGTGGTCGTCGTGGCCGCGCAGGTCGTGGCGGGCACCCTCCACCCAACGCACGATGGGTGCCACTGGCACAACAGCCAGATGTTCACCCAACTCGGCTGGGGTTGCAAACTCGTCTCGTGTGCCGCTCACAAACAGCGATGGCACGCGCACCTGCGGCAGATGCGCAATACGCAACTTTGCAGGCTGCTTGGGCGGATGCAACGGATAACTGATACAGACCAAGCCGCCAACTTGTAACGGTGCATCTGCTGGCTGAGACACGCGGTCATTGCCATCAAAGCCGGCAGCTGCCATAGAGCACATGCGGCCGCCCATCGAACGACCGCCGATCACTAGCTGCGTTGGCGCGCACGACCAGGCCCGACATGCATCGTCTACGGCTTCGCGCACCGCTCGAATCAACACCGATGCACGATCAGGAAGCTTGCGCCCGAGGCGCCGATAGGCAAAGTCAACGCGCATCACTGGCAGCGGTGCTAGCGCAGCCGCAATCGCGACGAGCGACGAGTGATCAGCGCTCGAACCAGCACCCGGAAACAACACCACACCCTGAATGTCGGTCACCCAATCGCAGCAAGCAACACACGCCGGGCTTCACTCAACTGTTCAATGCGCTGGCCAGCATTGTCGACACTGCCGCCATGGTCGGGGTGAGCGCCACGCAGGCTTTCGCGGTAACGCCTTTGCACATCGCGCTTCGACGGGCTCACTGTGCCGGCCGGAAAGCCCAACAGCTCGAGTGCCCATGCCCGGGGGTCGGTCATCGCCGTGATCGATGCTGTGGCCGTGCCAGCCAGATACGAAAGAAAGTTGGCATCAATCGGGCCGCGCCACCGCATCGCTTTATGCACCACCGGGGTGAGTGCGTGTCGCGCCAAAACATCAAGTCGCTCCAATGCATACACCGCGCCAAGCACTTGCTGGAGCGGGCTGCCATTGGTTTCGAATTCATAACTCAGTTGCTCGCCATCGCCAACCAAGCGGTGACGACTGCGCGACAAACCCTGTCGATCAGTTTGGTAACGATGACGCAAACGCGGCTGCAACACGCGATCTCCACGGTCAACTTGCAGCACTAGCCGATGAATATCGGGCACGAGATCTTCTTGCACCTCGTGCAGATGCGCTGCCACGATGCCGCCAAGCAGCAGGCCACCGAGGCCGGGCGCCGGATCCACCGGCAATACCAAATGGCCCAGCGAGAGCCTGCGCGTGGGCGAGTGGGTCCGCGAGTGGAATATCTCGACTTCAGCTAGCAGCTGTGGATTCGCTTCGTTCACTCGCCGAACGCTACTGAGCGCCCGCCCTCAGCGGTCAAACTCATCCAGTAGATCTTCAACTACGTCTGCGTCATCAACGCCCACCAGCAACAAGTTGTCCTCCCAGCGGTGCCCGATACCACGCTCGACGAGAACTGCAGCAAATTCCATGCGGTCGGCCGAGGTCCACTCGTTGAGTTCAAACTCTTCCAGTTCACCCACGAGCGACGTCGGTGCCCCAGCGGCTCCATCACCATCTTCAACGTCATCAAGAATGTCATCAACGACCGATTCTCGATCCGCTGGCACGAGCAATTCGTTGCCGTCCCAATCGTGACGAATATCGGCGTCGGCAAGTAGTTCGACTAACTCAACACGCTCCTCAAGCGACCAGTCAGCCAAGTCGTAGCGCACAGTCAGCGACTCGGGGTTGCGTGGATCCCACTCGCTCATGCGCCGAACGCTAGTGCGTGGCGAATGGGCTAATTTGGGTCTCATGGTTCTTTCCGAAAAGCCCGACCGCAACTTGGCGATGGAACTCGTACGTGTCACCGAGTCAGCGGCCCTTGCGGCTTCCAAATGGGTGGGTCGCGGTGATAAGAACGCCGCCGACGGTGCCGCTGTGGATGCGATGCGCAACCTGCTGGAAACCGTCAACATGGACGGCGTTGTCGTAATCGGCGAGGGAGAAAAAGACGAAGCCCCCATGTTGTTCAACGGCGAACGGGTCGGCAACGGCAGCAAACCCGTCACCGACGTGGCCGTCGACCCAATCGACGGCACTACTCTCACTTCGCTTGGCCGCGGCAACGCGCTCAGCGTGATTGCAGTGTCTGAGCGCGGCTCAATGTTCAACCCAGGGCCATTCGTGTACATGAACAAGATTGCCGTCGGCCCTGATGCCCGCGGGGCAATCGACATCACTAAATCAGTTCGCCACAACCTGGACTCCATCGCGCGTGCCAAACACAAAACACTCAACGAACTGACCATCGTGGTGCTTGACCGCCCCCGTCACGACGACCTCGTCGGTGAAATTCGCGCTGCTGGGTGTCGTATCAAGATGATTACTGATGGCGACATCTTCGGTGCAATTGCTGCTGCTTGGCCACAAACCGGTATCGACGCCTTGATGGGTATCGGCGGCACACCAGAGGGTGTTACTTCGGCAGCAGCGCTCAAGGCACTGGGAGGCGAGATTCAGGGCTTGCTGTGGGCCCGTGGTGATGAAGATAAGACGTTGGCCAAAAAATCAGGCATTGACATGAACCGCGTGTTGACCACCGATGATCTCGTGCAGTGCGAAGATGCCTTCTTTGCGGCCACCGGCGTTACTGACGGAGACCTCCTGCGTGGGGTGCGCTACGACGCCTACGGCGCGACGTCGCAAAGTTTGGTCATGCGGGTGCGTAGTGGCACGGTTCGCTTGATTGACACCCGGCATCGCGCCGATCGCATCGGTCAGTATTCGTCAGTTGAGTTTCGCTAGCTCGCAGCAGTTGCAGCATCTCGCGCTACGAGAATCGGTGCCAACGAAGAGTTGAGTAGCCGCGCCAAGCCAACGGCCCCGCGAGTGATGAGGTGCACGCCGTCTTCACGAAACCAGCCTTCGGTATCTTTGCTGTGCTCATCCCAATCAGCGACGTGCAAGTTTTCCCAACGCTCGTCGAATCTACGCAACTGCGCATTCAGCACCCGTGACTTGCCCTTCACATTTCCGGCCACCCGATAAGTCACCCACAACACTTCGACGCCTTGGCTCTCGGCTTCCTTCACTATCGCTGTTACCGCCTGCTTAAATTCGGGCCCGAGTCGATCGTTGTATCCGGTTCCGACCACCACCACGTCGGTGAACTTTCCGGCATGCCGACGCAGCTGCTGCAGTGCGCTCAACTTGGCAAAGTCCATGCATCCTTCGTTAATCAGCCGCTGGCACCCCTGCGTGGCAAAGATGGTGGCCTGTCGCTCGTTCATGAGGTCTCGTGCCGACTCAACATGCATAAACGCGTTAAAGACCGAATCGCCAAGCACCAACACTTGGGCTGGTTTGAGCGTTGGCTGTGAAAACCAGGCATCGGCCTCCACGGCAGCGGGGCCTAGCGCCGCCAACACGGTAAACAAAATGAGCACTTTGAATGTGCGCTTCACGCGGCTCAGCGTATTGGCCTAATCTCATTCAATGAAAAACATCTCTCGCCGTTCGGCAGTTGGCATGTTCGCTACAGGATTCGTGGCTTTTTTGTTTGCACCAGCCGCCTCGGTTGGTGCTGTGGCCACACCACAAATTCGGGCTGGTGATGTTTGCAAAAAGATTGGGCGACGTCAAACCGTGGGTAACAAAACTTTTGAGTGCGTAAAGACCGCTAACGGTGCCAAGTGGAAGCGCGCCAAGGCAACCCCACCACCACCCACCACTAGCGAGGTGAAAGTGCTTGACTCATCTGCCCTCGCCGTCGGTGCCAGCCAGAACGTCGTCGTGACTTCCGGTGGGCGCAACATCGGCGCAGTCGTCACGCGCACCGCTGCCGGCGTGGTGGCCTTTAGCCGCACCTGCACCCATGCTGGCGCATTCGTGTCGCCTGGTGCTTCTGGGCGGCTTACTTGCTCTGCTCACGGCTCAGTGTTCAACGCCTCGACCGGCGCAGTAATTGAGGGGCCTGCCGAGATTGCCCTCACGCAATACAAAGCCAGCGAGCGCAGCGGCGCAATTTACATCACGCTCAGTCAGGATGAATACGCGGGCTGATTAATGCTGCCTAGTTAACACTGGCTAATTACCGAAGGCGTGTGGCCAAGCCCGCGATGCGTCGAGCTAGACCACGTGGCGTAAACGTCGACACGGTAGCCAGCGATTTGTTCACTAAGCCCGGCACGCAGATGGCCTTGCCCTCGGCGACCGCTCGCAATCCATCGCGCGCTACATCGTCCGCCGACATCCACGCAAAATCAGGGAACTTCGACTCGAGCCCTGATGTGTTGGAGATGCTCTGGAACTCGGTGTGGGTCAGCCCTGGGCACAATGCCGTGACCCGAATGCCCGAACCACGAAGTTCTTCGTGCATCGCCTCGGTGAGGCTGGTGACGAAGGCTTTTGTTGCTGCGTAGACAGCCAAGTCGGGGCCAGGCTGAAACGAGGCAATGCTCGACACGTTGAGCACATATCCGCGGCCGCGTGGTCGCATCAATCGCACCGCTTCGTGCGAAATGCGTGTGAGTGCGTTGACATTGAGTGAAATCTCGTTGCTCAGGCGCTGTGGGTCGGCGTCGGCAAACGCACCCGACGTGCCAAACCCCGCGTTGTTGACCACCAAATCAATTTGTGCCAGCGAGTCGCTACGTAAGCGGGCGATGACCGCGTCAAGGCCCGCCTCAGTGGTGAGGTCAGCGACGAGCACTTCGACATTTGGGTAGAGCGCTGCGATTGCATCGAGGCGATCCTTGCGGCGAGCCACCAGCACCATGCCCACGCCCGCCTTACCCAACTTGTGGGCTATCGAGGCACCAATGCCACTTGAAGCACCCGTGACGAGGGCGTGCGTAAACGGCGCTCTACTCACCACTGTTGCTCACAGAGATTTAGTGATTGCTGAGTCCACCGGTGGCAGAGAGGCGTGCATGCGCGCGACGCAAGTCAGCCTCCACAGCTGCCGTCGAACCTTCGTTTTTTGCACCCTCGGCTCGCTCTTTGGCCGCACGCGCACGCGCAACGTCAATATCTTCGGCTAGCTCGGCGTTGTCAGAAAGCAGCGTCACATGACCACCGGATGCTTCGACAAAACCGCCGTGCACCGCAACACTTTGCACCCTGCCATCTTCAAGAAAAATACGGGTGTGGTTTTCGGTCAGCACACCCAGAAACGAAGTGTGGCCGGGCAGAAAGGCAATTTCGCCACCGCTCTCGGTACGTGTGATGAGTTGGGTGGCGACACCTGAAAACAGCACGCGCTCAGGCGACACCACTTCCACTTTCATTGTCGCCCCGCTTGCCATCTGCTTGAAAGCCTACGCTGCAGACTCTTGCAAGGATTTAGCCTTAGCCAACACCTGCTCGACACTGCCGACGTTCAAGAACGCCTGCTCGGGCACATCGTCCAAGTCGCCCTTCACGATGGATTCAAAGCTTTCCACGGTTTCAGAGGTTGGGACATATTCGCCCTTAACGCCGGTGAACACTTCAGCCACATAGAACGGCTGCGACAAGAAGCGCTGTACCTTGCGGGCACGCGACACCGTCTGGCGGTCTTCTTCTGACAATTCGTCCAACCCAAGAATCGCGATGATGTCCTGGAGTTCTTTGTAACGCTGCAAAATTTCTTGCACGCGGCGAGCCACGTTGTAGTGACGCTCGCCCACCACTTCGGGTGACAAAATTGTGGAAGTTGATGCCAACGGGTCGACCGCTGGGTAGATGCCCAGCGATGCAATCTGTCGTGACAACTCGGTTGTTGCGTCCAAGAAGGTGAACGTGGTGAATGGTGCTGGGTCGGTGTAGTCGTCAGCTGGCACATACACCGCTTGCAGCGAGGTAATCGAGCGACCACGGGTGGAAGTAATGCGCTCCTGCAACTGACCCATCTCATCGGCCAAGGTGGGCTGGTAACCCACTGCCGACGGCATGCGACCGAGCAGAGTCGACACTTCAGATCCGGCTTGCACGAATCGGAAGATGTTGTCGACGAACAACAACACGTCTTGGTTCTTTACGTCGCGGAAATACTCGGCCATCGTGAGTGCCGACAGCGCCACGCGCAGACGCACGCCTGGTGGCTCGTCCATCTGGCCGAATACCAAGGCTGCTTTTTCAAACACGCCAGACTCGGCCATTTCGATTCGCAGGTCGGTGCCTTCGCGAGTGCGCTCACCGACGCCAGCGAACACCGACACACCACCGTGTTTGGATGCCACACGGTTGATCATTTCGGTAATGAGCACGGTCTTGCCGACGCCTGCACCGCCAAAGAGACCGATCTTGCCACCAGCCAAATAGGGCGTGAGCAAGTCGATGACCTTGATGCCAGTTTCGAACATGCGCATCGTGGGTTCGAGCGAGTCGAATGACGGAGCCGGACGATGGATATCCCAGCGCTCGACGTCTTTGAAGTCGTCATTGTTGCCGTCCAGCACTTCGCCCCAAACGTTCCACACGTGACCCAGGGTCTTGTCACCGACCGGCACACAGATGCCGCGCCCCGTATCGCGCACGGGAGTACCGCGTCGCAGACCGTCGGTTGGCTTCATGCACACCGCGCGCACACGGCTGTTGCCAAGCTGTTGGGCGACTTCAGCCAAAATCACGTTCGGCTTGCCGTCGACGTCAACCACGAACTCAAGGGCTCGGTTGAGTTCGGGCAGGTGGCCGCGGGGAAACTCAACGTCGATAACTGGGCCCGCGATGGCGACCACGCGACCTTCGGTGGTCTTGTTCGTCGTTGATGGCATGGTTGCTGTCATGATTGCTCCTTTTTCGAATGTTTTCAGATTTGATTGAGATGTGCGTTGGTAGTCACAGTTACGCGCTCGCTTTGTTGTTGGCGCCACTCAGGGCTTCGGCGCCACTGACGATTTCCATGATTTCGGTGGTGATCGAATCTTGTCGGGCGCGGTTCATGGTGCGTGACAAGCCCTTAATGAGTTCTTCGGCGTTGTCGGTGGCGGCCTTCATTGCCCGCTGGCGAAATGCGTGTTCACTGGCGGCCGCATTGAGCAATGCTGCATAGATTCGTGCCTCTACGTAGCGAGGCAACAGCGAGCCCAGGATGTCTTCGGCGCTTGGCTCAAACTCATAGGCACTCGCTCCACCTTCGGGTTTGCCGTCGCCGCCCTCCACCGCTTCGCGCTCGAGCGGGATGAGTGGCCGGCGCACCACTTCTTGCGTGCCTGCGGAGACAAAGCGGGTGTACACCAACTCCACTCGATCGACTTCTTTTTTCAAGAACAAATCCACGACGTACTCACCGATGGCCTTGGCATTTTCATACTTAGGCGCATCCGAAAACCCGGCAAACGGCTTCATCAATGAATAGCCACGAAACTTGAAATAGTTCTCGCTCTTTCGCCCCACTGGCACGACGGCGTACGTCTTGTTGGCCAACACATCGGCCTTGACTTCACCTTCGGTGGCTCGCAATACACCAGCGTTGTAGCCGCCGCACAGCCCGCGGTCAGCAGCAATCGTTACGTAACAAGTGGTTTTGATTACTTCGCGCGGCTTCAAGAATGCCGATTCGGTGCTCGAACCCCCAGCCACGAGGTCTTTGACCACGTTCGTAATCATCTCGCTGTACGGCACTGCTGCCTGCACACGTTGTTGCGCCTTGACGATTCGTGACGCAGCGATGAGTTCCATGGCGCGGGTAATTTTCTTCGTTGCCTGGACGGATCGAATCCGACTCCGAAGAATGCGTTCTTGACCGCCGGCCATGGTGCTGAACTACTCCGTCGCCAAAGTTTTCTTGCTGGCGGCTTCGCCGACTTCACCTGCCGATGATTTGGTTGGGTCGGCTACGACACCACCAACCAGCGTCGGGGTAAACGACTTCTTGAAGGCCGCAACCACACCGGCCAGATCTGCTGGCACGTCGGCTTTCGGATTCTGGCGAATACCTGCGAGCATGCTGCCGTTGCGTGACCGCATGTGCTCGAGCAGTTCTTGCTCGAATCGACGCACGTCTTGCACCGGCACATCGTCGAGATAGCCCTTGGTGCCCGCAAAGATCGATACAACTTGCTCTTCGACTGGCATCGGGCTGTTGAGTGGTTGCTTCAACAACTCCACCAAGCGATAACCACGCTCTAGCTGGGCCTTACTGATGGCATCAAGTTCAGAGCCGAACGTGGCGAATGCCTCGAGTTCACGAAACTGAGCCAGGTCGAGCTTCAGGGTTCCTGACACGCTCTTCATCGCCTTGATTTGGGCTGCACCGCCCACACGGCTAACGGAGATACCCACGTCAACTGCTGGGCGCACACCGGACTTGAACAAGTTGTCTTGCAGATACACCTGACCGTCGGTGATCGAGATCACGTTGGTCGGGATGTATGCCGAAACGTCGCCGGCTTTGGTTTCGATCACTGGCAGTGCCGTGAGCGAACCAGCACCGCGCTCGTCGCTCAACTTGGCGGCGCGCTCGAGCAAGCGACTGTGTAGATAGAACACGTCACCTGGGTAGGCCTCGCGACCTGGTGGGCGGCGCAACAACAACGAAATCTGGCGGTATGCCTCGGCTTGCTTGGAAAGATCGTCGTACACAATCAGGGCGTGCTCGCTGGTTTCCATCCACTGTTGACCGATGGCGCAACCGGCGTATGGTGCGAGGTATTTGAACGGTGCCGGGTCGCTGGCTGGGGCAGCAACCACAACCGTGTATTCCATCGCGCCGTATTTGCGCAAGGTCTCCACGGTCTGGGCGATGGTTGAGCCTTTTTGACCCACTGCCACGTAAATGCACTTCACACCGAGACCTTTTTGGTTGATGATCGTGTCGATGGCGATGGTGGTCTTGCCGGTCTTGCGGTCACCGATGATCAGCTCGCGCTGCCCACGACCAATTGGGGTCATTGCGTCAATCGACTTAATGCCCGTCTGCAGTGGCTCGTGCACTGGCTTGCGGCCCATGATTCCAGGGGCTTGCACCTCGACTCGACGCATGATTGCACCAACGATTTCGCCCTTGCCGTCGATTGGCACACCGAGCGCATTGACGACTCGACCCAGCATGGCGTCGCCAACGGGCACCGACAAAATGCGGCCCGTGGCTTTGACGGTTTGCTGTTCTTCAATGCCGTCGGCATTACCCAGCACAACGACGCCGATGGAGTCTTCGTCCAAGTTGAGGGCCAAGCCCACGCTGCCGTCTTCGAACTCAAGCAATTCGTTTACCGCGCAATCGGGCAACCCGTCAACGCGGGCGATGCCGTCGCCGATTTCTGCGACGCGACCAACGGTGCGGGCTTCAACCGATGGTGCATAGCCCTCGAGACCTTTGGTAATCGCAGACGCGATATCAGAAGCAGAGAGTGTGAGTTCAGACATGATTGCTTTCCTTTCGAATGGCGCTTAGAAACGTGCTTTGACTTGATCGAGACGGGTGCGGACGGTGTCGTCGATTACTTCGTCACCAATCGTGGCCACGAGCCCACCAATGACGCTCGGGTCGACCACAACTTTGAGGTTCACGGGCTTGCCAGCAGCCTTGCCGAGGGCTTCGGCCAGGCGCGCCTTTTGAGCATCAGTCAGCGCTACAGCACTGCGAACTTCGGCGACTTCCATCTGTTTTGAGCTCGATGCTCGCTTGACCAATGCATCGGCAACTTGTGGCAACAACGAAACATGGCCTGTACCGACCAGCAATGACACCAGCTGCACGGTCACGTTGTGAGCCTTACCACCAAGCAATTGCTCGACGATTTTTTGACGACGGTCAGCCGGCAACGAAGTGTCGTTGAGTGCTGCTCGCAGTTGTTCGTTGGACTCAATCGCTCGTGCCAGACGGAACATGTCGTCTTCTACAACTGAAACCGCCTCATTTGCCGATGCAATTTCGAACATTGCAGCGACGTAGGCATTGATTTGGACAGTGCTCATCGTGATGCGCCTACCTTGGCGATGAAATTATCCACCAGTTCTTGTTGTGTGCGGTCATCCATCGCAGCGCGCACTGCCTCGGTAGTGGCGACTCCGGAGAGGTGTGAAATCTCGGCACGTAGCTCTTCACCGAGTCGTCCGCGAGCTGCCAGCAGTTCGCCAGCAGCGCGGGCTTCCATGTCGGCAACTTCGGCGGTGATGCGGGCGCGGCCTTCAGCCAAGATTGTCGCGGCCTGGGCATCGGCCTCGGCGAGTAACTTCGCGCGCTCACTAACAAGATCGCCGAGCGCACGACGAATGTTGGTGGCGTCCGAGTCGGCCTGCACTTGGGCAGCCGCAGAGTCGTCCAACTCTTTTTGAATTCCCGCAGTGCGAGCTTCGAGCGCCTTCTTTGCTGCTGGCCAACCAAACTTGTACAGCGCATAGAAGATAACGAGCGATGCGAGACCACCGTAAATAAGTTCACCCGGTTTGGGCATCAACCAGTTCAGCGACTGCGTTGGGTCGTCATATACCTTGGCGGGAAGAGCGGCGAATATCACGACTTGCTCCTGTTCATAGCCCCGTCAACTGCGCTCTTCACGAGCGCCGAATCGGCTGACTTGCCAAGCACCAGTTGAGCGGCGCGTGTGGTGACGCTGCCCACTGCCGATGCGACGTCGCCGCGTGCCGCTGCTCGAGCAGCCTGCATGGCTTGGTCGGCTTGGGCACGCTGGGCAGCAATTCGCGTATTCACCTCGGTCACTTTTGCTTGGCGTTCTGCGTCAAGCGTTTGGCGCGCTGCATCAATTCGTGCCGTTGCCTCGGCTCGCACTCCGATGAGCGCAGCTTCGTAGGCCGCAGCATCGTTTTGCGCTGCCGCACGAGTCGCATCAGCATTCTCATGACCACCACGAATCGCGCCGTAGCGCACCTCCATGCCTTTTCTCACCTTCGGTACGAGAAACACCCGCATGACGAACAGGAACACAAGGAAGGTTCCAGCACCCCAGAAGAATTCCTTCGCTTCGGGCGCAATGGGGTTTGGCCCCATTTCTTCCGCAGCAAGGATGATGGTGGAAATAAGCATGCTTCGTGCCGACTCTGACTAGGCGAACTTGAGCAAGATAAAGGCAACGAATCCGATAAGCGCAAGCGCCTCGGTGAAGGCTGCTCCAAGGAACATGGTGGTGCGCACCATGCCGGCGGACTCAGGCTGGCGTGCCATCGACTCGATGGCTTTACCGAAAATCATTCCGAGCGCAATGCCAGGTCCGAGCGTGGCGAGACCGTAGGCGTAACCCGCTGATGCTGCAGCAGCTGTGGCCTTCTCTGCGGCTGGATCGACGACCGCGTCTGCAGCGATGCGGGCGATTGTTGCTAATGCTTCCATTGGTGTTGTCTCCTTGTTGTTTGGTTGGTATTCATTGCGTGGGGATCTAGTGCTCTGCGCTCGACGCCATGTTGATATACACGGCAGTCAACGTAGTGAAAATGTAGGCCTGCAGGAACGCGACCAGGACTTCGAACGCCGTCAAGAACATGAGCACGGCAAAAGGCAACACTCCGACCGGAATGAGGATTCGATCGCGAGCCTGGAATAGCGCCTCTGACAACAGAGAAAAGATCACCAAGAGCAAGTGACCAGCCAGCATGTTCGCAAAAAGTCGAATGGCGAGCGAGAACGGTCGAACAATGAACGTAGAGATGAATTCAATTGGTGTGATGAGCACATACAACGCCTTCGGCACACCAGGGGGAAACAGCACCGACTTGAAATAGCCGACTGGCCCTTGGTGTCTGATGCCTGCTGCGTTGTACACCACCCAAACAATGAGAGCAAGGGCCGCCGGAATGCCCATGCGGGCAGTAGCCGGCATTTGCAAGAAAGGAATCACGCCCGGAACGTTGCTCAAGTAAATGAATATGAACAATGTCAACAGGAACGGTGTCCACGCCAGGCCCGATGGTCCCATCGTCTGCAGGATGATTTGCTTTTCAATGAAGTCGATAATGACTTCTGCCAAGTTGCGTGCACCTTTTGGTGCCACCTTGGGGTCTTTACGCGCCGCAGCCAAGAAGATTGCAATGCCGATCACGGCTGCAGCAATACCGATGAGCACCACCTTGTTGATGGTTGGTGCAACATCACGCCAACGCAACAACATGTTGATTGGCGGAAGCTCAAACGCAAAAATTGATAGGGCGTTCATTGTTGTTCCTCAGTGGTGGATAGGACTGGTCGGATTCCTGGATAAGTAAGCGAGGCAGAAACATAGCGCATTTCCCAAAACAGCAACCCGATGTGGGAAACCACGACGGTGAGCCCGAGCGCAATGAGTTCGACCCAAGCGGCATCACGAACCACAAAAATTGCAAAGGCGACAATCGCTGAGCGCAGGAGGTATCCAAACAGCATCGATCCGAGCATTACGGCGTAAGAGATACGTGCTGCGGCTGCGATGATGCCGGCTGCCAGCATGAAATTGCACAAGACCAGCAACAGACCGTATGCGCTTGACCAAGCACCGTTGTTGCCCCAAGCCAACCAGCACGCAGCCACGAACACTGGTGCAACGATTACACCGCGTTTCACGATGTCGCGAGAAATCTGCGCCTCAGGCGATGGTCCAGTGTCACGCATCGCCAAAACCGACGAGTTCGTATTGCTGCTCATTGCGAATGAACCGCCTCACGCCGCTGCTGTTCGAGGCGTTCCATCTGTGCGTTGTAGACGTAGTACAACTTTGCGAATTGAGCCACTGCCGTCAGCACCACAAACCCCACCATGAACCACGGTGTCGAGCCGAGCTGTCGGTCAACGAACCAGCCGACAAAGAAAAACACCAAAATGGTGCCAGCAATATCGGCACCTTTGTTGATGGAATCAGGACTGTGAGTAGCCAACGCAGACACCTTTAACTTTTGCTTTGCCGATTGAGGGCTTTCGCTTGTGAACCGCTCTACAAACTAGGCGTGCGGCGCGTCGTCCACCAAATCCGCCTCGTGTGCTTGTGCGTCTGCCCGGCGAAGTTGCGGGTGCAACAGGGTGAACACGCTGAGCGCACTGCCCAAAATAACGAACAGCACCAGGGCCGAACCCGTGCTGTACAGCGCCGAGAACAACACCACTGCCGATAACAAAGCAGCCCACCCCCAAAGAATCACGACTGCACGACGTGGCCCATGGCCCAGCTGAATGAGCCGGTGGTGCAGGTGCCCCATGTCTGCTTCGGCAAAACTGCGCCCACTGGCTGTGCGACGAATCACCGCGAACAGCACGTCGACGATCGGTACGGCCAACACCAGTAGTGAAATAAAGATTGGGGCCAAGAAAAAATAGGTCTGGCCGTTGGCCGACTGCGTATCGGGGTCTGCTCGCCCACCCACAACACTCGTGGCCACCGCCATCATGAGCCCCAAGAGCAAAGCGCCGCTATCGCCCATAAACACTCGGGCCGGGTTGAAATTAAAGGGCAAGAACCCCGCACAAACGCCCACCGCGATGATGGCCACGAGTGGCCCAATGTTTGGCTGCGGCAAGAGGTTTCCTGCAGCGAGTTGCTGTGAGTAGATAAAGAATGCCCCAGCCCCGATTGCAACGATGCCGCCAGCCAAGCCATCAAGACCATCAATCAAGTTGATGGCTTGCGTCATTCCCAAGAGCCACAACACCGTCACCAGCGGTACCCAGTCGTCCGACAAAACGAACACGTCGAGGAACGGAAGTCGAAACTGAAACATTGTCACGCCGAACCACACCAAAGCAATTGCGGCAACGACAATGCCCGCCACTTTGGCAGGCGGCGATATATCACGAATGTCATCGAGCAGCCCGAGCACAAAAATGATTGCGCACGCCACCACGACGCCGACAATCTCGGTGCTGTCTTGAAACAGTGAATCAAAGTCGTTGATCAGGCTGGCAGCAACGACTGCGACCAACACCCCGATAAACATCGCAATGCCACCCACATCAGGCGTGGGCACCGGATGCATGCGTCGCTCATCGGGCGTGGCTAACCAATTTTGGTGGTGCGCAAAACGGATCACGAATGGCATCGATGCGGCAGTGGCCACCGCCGCAATCAACCCGATGATCAAATACGAAGCAATGCTGATCATGCGAACGATGCCGCCAGTGCAGTGCGGCGGGCGCTCACAGCTCTAACGATAGGCGGGGAAAGCAGCGCACAAAGCCGCAACTTTGGCGCGCACGTCGGCGATGACCGCAGGATCATTACGCCCCTTCAATGTGGTCACGATGTAATCGGCAATGGTTGCCATCTCGGCTTCTTTCATGCCTTGTGTGGTGACTGAAGGGGTTCCGATGCGCACACCTGAAGTGACGAACGGGCTGCGCGGGTCATTGGGCACCGTGTTCTTGTTCAAGGTGATGCCCGCCAGATCGAGCACGGCTTGGGCTTCTTTACCGGTGAGTTCGGCATCAAACGGTCGTAAATCCACCACCATCATGTGCGTGTCGGTACCACCTGAGACCAGACGAAAACCTCGTACCGCAAGCGCTTCGGCCAGCGCTGCTGCGTTCTTCACAATCTGGTGGGCGTATTCAGCAAAGCTCGGCTGCATCGCTTCGAGAAATGCAACAGCCTTGGCAGCAATCGCGTGCTCGAGCGGCCCACCTTGCTGACCAGGAAACACTGCTTTGTCGATGGCCTGGGCATGCTGCGCCGTTGAAAGAATGCAGCCACCGCGCGGGCCGCGCAAAGTTTTGTGCGTCGTGAAGGTAACCACGTCGGCAAATGGCACAGGGTTGGGGTGAGCACCACCAGCAACGAGGCCCGCCAAGTGCGCGATATCAAACATCATGTAGGCGCCAACTTCGTCGGCGATTTTTTTGAACGGCTCGGGTTCGATGCGACGGGGATAGCTGGTGGTGCCAGCCACGATCATACGCGGACGGTGCTCAAGTGCCAGGCTGCGCACTTCGTCAAAGTCAATGCGCTCGTCGGCAACACCAACTTTGTATGAGTGAAACTTGTAAAAGATTCCACTGGCGTTGACGGGTGAGCCGTGGGTGAGATGGCCACCGTGGTCAAGACTTAGCCCAAGCACAACGTCGCCAGGCTTGAGCATTGCTTGATACACAGCCATGTTGGCGCTCGCCCCCGAGTGCGGCTGCACGTTGGCGTGCTCGGCGCCGAACAGTTTCTTCACCCGCTCGATAGCGATTGCTTCAATCTCGTCAACCACTGCATTGCCGCCGTAATACCGCTTACCTGGGTAACCCTCGCTGTATTTGTTGGTGAGCACCGAGCCAGTGGCGCGCATGACTGCCGGTGACGTGAAGTTTTCGCTGGCGATCAACTGCAGACCCGTGATTTGACGAGTGCGTTCTTTTTCAATCAACGCTTCAACTTGGGTGTCGGGGGTGACTTCGGATGGAAATGGCATCGCGCCTAGCTTTCGTAGCGAGTGGATTCTTCGACTTCGATTTCACTTAATTGTCTCACACGTCGTGCGTGGCGTCCGCCCTCAAATGGGGTTTCGAGAAACATTTTTACGATTTGTTCAGCCAAGTCGTTGGTCACCACTCGCCCACCCATCGAGAGCACGTTGGCGTCATTGTGCGTACGCGCCATTTCGGCCAACCACAGGTCGTTGCATAAAGCAGCCCGCACGCCCCGCACTTTGTTGGCTGCAATCTGCTCGCCTTGGCCACTGCCACCAAGCACGATGCCCACATCGGCCTTGGCATCGCGCACGGCTCGCGCCACACTGGCGCAAATGTGCGGATAATCGGTGGCCTCGCTGGAGTGCGTACCGTAATCCTCAACGCGGTAACCGAGTTGCTCAAGCACCGCTACGAGGTGTGATTTCAGATCAAAACCAGCGTGATCTGACCCGATCGCGATTCGCTTCAATGACTTTGACGCCGCGGTTGTCATCGCGCGCCAGCCTAGGTGCCGATAGTGCCCGATGCGTAATGTTGTTGCGCATGGCACTTGACCCGCGCACTCCGGTGCTCATCGGCCAAGGCCAGGTGCTAGATCGCTCGGTTGACCCGACGACAGCCAAGCATCCGGTGGCGCTCATGGCCGAGGCACTCACCGCTGCCGCGCTTGATGCTGGCATCACGCTGCCGAACGAAGTCGATTCGATTCGCGTGGTGCGTTTGTTGTCGTGGAAGTACGCAAATGCAGCTCACGCCTTGGGCACTGCGTGCGGTATTCGCGCGCACGAATACGCCACCACGCCGCATGGTGGCAACATGCCGCAAACACTCGTGAATTTGACTGCTGGCCAGATTCTGCGTGGCGAAGTGGATTTCGTGGTGCTCGCCGGTGGCGAGAGTGCGCGTACTCGCGCGGCGGTGCGCGACGTGGATTTGTTGCCGTGGCCAGCAGCCGATAATGCATCAGCACCGTCGCACATCGTTGAAGATTTGGCACTGCTCAACGACGAAGAGATGCGACTGGGCATCGTGATGCCAGTTCAGATTTATCCGATGTTCGAAACGGCGCTACGTGCCGCCGCCCACCGCAGCGTGCCAGACCACGACGAACGAATCGCTGCGTTATGGTCACGCTTCAGTGCTGTGGCGCGTGACAACGAGTGGGCGTGGACTCGCACGGCGCTCACCACCGACGAAGTAAGCCGCGTGACGCCCAACAACCGCATGATTGGCTTGCCGTACCGCAAGGTGATGAACTCAAACAATCAGGTGAACATGGCGGCTTCACTCATCATGTGTTCAGCTGCACGCGCCGAAGCGCTGGGTGTGCCGCGTGACCGCTGGGTGTTTCCACTATCAGGCAGCGATTGCCATGAGCACCAATTCGTCTCCAATCGATGGTCGTTCGCCGAGACACCGGCCGTTGCCCGCGGTGGGCAGGTTGCACTGCAACTCGCAGGTCTTCACATCAACGACGTTTCGCTCATCGATTTGTATTCGTGCTTCCCGTCGGCAGTGCAGCTTGGCGCTGCATCGCTGGGCCTCGACATCACCGCACAATTGACCCTGACCGGCGGGCTGTCATTCGCTGGTGGGCCCTGGAACAACTACGTCATGCATTCCATTGCCACCGCCATGCAACGCTTACGCAACTCGCCTAGTGAAAAGGCTTTCATCTGGGCGAATGGCGGCTATGCAACTAAACATGCCTTCGGTGTGTATGCGATGCAGCCACCAGCCAATGGCTTTCGCCACGAATCTCCGCAAGCAGAAATCGACGCACTTCCCCGTCGCGAACTCGCCCTGAGAGAAGACGCCGCTGGCGGTGCAACCATCGAGGCATATTCCGTAATGCATGACCGTGATGGCGCACCCGAACGCCTAGTGGCTGCCGCGCTGCGACCCGATGGTCGCCGTGTGTGGGTGGTGAGCGACGATCGCAGTGTTGCAGCATCTTTCACGAGCGGTGAGCACGCGGGCGACAACGTCACGCTGCGCTGCAGTGGTGAACTTGCTTAATCGGCTACGCGTGGGCCACCGCGATGCGATCGCGGCCGGTGAGGTCGCAGCGAATCTGCACATCACGCAAATCGTGCGCTGCGAGCACATCACGTACTGCGGCACCTTGCTGATGGCCGATTTCTAAGACCAGCACACCTCCGGGTCGCAACCAGTTGCAAACCCCGGCAGCAATGGCTCGAATAGCGTCTAACCCATCGTTGCCCGAAAACAACGCGAGGTGCGGCTCGTGCCGGGCCACAACATCTTCCACGTCAACGTCACCTTCGGCAACATACGGCGGGTTAGCCACCAACACATCCACATTGCCGGCCAATTCGGCTGGCAATGCAGCAAACCAATCGCCTGCTGCGATACGAACATTTGCACCATTGCGACCGATGCCTGCCAAGTTGGCGCGGGCCACATCAAGCGCATCGGGTGAAACATCTGTCAACCACACCGTTGTGCCAGCCAACGGCAATTCGTGGGCCAACGACAACCCGATGGCCCCTGAACCTGTGCCCATGTCCACCACCACTCGGCTGGGTTGCACGGCACGGGCGGCTTCGATCGCCACTTCAGCCACTAGTTCGGTTTCGGGTCGCGGGATGAGCACCCGCGCATCAACCAACAAGTCCAAGTGGCGAAACGCCCAGCGACCCATCACATATTGCAACGGTTCACCCGCCAGGCGACGGCGCGCCATTTCTTGCACATACCCACCCATGCGTTGCGACACCACTTCACCGAGTGCACTGGTGAACTCGGTGGCATCTAAACCTGCAGCATGCTCGCATAGAAAGCGTGCGTCTTGTTTGTTGCCGAGTGTCGCTTGGGTTTCAGCGAGCAACTCGCGCCAGGTGGTGCCGGCGTCGGTCGTCACTCGCTGCCGACCTGCTTGGCAAGTTGTTCGGCTTGGTATTCAAGGGTGAGTGCGTCGACTACTGGGTCGAGGTTGCCCGCCAGCACATCCTGCAGTTGATACAACGTAAAGCCGATGCGATGGTCGGTCACGCGGTTTTCTTTGTAGTTGTACGTGCGAATTTTTTCACCGCGGCCACCCTTGCCGACCTGCGCGCGACGATCGGCGGAAATCTTGGCTTCGTGTTCGTCTTGTCGGCGTTGTAGCAATCTGGTGCGCAGCACCTGCATCGCTTTCACTCGGTTCTGCAACTGGCTGCGCTCGTCTTGCATGGTCACCACCAACCCAGTTGGCTTGTGAGTGATACGCACGGCCGAGTCGGTGGTATTGACGCTCTGGCCACCCGAACCACCCGAGCGGTACACGTCAATCTCCAAATCGCGCTCATCAATTGCGAGATCAATCTCTTCGGCTTCAGGCATTACTGCCACGGTGGCCGACGATGTGTGAATGCGACCTGCATTTTCGGTAACTGGCACCCGCTGCACGCGATGTGGGCCACCTTCAAATCGAAGTTGACGCCACACCGTTTCGCCCTTCAATAACGCCGTTGCCTGGTTGACCCCACCCATCGGTGAGCGGTCGTAGGCCAGCATTTCAAACGACCAACCATTGCGTGTGGCCCAGGCGCGATACATCTCCACTAGTTCGCCAGCAAAAAGGTTCGCCTCTTCGCCACCTTCAGCACCGCGAATTTCGAGAATCACGTTCTTGCCGTCGTTGGGGTCGGGTGGGATGAGCAACACTTTCAACTTGTCTTCAAGAGCTTGGAGTCGCACGAGGCCTTGGCGCATCTCGGTGTCGAGTGATGTGCGCTCATCAACCGAGGCCATCTCGATCAATTCTTTTGCGGCATCCACATTGCCGAGCACCGACTTGTACTCGCGGATGCATTCGACCAGCGGGCCCATCTGCTTATACCGACGCGAAACATCACGCAACTTGTATTGATCGCCGAGCACTTCTGAAGTGGTCAGGCTCGTCTCGACCTGTTCGAAGTCAGCGAGGATGGCATCGAGTTTCGCTAACACGCTGTTTAGGTTACGCCGAGAGAAACTCGGCAGGCTGGGCAAGCAACTCGGCAATTTGCTTCTGCAATGGCACCACATTGCGCTGCTGTGTCACAATCAGCAAACGACCTGCGGGTGCCAAGCGGGCACGTGCGTCTGCAGCAAACGGCACGGCTTCAAGATCGACACCCGACACAAACACCACCACCGTCGGCGTGCTGTCAGCATCTGTACCAATGGCGCAACACGGCCAGGCATCCTTCAAGTTTGGGCGTGCCAATGGCGGCTCGACTGGTTGCAGGCTCACCAAGCCAAGTGACTGTGGGGCCATTACCGCACGACTACGTGCCGCACGTTCGACGGCCAACAAATTGAGTGGATGTGTCGGTGCGCCAAGCTCCCGATGCTTGCGCACGGTGTTTACCACTTTTTGTAATTGCTCGATTGTTGAAACATCACCGTGCAACATCTTGAACATTTCGCGGTCATGTGCGCCGACACCAATTCGCAGCTTCGCTACGCCATCTTCATCCACCACGCGTGCCACTTCGAGGCCGAGTACTTCGCCAGCCACCACACCGTGCTCGATCACCACTTCGGTGCCGGCTTCGCTCAGCATCGACACAAATGCCAAATGATCCGGATGCGGTGCAATCACCTGCTCATGCGGTGTCGGTACTGCTGCAACGGCTGGCGCACTTCGCGTGTCAAGCACATCAATCGACAACGAAAAATAGGCAGCACGGCGGGCGGTTACGCCTGGCGCAACGGTGTCGCAGATACGGATGTGTTCTACGGCGTCGCCCGTGCGTTGACTGCGCGTCTGCCAAGCCAAGGCTGCGGCTAAGGCACTTACCTGCCGGTCGGCTTGGGCAACAGGTGTCGCTGAAATCCACAATGTTGAGCCGGTTCGGGCAGCAGCAAAATTGCCAATTTCTATGTTTTCAAGCGCAGTGTTTTCAAGCGCAGTATCAACGAGCGCCGTGCTGTGGTTGTTGATGAGCGCACGCAATGCGAGGCGCTCACGCCGCAGTGCAAACTCGTTTTGGTCAGCCACCACGTCAGGCGGTCGGCTGTTTGGCGATCTCCGACAAAAATTCGTCGTTGGTCTTGAACGACTTCAGGCGGTCAATCAGCAACTCCAGACCAGGCGCTGCGTTGCCGTCAGCAGCCAAGCCACTCAACACGCGACGCAACTTCCATACCATCTGCAACTGCTTGCGATCAAACAGCAACTCTTCATGGCGAGTGCTGGATGCATCAACGTCAATGGCTGGATACACACGCCGCTCGGCGAGTTTGCGATCGAGGCGCAACTCCATGTTGCCCGTTCCTTTGAATTCTTCGAAGATGGCTTCGTCCATGCGGCTGTTGGTTTCGACCAATGCCGTCGCCAAGATAGTGAGACTGCCACCTTCTTCAATGTTGCGGGCTGCACCAAAGAACTTCTTGGGTGGATACAACGCACCGGCATCGATACCACCCGACATGATTCGGCCCGACGTGGGCTGAGCCAAGTTGTAGGCGCGCGACAAACGTGTGATGCCGTCCAAAATGACCACTACGTCTTCGCCGATTTCAACGAGTCGCTTGGCTTTTTCAATGACCAACTCGGCCACTGCAGTGTGCTCTTCGGATGGGCGATCGAACGTCGAAGCAACTACCTCACCTTTTACCGTGCGGCGCATGTCGGTTACTTCCTCAGGGCGCTCGTCAATGAGCAGAACGATGAGTTTGACCTCAGGGTGATTCTTTTCGATGCTGGTTGCAATCGTCTTCATCACGGTGGTCTTACCCGCTTTTGGTGGCGACACGATGATGCCACGCTGGCCTTTGCCGATTGGCGAGATCAAGTCGACGATACGCGCGGTCATATTCATCGGTTCATCCGACGATGACAACACCAATTTTTCATCCGGAAACAGCGGCGTGAGTTCTTCGAACTTCTTCCTGTTGCGAGCCTTTTCGGGTTCGCCACCATTAACCAAATACACCTCGAGCAACGCCGGGTTCTTTTCGTTGCGCCCAGCAGGACGCGACAAACCCGTCAGATGGTCACCTTTGCGTAAACCAAACTGGCGCGTGTAGCGCACCGAAACGTAGGGGTCGTTGCGCGTCGGCAGGTAGCCATTCAGACGCAAAAAGCCGTAGCCCTCATCGCGCAGGTCGAGATAACCCTCGACCTTGACGGGCTCGGTGCTCACTGGCTCGTTGGAGTCGACTTGATCTATCTCGTAACGATCATCGCCTTGTGGGCCATCGTCACGACCACCTGGGCGACGGCGTCCACGACGACGACGGTTGCGGTCACCAAAATTGCGATCACCGGAGTCACGGTCATTACGGTCGTTGCGGTTGCCAAAGTTACGGTCTCCGGAGTTACGGTCGCCAGAGTTGCGATCACCAGAATTACGATCACCAGAATTACGGTCGCGGAAATTGCGGTCGCCACGATCATTGCGATCATTACGTGTGTCACTGCTGCGCTCAGGTCGCACTCGGGCATCAGCGGCAATCGGGGTGCCTTCGTGTTCAGCGAGTTCTACTTCCCACTCAGCAAGAGCTTCACCGTCGGCTCCTAGCGGCGCCTTGTCTGCTGGTTTTGCCGCAGCTTTATCGGTCGATTTAGCTGACGACTTTGGGGTTGCTGATGGTTTGGGTTCGGTGACCATGGTTTCCTCCAGGATTTTTCCGATTAATGACTCTCGAGTTGCTTTGGCGACACCTTTGATGCCAAGCGCCGTGGCAATTTGTGCCAAATCATCTCGATCTTTTTCTTCGAGTTGTGCTCGACCAAGCTGTGGGGCTGCCACGGTGTCCTTCTTTCAGGGCGACGTTTGAGGGCGACACCCATCAACAATGCTTTCGCGTCAGAGACTTGACTGCGTAGGGCATGCTCGGCTGCACCGAGCAATTGCACCCTACCGTGTCGCCGACACGCTCGCAACAAATCGTTGCACGGCCGCCAAATCGTTGGGCACCGAGGTAAACCGCTCGGGCCGTGTCAGCAGGTCGGCCAAATGCTCGGGTAGCTCTGCGCGCACCCCCGTCGCATGCTCGACGGCATCGGCAAATTTGGCAGGGTGGGCCGTTGCGAGCGTGACAACCGGTTCATCAGGTGTGGCACAAGCTTGCGTGGCCACCAAGCCCACTGCGGTGTGTGGGTCAACGAGCACACCGTGATCGCGATATGTCGCAGCGATCATCGCCGTGGTCTCTGCGTCCGAGCAGCGTTGGCCACGAAAAATCGGGCGAATCCACGTGCCGAATTGGTCGGCGGTCACGGCCATGTTTCCGGTGGTGCGAAATGTGGCGATCTGATCAGCAGTTGCCGCTCCATTACGGCCGTTCATTTCGAACAACAAGCGCTCGAAGTTGCTCGACACACCGATGTCCATGCTGGGGCTCAATGTTGGTACAACCGGGGCCGTGGTCATCTGCTGGGTTTCAAAAAAACGAGTGAGAATATCGTTGCTGTTTGACCCCACGATGAGATGCCCAACATTCGCGCCGAGTTGACGCGCGATCCAACCAGACAACACGTTGCCAAAATTCCCGGTCGGCACACTGAACGAAACGGGTCCTGAGTCGACGGCGTGCAGCTGCTCGATGGCCGTGTAGTAATACACCACTTGCGCCATCACGCGCGCCCAATTGATGGAGTTCACCGCCGACAGATGATGTGTGGCGCGAAACGGTGCGTCGTTGAACATCGCCTTCACGAGGTCTTGACAGTCGTCGAACGTGCCATCAATGGCTACTGCATGCACATTGGCTGCGTTCACGGTGGTCATTTGGCGGCGCTGCACCTCGCTAATGCGACCCTGCGGATACAAAATCACCATCGCCACGTTGCGGCAGTCCTTGACCCCGTCGATTGCAGCTGAACCCGTGTCACCACTGGTTGCCCCCACCACGGTGATGCGTTCGCCACGGGCCTGCAACACATGATCAAACAATTGCCCGATGAGCTGCAAGGCGACATCTTTGAACGCCAGCGTTGGCCCGTGAAACAACTCAAGCAGCCACCGGTTTTCACCCATTTCGCGCAATGGTGCTACGAGTGGGTCACGAAAACTGCCATAGGCCTGGCGACACAATGCTTCGAGCGTTGCCGACGGAATCTCATCACCAATGAACGGCGCAAGAATCTGGGCTGCCCGCACAGCAAACGAAGCATCGGGCGAACCGTGGGCCACCGTGGGCCAGGTCTGGGGCACATATAACCCGCCATCGTTGGCCAAACCAGCCAGTAATGTGTCGCAGAAATTGAGCGTTGGTGCAGCACCACGCGTAGAGACATAGTTCATGACTGGACGCCTAGTCACCGATAATGCGGATGAAGCCACCCACTTTGCTCACCACATCCAGACGATGGAATTCGTCAAGGCAGGTCTTCATGTCGGCGGTTCGCGCATCATGAGTAAGGAACACGAGTCGCGCATCGTTGCCGATGCCGTCTTGTTCGGCGGCACGAATGCTCACCTTGTTGCGGGCAAAGACCCCAGTAACAGCGTGCAACACGCCGGGCTTGTCGACAACTTCGAGGCTGAGCATGAATTCGCTGCGGGCTTCGTCAACCGAAGTAAAGGTTGCCTTGGCAAAGGTGCCCAGCGAAGCGTGCGTGCCCTTGCGCAGGTTGACAGCCGCATCGATCACATCGCCGAGCACTGACGATGCTGTTGGGTCGCCACCGGCGCCGCGCCCATAGAACATAAGCGAACCTGATGCTTCGCCTTCGACTAACACAGCGTTGAACGCTTCGCGCACTGCGGCCAATGGGTGCTTAAGTGGAACCAAAGCCGGATGCACCCGCACACTTACTGCACCGGACTGTGCATCGCACTCGGCGACACCAAGCAGTTTGATGACGTAGCCAAATTTGTGAGCCATGGCAATGTCGCTGGCCCTGAGTTTGCTGATGCCTTCCACCGACACGTCGTCGGCCACGACGTGCACACCGAATGCAAAGTTGGCGACGATTGCAATTTTGGCTGCGGCATCCAAGCCCTCGACGTCGGCGGTCGGGTCGGCCTCGGCGTATCCCAATTGTTGAGCGCCGCGCAACGCACTGGCATAGTCAAGGCCATCTTCGGTCATCTTGGTGAGGATGAAGTTGGTGGTGCCATTCACGATTCCCAACACGCGTCGAATCGGCTCTCCGCGCAGGCTTTCGCGCAACGGACGAATGAGTGGAATGCCACCACAGACGGCGGCTTCGAACAACAGGTCGATACCGCGTTCGTCGGCAATCTTAAAAAACTCTGCCGAGCGGGCTGCCAGCAATGCCTTGTTGGCAGTCACTACTGGCTTGCCGGCTTCGAGTGCGGCGCGAATCACTTCGCCAGCCAAAGTGGTGCCACCCATTACCTCAACTACCAAGTCGACATCCTTGGCCGTCGCCACCGCCATCGCATCGGTGACCACATCGGCGCCACCCACCTGCGATGGATGCTTGCCTGCGTCGCTGACCGCGATACGCACTACATCCAATGACACGCCCGTGCGAGCGGCAATTACGTCGCGCTGGCGGGCAACGAGGGCGGTGAAGGCAGAGCCCACGACACCATGCCCGACAACACCAATTCGAACCGTGGAGAGATCACCATGCGGCGAATTAGCGGCCTTCGCCATGCGCTAAACGCTATCGGTCACGTCGTTGCGCACAAGATCTTCGTAGGTCTCGCGACGCACCACTACACGTGATACGGCATCGTGCACGAACACCACGGCGGGTCGGGGAACCTTGTTGTAGTTGGAGCCCATCGAGTGTCCGTATGCGCCGGTTACTGGTGTGGCAATCACGTCGCCCACCCGCAGATCAGCAGGCAGCACGGCTTCGGCAATCAACACATCGCCGCTCTCACAATGTTTGCCCACTAGGCGAGCCGCCAACGTGCGGTCTGCCTCACAGCGCGCTGGCACAAATGCTTCGTAACCGCTGCCGTACAACACAGGTCGCGGGTTGTCACTCATGCCGCCATCAACCGCCACATACGTGCGCACGCCGGGAATTGGCTTGATGGTGCCCACCTCATAGAGCGTGAGCGCTGCCGATGCAACTATGGCACGGCCTGGCTCGACGAACACTTTCGTGCCCGCGCGCAGACTTGTGGTGGCCGCACGGAGCGCACTCGCCCACTGCGTAATGGTCGGTGCATGTTCATCGTTGAGATACGCCACACCCAAACCGCCACCCAACGTAAGTTCGGGCAGCGCACATTGATTGGCGAATGCCACCATTACCTCTGCTGCTTTGGTGAAGTTCGCAGTCTCAAACACATTCGAGCCGATATGACAGTGGATACCCACGAGCTGCACAGAGTCCGACGACTGGGCTCGATCGATGGCCCGTTGCGCATCGCCGTTGCCCAAGTTGAAACCAAACTTCGAATCATTCTGCCCCGTGCTCACAAACTCATGCGTATGCACATAAACCCCCGGAGTAATGCGCAACTGCACGCGCGGCGCAGACGAACCACTCGCGACTAGGGCATCGATACGGTCGAGCTCGTCGAAACTATCCACCACGATGTGGCGTACGCCCATGGCCATGGCTTCGCGCAACTCGGCTGTGCTCTTGTTGTTGCCGTGCACCACGCAGCGCGACGCCGGCACACCGGCGTTGCGAGCTACGAACAACTCACCACCAGTAGCAACATCGAGCAGCAAACCTTCTTCGTGAGCTAAACGCGCCATCGCGGTGCACAAAAATGCTTTGGTGGCATACACCACGGCGTCGGCCCCAAACTCGCGAACGGCTTCGGCACAGCGAGCCCGCAAATGGGCTTCGTCATAAACAAAAAGAGGTGTGCCGTGCGTGGCTGCCAAATCGTGCACATCACAACCGCCGATGCTCAGTCGACCATTGACAACCTCGGCCGTGTCAGGCAGCAGGTGACGGCTAACGCGACTCACATTTGCTCCGGCGATGAGATACCCAATAGTGCCAGCCCATCAGCCAGCGTGCGGGCCGTCAGGTCACACAACGCCAGACGGCTCAAACGCAGCTCGTCGCTCTCTGCCTTCAGCACAGGGCAATGCTCATAGAACGACGTGTACCGAGTGGAGAGCTCGTAGAGATATGTGCACAAGCGATGCGGGCTGTAGCGCTCGAGCGCATCCCATACGGCCGAGTCGTACTGCAAAAGCCACAACGCCAGCCCCCGTTCGCTCGCGTGACCAAGGCTGATGGTTGCGGCGCGAGTTGCGGTGCGCTCAACATTTGCCCGACGAAAAATGCTGCAGATACGGGCATGGGCGTATTGCAGATACGGGGCCGTGTTGCCGTCAAACGACAGCATGCGCTCCCAGTCGAACACGTAATCTTTCACGCGATCACTGGAGAGGTCTGAATACTTGACTGCCCCGATGCCGATCATCCGCGCGACCACGTTGCGTTGCGCCTCGGGTAATTCTGGGTTTTTTTCGGCGATGGAGGCCGCGGCACGCTGCACTGCTTCGTCTAACAAATCCACGAGCTTCACCGAATCGCCGGTGCGACTCTTTAACATTTTGCGATCATTGCCGAGCACACTGCCGAAAGCGACGTGCACCATTCGTGATGTCGGCGGCAACCAACCCGCGGCTTGTGCGACGGCTTCGATCATTGCCAAGTGTTGGGCTTGTGGCGAGCCGACCACGTACAACATCAATGTGGCCTGCAAGCGTTCGACACGATCAATCACACAGGCCAGGTCGCTGGTGGCGTAGTTATAACCACCGTCGCCTTTGCGAATGATGAGTGGCAGGGGTTCGTTCTCACGATTGGTGAAACCCGCCGGAAACACCACCTCGGCGCCATCGCTGGTGACCAGCAATTTTGCTGCGCTGAGCCGTTCGACAACTTTTGCCAATAAATCGTTATAGACACTTTCGCCGCGCAGGTCGCTGGCCACGAGTCGCACATCGAGTTTTTCATAAACAGTTGCAAAGTAATGCGCGCTCTGGGTCACGAGCAGTTCCCACAGGCGCAACGTGTCGTGGTCGCCGCCCTGCAGCGCCACCACGCGGGCGCGGGCACGCTCTTGAAACTC
>JBILFO010000148.1:0-3283 GCA_044351505.1 Ilumatobacteraceae bacterium
CACATTGTCGGGCTGGGGAGATTTGAACTCCCGACCTCTTGTCCCCCAGACAAGCGCGCTAACCAAGCTGCGCCACAGCCCGAAGCTACGGCTCGGTCAGTCTACAAACGGCGCGATGATTCGCCATCCGAGATACAACACCAAGGTGAGCATGAGCAACTTGAAATGCCACGGAGCCTTCTCGCCACTCATCCGCTGCAGCTCACGCAGTGATGGCGCGTCACTTGTTGCCCGAATGGGCATCTCAATAGCTCGCTCACATACCGGACAACGGCCCTGCGCTGATACCGCTGACGGTGCAAAATAGCGGGAGCATGGCTCACACCACGGCATCGTTAACCCTGTTCGGAGCGTGTTCGCACGCGCAATTTGATTGGCGTTGAGCCGAATTCGAACGCTTCGCGAATCGAGCGCTCGAGATACCGCAGGTACGTGTGTGGCAGTTCGCGATTGACAAACAAGGTGAACGTCGGAGGATCAGCAGCACCCTGCAGTGCGTACAACACGCGTGCTCCCTGCCCCGCTGGCTGCTGTTGTTGGGCGGCCGCAATCACTCGGTTCACATCTTTGGTCGGCACGCGACGGTGATAGTTGGTAATTGCATCGGTAAGCAAGGGTTGCAAGCGATGCACATTTTTGCCGGTGAGCGCCGACAAACGCACGATTGGAGAATCTCCCATGAAGTACAACTTTCGTTGTAGCTCAATCTCCACAACTTCGCGACGATCGGCATCCACCAATTCCCACTTGTTGAGCACCAGCACAATTGGGCAGCCACTGGCATCCACTCGTTCAGCAAGACGCTGGTCTTGGCTGGTGACGCCTTCAGTTGCATCAATCACCAACAGTGCGATGTCGCTTTCGTCAACGGCCCGCAAGGCACGAATAATCGAGTAGTACTCGGTACCAGGCTCGACCTTGCTGCGGCGACGCATGCCGGCAGTGTCGACGAAAACAATCGGCCCATCGGTTGTTTCGACTCGCGTGTCGATTGCATCGCGTGTGGTGCCGGCCATGTCATGCACAATGGATCGCTCTTCGCCAACCAGACGATTAAACAACGTGCTCTTGCCCACATTCGGGCGTCCGACGATGGCTACTCGAGGTTCCTTGGTCTCCGGGTCACGCACATAGGCACCACCCGCTGGTGGCTCATCGGCGACAATTTCTAATTGGTCAACAATTGCGTCGAGCAAGTCGCCTGACTTGCGACCGTGAATCGCCGAAACTGGCAGTGCATCACCCAGACCCAGCGACAAAAACTGCCACAAGTCAGATTCTGCCGTTGGGCTATCAACCTTGTTGGCTACGAGCAGAATCGGTCGGCTGGTCGTACGCAGCCACGCTGCGATGGCCTCGTCGTCATCATTGAGCCCAACGGTCGCATCCACCAAAAACAACACCAGGTCCGCCTCGCGGGCGGCGGTTTCGACCTGCCGGCTCACCTTGGAGTCGAGCACACTGCCACCTGGCATCCATCCGCCGGTATCAACTGCATCAAAATGGCGTCCGCACCACTCCACTTCGCGGGTGTTGCGATCGCGAGTAACGCCTGGGTGATCTTCAACAATGGCTGCTTGTTCGCCTAAAAAGCGATTAAAGAGCGTGCTCTTGCCGACATTCGGCCGCCCAACGATGACGACGCTCTTGCGGGCGTCAGAATTTGTCATCACGTTCAGACTACCGACGGCTGTGCTTAGAGATGTGCCGAGCAGTGTTACACCAAGTGCGAACGGTGCGCACTACCGTTGGCAGCACGCATGAATGTCGATCGAGTGCTACTCGCTGCGCCCCGCGGCTTTTGTGCCGGAGTCGAAATGGCAATCAAGGCGCTGGCCTGGATGGTGCGCACGTTTGATGGCCCGGTCTACTGCTATCACGAGATTGTGCACAACCAGATTGTCGTTGACCGATTCAAAGCCCAAGGTGTGGTGTTCGTTGACGACGTGCTCAGTGTTCCCGTTGGGCGCCCCATCATGTTGTCAGCGCACGGCTCGGCACCAGGCGTGGTGGTCGATGCCAACGAGCGTGGCAGTTACATGGTCGACGCCGTGTGTCCGTTGGTCACCAAGGTGCATCACGAAGTTCGCACGCGTGCGGGCAAGGGCTATCGCATCGTGTATGTCGGGCATGCTGGCCACGAGGAAGCAGTGGGCACTATGGCGGTGGCGCCCGATGCAATTTCACGTGTGGAAAGCCTCGATGAAGTTGCTGCCCTTGATCAGTTCACCGAACCCGTTGCACTGTTGGCCCAAACGACGCTGTCGCATCGCGAATGGGAAGGAGTCGCAAACGCGGTGAAGTTGCGCTTCCCTGATGTGTGGACTCCGGGCCGCAGCGATCTTTGTTTCGCCACCACCAACCGCCAGGCATCGTTGACCCACATCGCCAAGGACGTCGATGCCATGGTGGTCATTGGTTCGGCGAACTCCAGCAACACCCTGGCCCTCGAACGTTTGGCACGCGAAATCGGCTGCCCACGTGTGGTGCGCATCAACCGAGCCGACGATCTTCCCGATGACTTGCGTGGCACCGTTGGGGTTACTGCAGGCGCTTCGGCACCCGAAGAACTCGTCATTGAAGTAATTGAACGCTTGGCCCCCCGCGATGGGTTCACCGAAGTGCGTGCCACACAAGAAGACGAATACTTTCCGCCTCCACGTCACATTCGACAACTCCAGCACGCGATGGAAACCGCCATCACCGTGATGTGCGGCGCAGACATGGCTTCGCGCCGCGCGTATGACGACCGCTCGATTAGCGCCAGCGCTGTGTTGGCTTCTTTATCGGGCTAGACGTTTGGCGAGACGTCTACTTAATTTCGCGGAACTTGGCTCCAGGGTTTGTCGCGATCCACTCGCGCATCACCAGGCAGACCGAGCACACGTTCCCCAAGGATGTTGCGCATCACTTCGCTGGTTCCGCCTTCAATGCTGTTGGCTCGGCTGCGCAGGAATAGCTTTTGCAGTCCACCTGCCGGGCCCATGGCGGTGTTCGGTCGCGCCATGGCATATTCGCCGTACAACATGCCGTCAGCGCCAAGCAATTGCATGCAAAATGCATAGACATCTTTGTTCAGATCCGCACTCGCCATCTTGCCGATTGAACCCTCGGGGCCGGGCGCACCAACCTTGCGCATCTGGCCGGCACGAATATTGGTAAGCCGCGCCACTTCAGCACGAATCCACAAACGCATTAGGTCGTCGCGGGTGGCAGTCGACTGACGCTCAGCAGGCAACGCTTCCCAAAGTTTTAGTGCTTCACGAATCGGGCCAGACGCTTT
>JBILFO010000149.1:0-3277 GCA_044351505.1 Ilumatobacteraceae bacterium
AAACAGCCTGATTCATTATCACTTTGACAGCAAAGAAGCTTTGCTGGCTGCGGCTTTCGAATATTACGCCCGAAAAGATTTATCTGAAATGGAGCGCGATATCGAACTTGGCCAATCGGCCACGGCACAACTGTGGCGCTTGATCGAGAGTTACGTGCCAGAAGGCAGCGACGACGTGGAATGGATGCTGTGGATTGATGCCTGGGGCGAAGCGCTACGCAACCCATTGATGAAAAGCATTAGCCAGCAGCTCGACGAACAATCCATCGGGTTTCTCGAACGCGTATTGCGACGCGGTAACGAAACTGGTGAGTTCCGCTGTGACCAGCCGCGGATCTCGGCCATGCGCATTACCGCACTTATTGACGGGCTGGCGGTGCAGTTCGCAGCTCATGAGGGTGTGGTCAAGCGCAAAGAACTTATGCGCACTCTGCGGGCACTAGCTGCATTTGAAACCGGGCTGTCCCCCGACGACATTCGCGATGGGAAACGTAGTAGTCGACCAACTTCCACCCGCGTGACCATGCCTGCTGTAGCCCCGGTTGGCGCCGCACCAACTGCATTGACAGATGCCGCATTGCGACATCTGGTGGCCACCATTGCCGATGCACAACTGCGCGGCGATGTCAGTACGTGGATTGCCTCATGGGCACCTAACGCCGAGGTTCAGATGCATGATGCCAGCACAGCCAAGGGCGTCGACCAGCTCTCTGATCTGTTTGCCAAGCACTATGCGGCTGATCGATGGACTCTGCAAAGCCCCGAAATTGTGTTATTTGTCGTCGACGAAGCAGCTGGCACTGCCACCGGACGAATCACCGTTACCGAACGATTTCAGCGTCGCAATGGTGCTGTTGGCGCGCGAATCGCCACCATGCATGATCGCTACGAACGCGGCCCAGCTGGCTGGCTCGTGGCAGCCCGGCGCTACGAGGTGCTTGACTAGATAGCACCGAGCCCCTGCCACGTGGCGTAGGGGGCACCACCCAAAGTAACGATGAACCCACGGTCTGCGTGCTCTCCTCACGCTGAGTGGTCACACTACCTGTTTGCGTGAGAAATCGCTCAAGTTGTTGCCCTGTGAGCCGATCCCTTGTGCGGATCTCACAAAAGGAGCAATACCCATGGTTCTCACCGCACTCGCCACCACAGTTCTTATCAGCCTGACAGCCCAAGGGGTCGGCAGCGCTGCTCAGGGCTCTTCGAATTCCTCAACGTCGAAGGCTTCGACCTCCGCCATTGCAAGCGTCACCCAGAACCGTTACCCCCAGTTCGGCGAAAGCAACAGCGATGTTGTGCGCCTGCAGCAAGCAATGATGGTGCGCGGGTTCACCCTGAAAGGTGGGGTCGATGGTGAATTCTCAGCTCGCACTCGGGCCACCCTGCGCAACCTGCAAAAGGCAGTCGGTCTTCGCGCTACTGGCATTGTGGACGAGCGCACTGCTCGCTTCTTGGGTCTCATCACTGTTGCTCGCTTGACACCAGAGACGTTGCCAAAAGCTGGTGACACTGGTGATGCCGTGTGGTCGGTGCAGCAAGCCTTGATCAACAATGGCGTCGAGGTCAAGGGTGGCGCTGATGCCCACTTCGGTCTTGCCACCACAGTTGCACTTGCTACTTACCAGAGTCGCAATAAGTTGCCGGTCACCAAAACACTTACGCACGCCACAGCATTTGCTCTTGGGTTGGTCGATACTGCTCCAGCACCAGTCGCCGTAGCAGCGCCAGTAACCCGATCTGTTGTGGCCCAGCCAGTAGCAGTTGCTGCTCCTGCTGCAGCCGCCCCAGCAGTTTCGGCTGATGCCACACAGCTGAGTGTCAACGGGTTGCCTTCACGTGGCCAAAGTGGTGATGCTGTTCGCTTAGTGCAACAAACGCTTATCAATAATGGTGTCGAAGTCAAAGGTGGCGCCGACGGCGTCTTTGGTGTTGCCACATCCATCGCGCTGGGTAATTTTCAAGCCAGCCGCGGATTGCACACTTCGCAAATGCTCGACTTCCCCACTGCTCAAGCCCTGGGCTTGATTCCCTCGCTCGAGTCTCTCGGTATCCCCACCATTCAGGTGTTCCCGGTGCAGGGTCGCTGCTCATTCACCAACACCTGGCAACAGTCGCGCGGCACCCGCCTGCACGAAGGCGTCGACATTATTGCCCCGATAGGCAACCTGATCTATGCAGTAGTTGATGGAACCATTACTCGCGTGTACAACAACGCCAGCCTGACGGGCAACGGTGTGCGACTCACCCAAGCAGACGGCACCTACTTCTTCTATGCCCACCTTGACACCATTGCGCCGAACATCGCTGTTGGTGCAACGGTGAAGGCTGGTCAGATTCTGGGCACCAACGGCGCAACCGGTAACACCAGTACGCCTCACTTGCACTTCGAAGTGCACCCACGTGGCGGTGCAGCAATTGACCCAACGCCAGTCGTGGCAGCGGTGAATGCTTGCCACATCACGGATGCCCGCCCACAACCATAAGCACTCAAGATCTCGGTGCCTCGTCGCGACGAACACCTGAGTACCCACCGCGGGGTGGCGCGATGTGAGAACCACGTCGCTCCGCGGTGGCGGTTTAGTACGTGTAGTCCGAACTCTGAAGATGCGAGTTATCTGCCAGCCGAGTCAGGCTGAAGGTGTAGCCATCGCCAAGCTGCAGTGCTTCGAGGCGACTGATCGTGGCGTGGCCGATCACAAATCGCTCCCACTCCCAAGGGGTGGGCGCTAGGCCGAGCAAATGACAAATCAACACACTGTTGGTCCCGGCATGGGCCACGAACGCAACGCGATCACCTGGTTCTTCGATATGCCAGACAGGTAGCTCATGATCAGTGCGATAGATGCCACGCTGAGCGAAAAAATCGTTGGCTCCCTTGTGGATACGTTTCGTGAAATCGCTAACGGCTTCGCCACCCTCTAGGCCGCCCCAACGCTCGGCAGCTGGCCGACGCTTTTCTTCGCGATAGGCAGCTTCAGCCTTTTCTGCTGGGTTGCCCTGCCAGATTGGGCTGCGAATTTCTTCCAGCCAGGGCTCAATCACTTCACCGCGACGCTGGGCATTCAAAATTGGGGCCGCAGTTTGCCGCGTTCGCAGCAGTGGCGACACATACACATGGTCAAAATGCTCAGCCTCGAGCCGATCGGCTAGGCGGCGAGCCTGACGATGGCCACGCGCCGTTAGCGGAGGATTGTCTTGGCTGAAGCCATCGCGCACCCACTCGGGCTCAGCATGGCGAATCAGAGTGATGAACATGGTCGCAGACTACTGCGATGTA
>JBILFO010000150.1:0-3265 GCA_044351505.1 Ilumatobacteraceae bacterium
CGACGAGCCAACGACCGCGCTCGATGTAACCGTGCAGGCACAAATTCTTGACGTGCTTCGCATTGCGCGCGACATGACGGGTGCAGCAGTAGTGCTGGTTACGCACGACCTGGGTGTGGTTGCTGGCTTGGCTGACCGCGTCGCCATTATGTACGCCGGCAAAGTCGTCGAGGTGGGCTCTGTTGATGACGTATACGCATCTCCAGCGATGCCGTACACCGTCGGTCTGCTGCGCAGTATTCCTCGGCTCAATGCCACTCCTGGTGCGCGATTGGCGTCAATTGATGGTGCACCGCCGTCACCAGTCGCGCTGCCGCCTGGGTGCGCTTTTGCGCCACGTTGCCCCGCTGCTGCATCAAAATGTGACGAAGTAGTGCCCGAGTTAGTGGCACTTTCACCTTCGCGCATGACTGCATGTGTGCTCCAAGCAGAAATCGCAGGACTGCAGGCTGAAGGCAAGTTGTTCACCGATGGTCCTCGCCATACTGCGGTGCAAACGGCAAGCGAAGGCACAGCGCTGGAAGTGCGCGGATTGAAGAAAACATTTCCACTACTTAAAGGCTCCGTGCTGCGGCGTCGAGTTGGGTCGGTGCACGCAGTCGACGGTGTCGACTTGACGTTGCGTCAAGGCCGCAGTTTGGCATTGGTCGGCGAGTCGGGTTGTGGCAAGACCACCACATTGTTGGAGATCTTGAATCTGGTCGCGCCCGAAGCCGGCACGATCACGGTGCTCGGGCGTGATGTCGCTGAGTTGAATAAAAAGCAGCGCCTGGAGATGCGTAAAGATCTGCAAATCGTCTTCCAAGATCCGTTTGCCTCACTCGACCCTCGTCTGCCAGTTGGCGACGCAATCGCTGAGCCGCTCGACAACTTCGGCATGCCCAAGGCCGAGCAAAACCAGCGCGTGATGGAGTTGCTCGAGCTCGTCGGCTTGCAGCGCGACCATGCCAGCAGGTATCCCGCAGAGTTTTCTGGCGGTCAGCGACAGCGCATCGCGATTGCCCGAGCACTCGCGCTCAACCCAAAGGTGTTAGCACTTGACGAACCGGTGTCAGCGCTCGACGTAAGCGTGCGCGCAGGGGTGCTCAACTTGTTGGCTGAGCTGCAGGAGAAACTGCATCTCTCGTATCTTTTTGTGTCGCATGACCTCGCCGTGGTGCAGCATGTGGCCGATGACGTCGCGGTCATGTACTTGGGCGGCATTGTGGAGTCGGGCCCGGTCGACGATGTGTTCGCACGGCCGCAACACCCGTATACGCAGGCGTTGCTCTCGGCTGTACCGATTCCAGACCCAGCGATCGAGCGAGTGCGCAAGCGCATCATCTTGCGGGGCGAATTGCCTAGCCCAGCCAACCCGCCAAGTGGATGTCGATTCCACACGCGCTGTCAGATTCGCGAAACATTGCCCGCCGATGTGGCAGCAAGGTGCGTGAGTGATCGCCCCGAGTTGGTGTCGCGTAACACCAGCCGCGTGGCGTGTCACGCACCATTGAACTGACCTACGCTCGCGTGGGTGAGTAACACCGTCAGCCCAACCCCAAATGGCTGGGACGTGGTCGATGGCGCGCTCCATCGTCGCCTGACCTTTGCCGATTTTGCCGCAGCCTTCGCATTCATGACTCGGGTTGCTGAGATCGCTGAGGAACATGACCATCACCCCGATTGGTCGAACAGCTGGAATGTGGTCGAGATTTCGCTGCGATCACACGACGCAGGCGGTGTTATTACCGAGCGCGACGCCCGACTCGCTCAACGCATCAACGAAGTGCTCTCATAGAGAGCGCGCCAAGCACCAACTTATGACCTCTACAACCACGCGGGGCGTATTCGCCAGCACCGAGAAGTTTCCTGGGCGTTGGATTTTGGTTGCATCATTCACTTTGCTTACGTTTTCTTCTGGCGTTGGCTTCTATGGGTTGGCGGTGTATTTGCAGGCGTTCAGTCGCGAGTTGGGCTGGTCGGTGTCGTCAATTTCGCTTGCCACCACGTTCTTTTTTCTTGTTGGGGGTGTTTCGGGTTTGTCGATCGCCAAGTTCATCGCCAAACGCGATGTGCGAATCATGATTGTGGCTGGTGCGATTGTTGCCACCGGTTCGCTGTTTTGTATGCGATTCGTCAACGAGCGCTGGCAACTGTTTGTGGTGTACGGCACCTTTGCTCTGGGCTGGTCGGCATCGGGGGTGGGCCCTGTGACCACGGTGGTAACCCGATGGTTTCACGCCAAACGGGCAAGTGCTATCGCAATCGCCACCACCGGCCTTTCTGCTGGCGGAATTTTCGTCGCCCCGTTCATCAAATGGATTCTCGACGAGCAAGGCATCCGCGATGGCTCGGCGTGGCTTGCACTCATTTGGTTCGTTGGCACCGTGCCCATCACCGTGCTGTTCATGCGGCCATTCCCGCACGCCTACGGCTGGCGGCCCGACGGTGCACGGGTCGAGCCAGGCGAGCAACCCGTCGTAAAGGGCACGCCGCTGGCCGAAGCGGTTCGCACCAGATTTTTCATCGCAGTGACCGTGGCGTTCATCTTCACATTTGGTGCCCAAGTTGGTGGCGTGCAGCAACTCGTGAAGTTAATCGAGGAGCGCACCGATCGCGGCACGGCCACGTTTGCCACAGTCGTGCTTTCGCTGTTTGCCATCCTCGGACGTTTTGGTGGCAGTCGCATCATTGCAAAAACTGACATGACGCGATTTACGATTGGCATCACGGCTGTTCAGGGGTTTTCACTTATCTTCGTGGCGGTTTCCGACACCCGAGTGCCCTTGCTGATCAGTGTCGCCTGCTTTGGGTTGACGATTGGCGTCATCTTGATGATGCAGTCGTTGTTGTTTGCACAGCGCTTCGGCGTGCTCGACTATCCACGCATCGTGGCTCGACATGGTTTGATTTCATTCACCGGAACCGCCGCAGGGCCAATTCTTTTAGGATGGCTATATGACAACGCCGGGGGCTATCGCGCGTCGTATCTGGCAGCAGGCGTTTGCTCGCTGATTGGTGTGATGTTTTTTTCGCTGGCTGGGCCAGCCACGACGGGGGAGCAATGAGCGACCTGCATCCCAATGTGGTGCGTGTGGTGGAGGCGGCACGTGCGCTGGGCCTAGAGATCACTACGCGGCGATTCCCTGAAGGCACCAAAACTGCGCAAGATGCCGCCAACGCCATTGGTGTGTCGGTAGGGCAGATCGTAAAGAGTTTGGTATTCGCTGTTGATGGCGAGATCGTGATGGCATATGTGAGTGGTGCCAATCAGTTGGATGAAAAG
>JBILFO010000151.1:0-3262 GCA_044351505.1 Ilumatobacteraceae bacterium
CACTCTCATTTCAGGAGCGGTAGTTGGCGACGAGTCCCGATACGACACCGAGCGCTACGTGCCCACCTGGGGTGACGGTATTCGTTCCATTGAAGCAGGCCCACTTGGGGCGTTAATGGTGGATGATGGCGTCTTGATCGGTGAGCCCTTCAAGCCGGCCAACCCGGCCGCAGGTGCAGCTACGGCATTTTCCCGACTACTGCAAGCGCGCGGTGTAACAGTGGTAGGAGCAGCGCGTAGTGGGGTAGTGCCCACCAACGCTGCGCCACTCGGAAAGCTCACAAGTGCACCGCTGTCTGACATTCTGGCCGACCTCTTGACCAATAGCGACAACAATGCTGCAGAATTGTTGCTTAAGGAAATTGGTCTGGTTAACAAACAGCAAGCCACACGCGTAGCAGGACTAGAGACCATCACCGAAGTGCTCGAAGCACGCGCGATTCCGGTGGAGGGTTTGGTCTTGGCCGATGGATCGGGTCTCGATAGCAGTAACCAGGTTTCTTGCCAGATGTTGGTTGCGCTGCTCAACACATACGGGATCAATAGTCCGCTTGGCCAAGCGCTGGCAGTGGCAGGGGCAACAGGCACATTGCGCGAACAATTCACGAGTGGCCCGGCTCTCAACCGAGTGCGGGCAAAAACCGGCACCTTGCGGTTGGCTAAATCTCTCAGTGGCTTTTATCCCGTAGTGGATACAACTGGCCAGAGTGTGATTACGTTCGCTTTTGTGCTCAATGGGCCTGGGGTATCAAACCAAAGTTCGTATCAGCCTCTATGGAACGAATTAATGCAGTCACTAGCTGCTTTCAGCGCCACGCCCACCACTGACGACCTGCTGCCACGCCCCTAGAGCGAGGCCCGTAATCAGTCAGCTGAGGCCCTGTGAAACATGCCTGGCCACACAGATAGACAGAAGGTATGCAATTTGACCCTGTCGACACCTTGGAAATGGTGCGCGACTACGCCAAGCAAGAGACTCTCGGCCCGCTGCGCGGCGCTGGACGCTGGCTGGCATTCGGGTTGATGGCCGCGTTTTTTATGTCGGTGGGCATCATCATTGTGCTCGTTGGCGTGCTGCGCTTGACCCAGGACGTGATGCTGCATGTCTGGTGGCCCGAGCAAGCCGATGGTTTGTCGTTCGTGCCATATCTGGTGACCTTGGGCGTTGGATGTGCTCTCTCAATCTTGGCGTGGTCACGGGTACGAGTCTTTGAGCTCAACCGGGGGCGCAAATGAACGATCGCCAGCGCATCACCCGCGACGACCTTGAGCAACGTTTCCAGGCGCTGCAAGACGACGTCACTGAAATTACCGAGACCAAAAAAACTTCGCTGACCGTGCTGGCCATTGCTGGAGTCGCTGCTGGATTGCTCGTGGCGTATTTTTTCGGTCGCCGAGGCGGAAAGCTGCGCCGCGGTGTTATTGAGATTCGTCGCTAAGCCGTGTCACCTGCCGTATCGCGAGTGTCTTCCATGCTTGGCATTGCGGTGTTCACTCGCGCAATGAAGCGTTACCCAATCGTGGCTGCAACCCTTGTGGTGTGGCGTTGGTGGCGTCGTCGCAATCGTCGTGTCGAACGTACGACGGTGCATCTGCGCCAAGACGAAAGCATCTCATTGCAACGTCGGCGTGCCCGCTGATGTCTGCCGTATTCGCCGAGGGCGACCGCGTGCTGTTGATCGACACCAAAGAGCGTCGGTACCTCGTAACCCTCGAAGCGACGGGCGAGTTTCATAGTCACGCCGGCTTCGTACCCCATACACAGGTGATCGGGTCGAACGAAGGCTGCACAGTCGAATCCACCAAGGGTGCGCGTTACGTGGTGATGCGCCCAACGCTTGAAGATTTCGTGCTTGAGATGCCACGTGGGGCGCAGGTTATTTATCCGAAAGATCTTGCACCTATTGCAATGCTTGCTGACATAGCTCCGGGCCATCTGGTGTTTGAATCTGGTGTCGGGTCTGGCGCATTGTCGATGACCATGCTGCGAGCCGGGGCGCGCATCATCGGTTATGAATTGCGTGAAGATTTCGCCCAACGAGCCAAGAAGAACGTGGCGTCATTTTTGGGCGACGAAGCGTCGGCTCGATTCCACGTCATGATCCGCGACTCATATGCCGGCATCGACCTACCTAACGGTGGCCGCTTCGATCGCGCTGTGTTGGATTTGCCCGAGCCCTGGCAAGTAGTGCCGCACTTGCCAACCGTGATGCATGGGGGTGGTGTCGTAGTGGCCTACACGCCGAGCATTACCCAGGCAGTGAAGGTGCGCGATGTGCTTGCACGCCATCGCGGGCAATGGGTCGCGATGCGCACGCTCGAAGTGCTGCACCGTACGTGGCATATTGAAGGCGAGTCAGTTCGCCCTGACCATCGCATGGTCGCCCACACAGGTTTTTTGACAACAGCGCGACTGTTGATCGCGCAATAACGAACCGATTTACGGTTCGATGAAGATGCACTCGCCGGGGCATTCCTCGGCGGATTCGATCACGGCGTCCAAGTGTTTGTCAGCGAAGTTTGCGACACCTTCGGCGCCTTGAGCGTTGCCCTTGGCGGTGGCGAAAATCTTGTCGCCTTCTTTGACATAGGCCAGACCGTCGTCGAGCAGTGCGAATACTTCGGGGGCGATCTCTTCACACAAGCCGTCACCTGTGCAGAGGTCTTGGTCGATCCATACCTTCATGGCTTTTCACGATACACGGCTGCCCGCTAGGTTCAGGGCATGGCCGATGACACAGGCGCGCGACTTCGTGCACTTGAAGAACGCATGCTCGAGGCCAAGGGTCAGATAGCTGCAGCTAAGGCCCAGAACGAAAAACTGTCGTATGCCTTGCGTGAAGCTCGCGACCATGTGGCGTCATTACGCGAAGAAGTCGAGAAACTTACCCAACCCCCTTCGGCCTATGGTGTGGTATTGGGCTCCAACGATGATGGCAGCGTTGATGTGCTCACCAACGGTCGCAAAATGCGGGTGTCGCTGCATCCCGAGATTGACGCCCACACCCTTGAGCGCGGTAGCGAAGTGGTGTTAAACGAGTCCCTCAACGTTGTCATGGCCCGTAACCCCGACATCACTGGTGAAGTGGTGTCGCTTAAGGAAGTGCTCGAAGATGGCATTCGCGCCATCGTTACGGGTCGCGGTGATGACGACCGTGTGTGTGAGCTAGCTGACACCTTGCGCGGCACGCACCTGCGCACTGGTGACCTGCTGCGCCTCGATGTGCGTAGCGGCCTGCTGCTCGAGCGTTTGGCCCAACCC
>JBILFO010000043.1:0-11848 GCA_044351505.1 Ilumatobacteraceae bacterium
CCGTATCAACGATTCGTGACGCATTGGCCCCTGACGCCGAACTGCTCTTTCCAGAGCATGGTTCCAACGCCCTGGTCACCGTTCCCATGCTTGACGACCTGGATCGTGCAATGGAAGCTTGCGACGAAAGAGCACAGCTTCGAGTGATTAATCAGCGGTGCGCAGTCGTGCCTATTGAAACAATGGCTTGCCTAGCGGATTGGAATATTGACGGCCTCACCATGTGGGCCACCTTCCAAGCCCCGCACCACCTACGCAACAAAATGTCGGCGTGGCTCAACATTCCTCAAAACCAATGTCGAATCATTACTCCAAATGTTGGGGGTGGATTCGGAGCCAAGATCGTATTCGCGCCTGAATTTTTCATCACACCACTACTTTCCAAATGGGTAGGGCGACCAGTCAAGTTTTCACAAAGTCGGACCGAAGCCATGCTGCAGATGACCCACGGACGAGACCAAGAGCATGACCTTGAAGTTGGATTCGACCGCAATGGCCGCATCAAGGCCTTGCGGATGGTAGTCACGCAGAATCTTGGCGCATACGCCGATCCGACTGGTCTTGGATTGCCAGTTCTCACCAACTGGATGGCGGGTGGTTGCTACAAAATTGCCAAGGTACAGACAGCCTTCCGCTGTGTTGTCACCAACACCACCCCGGTCGCTGCGTACCGGGGAGCCGGTCGCCCTGAGGCCACTTACGCAGTCGAACGTCTCGTCGACCTTGTTTCACGCCGAACAGGGATTGACCCAGTCGAAGTTCGTCGACGAAATTTCATCCAGCCCCAAGATTTTCCCTACGAAACACACAATCGGGCAGTCATCTACGACTCCGGCAACTTTCCAGCTTTGATGGACGAGTGTGTCCGGTTACTTGATTACGAAGCGGAACGCAAACGACAAGAGGAATTCAGAAACGACCCGTCCAAGCCACTCATCGGCATTGGATTCTCTACCTGGATCGAAATAGCAGGCTTCGGACCGAATGGTTCGCTGGAGGGTTTTGGTCACCTTGCATCATGGGAGTCAACTCAAATTCGAATCCATCCCGACGGATCAGCCACCGTCTTTATCGGGTCCGCACCACACGGACAAGGCACGGAGACCGTTGTTTCACAAATCGCGGCCGACGAACTTGGGATTTCCTTTGACCGCATCAACATCGTTTACGGAGATACCGGAACAGTAATTCAAGGCATCGGCACCCTCGGAAGTCGTTCGGTGCCCATGGTGGGATCTGCCACCAAGGTGGCAAGTCAACGCCTGTTGGAGCGCGCGAAGCGAATTGCTGGCCATCTCTTAGAAGCTTCTGAGGACGACCTCATCGTGGCCGACGATTCATTCAGCGTGAGAGGCACGCCCGGCAAAAAAGTGGGCTGGGCCGACGTTGCATTGGCCAGCTTTCAACCATTGCGGCTACCACCCGAGATGCAGGCTGGCACCCTGGAAGAGCATCTCTTCCAGGAAAGTCCAAACTTTTCATATCCATCGGGTGCTTATGGTTGCGTTGTCGAAATTGACCGACGATCCGGCAAAGTGCGCGTCGCAAAGATGGTGCTCATCGATGATTGTGGGACCGTCATTAATCCCCTGCTAGCCGAGGGTCAAGTGCACGGCGGAGTCGCCCAGGGCATCGCCCAAGCGCTCTTTGAAGAAATGCAGTACGACCCGTCGACTGGTCAGCCGATTACATCCAACCTGGTTGATTACCTGGTTCCGTCAGCACCAGACCTTCCCAACTACATAGCTGGGCGCGTCAATACGCCTTGCCCAAATAATCCGCTTGGAGCCAAGGGCATTGGCGAGTCAGGAGCAATAGGAAGCCCCCCTGCGGTGGTCAACGCCATCGTGGATGCCCTCTCGCATTTCGGCGTGGAACACATTGACATGCCGGTGCTTCCCGAAAAAGTGTGGCAAGTTATGTCAACCGCAACAAAAGGATCCGCAAAATGACAAAAGTGAACATCTCCATAAATTCGCGTCAATACGAACACGAAGTCGAAGATCGCATGCTGCTGGTTCACTTCATCCGAGAAAAGGCGCGCCTCACGGGCACTCACATCGGTTGCGACTCTTCCAATTGTGGTGCTTGTACTGTTCTGCTCGATGGTCAAGCCGTGAAAAGTTGCACTCTGCTGGCAGTGCAGGCCAACGGGCAAAATGTCAGCACAGTAGAAGGGCTGTCTGGCTCTTTCAATGGCCTTAGCCCCGTCCAAGAGGGATTCCGACAGGAACATGGCCTGCAATGCGGCTACTGCACACCTGGAATGCTGATGGCCTGCACAGCACTCTTGGCCGAAAATTCCCAACCGTCTGAACACGAGATTCGACATGCCCTAGAGGGCAACATTTGTCGTTGCACCGGATACGAGATGATCGTTCGTTCCGTTCAGTGGGCTGCCGCCAATCAGGTACCACAGTGATTCCCGCACCATTTACCTACCTGCGGGTGAGCAGCGTGCAAGAAGCCTTGGATGCATTAGCCGAATTCGGTGATGATGCCAAACTCCTGGCTGGTGGACACTCCTTGATCCCACTCATGAAGTTTCGTCTGGCGACACCAAAAGTTCTCGTTGATATCAGCGGCATCACCGAACTATCAGGGGTCTCTCTTGAAGGAGATTCGATTGTTGTGGGTGCTGCCACGCGCCACGCAACCCTCGAGCACTCCCCTGTCGTAAAAGAGCACTGTGGTTTGTTGGCGTACACAGCGTCGCTTGTCGGCGACCCACAGGTGCGAAATCGTGGCACCATCGGCGGGTCGGTGGCCCACGGTGACTCTGCCTCGGATTTACCAGTGAGCCTGCTTGCCATGGATGCTCAATTCACAGTGCAAGGCCGAACAGAAACTCGAACTATCGCTGCGGCGGAATTTTTCCTTGGATTTTGGCAAACCGCGTTAACCCCGACTGAAGTCCTCGTCAACATAAAGGTTCCGCGGCAAAAACAAGGCTGGAGCTACCAGAAATTCACCATCAGGTCGCAAGATTGGGCAACTGTATCGACAGCCATATATGGCAAATCAGTTGCTCTAGGGGCAATGGCCGACATCCCCATGCGAGCCACTGCCGTTGAATCAGCCCTGGCACAAGGCGCAGAGATCTCCGAAGCAGCCCTTCTGGCCGATCACAATACGAGCCCATCGTCTGACACTCGAGCCAGCGCTGACTATCGCCGCCATCTTGCACGAATTTTGACTGAGGATGGTTTGCGCGAGTCGCTGACGCGCCACTAAGAGGGTTCTGCGCAGGTCAATCCTGCACGATGGCAATGCCGGTCTCGTCAGATGCATTTTGCAGCGAGCCCAGGTCTGTCAGAGTCGTAAAGCCAACGGCCATCATGCGCTCGATGGCTTGTGCCGAGCGATTGCCTGAACGGCAGTAGACCACGTAGGTAGCGGTGGGATCCAGCGCGGCGATATTGGCTTCAAACGACGGGTCTTGCACGTTGTAGAGCAGTGCACCATCAAGATGTCCGGCGGCAAACTCTTCAGGTGTGCGCACATCGATGACAATCGCATCGGCAAACGACGCGTCACGTTGACCATCTGCCACGCTCGAAACGCTAGTAGACGAGCATCCCACGGCACCAACAGCCAGCAATGCAGCGCAGGCCAACACCGCAAGGCGACTCATCGCAACTTGACGAATCACTGGGTGAGCCCGATCGGGCATGACACACCCGTGCCACCCATGCCGCAATAGCCGTTGGGGTTTTTGCCGAGATACTGCTGGTGATATTCCTCGGCATAGAAATATTCGTCTAACGGTGCGATTTCGGTGGTGATGGCACCGAATCCCGCAGCAGTGAGTTCGCGCTGGAACAACTCGCGCGATGCCTCGGCTGCCGCACGCTGCGCATCATTCGAAAAATAAATCGCACTGCGATACTGCGTACCGATGTCGTTGCCCTGGCGATTGCCTTGGGTTGGATTATGGTTTTCCCAAAACACTCGCAGCATGGCGTCGAGCGACGTTGCAGCAGTGTCAAACACCACCATCACCACTTCGGTGTGCCCGGTGCGCCCACTGCACACTTGTTCATACGACGGGTGCTGCGTTGCGCCACCGGCGTAACCCACCGATGTGGAATACACACCCGGTGCCTGCCAAAACTTGCGCTCAGCACCCCAAAAACATCCCATTCCGACCACAAGCGTTTCACACGTCGCTGGCCACGGACCAACGAGCGGAGCACCGTTTATGAAGTGGGCGGCTGGTACAGGCATCATGAGCGGCGTCTTGCGAGTTCATAACTCAAGATAGTGGAGGCCATAGCCACGTTCAGACTCTCAGCTCGCCCAGCATGCTCGATGCGAATCCATCCATCGACCAACGCAGAGTTGTCTTGGCTCACGCCATGGGCTTCACTGCCCAACACCACGCACACGGCACCCGTGAGGTCGGCGTCGGCCAATGTCACCGAGTTCGTCTGTTCATGTGACGAAGTTGCCAGCACCCGATAGTCGAGCGCTTTCACTTCGCTAAGTTGCACGGCTTCGACCACCGGCACATGAAACACGGCCCCGGCAGATGCCCGCACCACTTTTGGGTTGAATGCATCAACACAGCCCGACCCCAGCACCACACCAGACGCCCCCATGGCTTCGGCGCTACGCACGATGGTGCCCAGATTGCCCGGGTCGTTAACAGCATCCAAAAACATCACCCAGGGTGCAGCAACGCCGGTGGCTGCGACTTCGAGCTTGGCCAGCGACGCCATGCGCCGAGACACCAAAGCCATATTCGGCTGCGGAGATTCAGTCGATGCCACGCGCTCGAGCACGCCTTCGCCAAAGACGAACACGGGCACATCAGCACCATCGACGGGTGATGCGTCGCTCGTAACGAACTGCGCCAACACATCCCAGCCGCCACGAATGGCCTCAGCGATGAGCACGGCACCTTCAACGACGAAGAGACCTTCGTCAAGTCGGGCCGAACGGCGCGACAGCAAGCGCCGCAGTTGTTGAACGCGCTGGTGAGAAAACCCCAGCGTTTCGATCAGGCGAGTGCCGCCTTAGCAGTGTCGACCAGATTCTTGAAGGTTGCGTCATCGGTGATGGCAAGATCAGCGAGTACCTTGCGGTCGACTTCGACACCGGCTTTCTGCAGACCATTGATGAACCGGCTGTACGACATGTCGTGCACGCGGCAACCGGCGTTGATGCGCTGAATCCACAAACTGCGGAATTCGCCTTTCTTGGCGCGACGGTCACGAAAGGCATATTGCCCAGCGTGCATTACCGCTTCGTTGGCGCTGCGGAAGGTCCGGCTGCGATCGCCGTAATACCCCTTCGCTTTCTTCATGATTGCCTTGTGCTTCTTTTTGGCGTGAACGCCGCGCTTTACGCGTGCCATGGTGTGTGCTCCTTATCTGTGACTGAGGTGGTGGTGTAGATGAATCGGGTGGGTATGGGTCGGTTGGGTCTGGCGATGGTTCTAGCGCTCGCAGAGCAGACGCTTGATTTTGCGGGCATCGCCTTTGTGCACGTCAACCGTGCCATCGAGACGACGGGTACGCGATGAGGGCTTGGCTTCAAACAAGTGCTGACGCATGGCTTGCTGACGGCGCAACTTGCCGCTTCCTGTTTTCTTGAAGCGCTTCTTGGCTGTCTTGGATGTCTTCATCTTCGGCATTGCTGTCTCCTGTCGTGGTGGTGTTATGCGGTTTTCGAAACGTCGTTGGTGGCGGCTGGCTTCTTGGTACTGGCAGCAGCTGCTTTTTTGTCAGGCGAGAGCACCATGGTCATGCTGCGTCCGTCGAGACGGGGTGAGGTATCCACCTTGGCGATAGGGCCAAGCTGTTCCAGCACCTCGTCGAGAACTTTCTTACCCAGTTCAGGGTGAGCCATTTCTCTTCCTCGGAATTGCAACGACACCTTTACCTTGTGTCCCTCTTCGAGGAACTCAAGCATGTGCCGAACCTTCGTGTCAAAGTCACCCTTGCCGATTTTTGGTCGGAACTTCACTTCTTTCGTCGTGATTTGGATGGTCTTCTTGCGTGATTCTTTGAGACGTTGGGCTTCTTCGTAACGGAATTTGCCGTAGTCCATGATTCGGCACACCGGCGGATCGGCTTGTGCGGCAACCTCGACTAAGTCGAGTTCTGCTGCACGCGCTCTGGCGAGCGCATCTTCGATTGGCACGATCCCCACCTGGGAACCATCGGCGTCAACCAGACGCACTTTCGCTACGCGAATGCGTTCGTTGTACCTGGGTTCGTTTGATGGCGGTGCTATGACTGGTCACTGCTGTTCAAGCGGCTGTGCCTCCTATGTAGTTGGAATGAATAACTGGAATAGCTAGAGGCCCGCTGCCAGCAGGAGAGGTGCGCAAGGGGGCGAGAGGCGGCGACATGCACCGCTGGCACTCGACCCACACTCACTCACCAACCCTTGCTCGTAAACGAACATCCGTTGGAATCTTGTGGCGAGGTGGAAAGGCCACTTTCGTAGCCGATCACTTAGCCGTGGCATTGGCCGCCGAAGCGGTGGCAACGCCTCCAATAGCGTAGCGGCGATGACTACGAACGATGCCACCAACAGCCCCACTGACGATTCCGACGAATCCACTGCCCTCTCCGACGCCCAGGAGGCTCTCGAAGACGCCCGCCGGCGCATCGCTGAGGCACCCGCCCAGGTAGTGGTGGTCAACCATCTGATGGGTCTGTATGAATTGGCGGCAATTCATTTGTCGGCAGTGCCACCGAAGTTGGATGACGCCTCGCTGGCCATCGATGCGTTGGCTGTCTTGGTAGACAAACTGGGTGATCGCCTGGGCGACGACATCGAGACGATGCGTGATGCCCTGGCCAATATTCAGATGGTCTACGTGCAGATGAACTCGAAGGCCTAGTTACTCGTCGTCGTCGGCCTCGGCAGCATCGGCCTCGGCAAGTGCCGCATCGAGCTCTTGCATCGCCGAGTTGTCAGATGAAATGCCACGGCTCTTGGCCAAGTCTTCAATCTCGCGCAAAGGCTTGTTGACTCCGCTAAACACGCGGCCGGTGGTGACGGCCTTGAGTTTCTTTTGCATCTTTTCGAAGTGACCCGAGATCTCCTTCAGGTTCTTTACGTAACTGCCCCACGCTTTGCCGAAGTTGGTGAGCAAGCGCAGCACCTCGTTGGCATTTTGTTCCATGGCGAAACTGGCAGTCGCTTGGCGCACCACACCCAAGAACGCATACAACGTGAGTGGCGAACACAGCACAACCCGCTTAGCAACGGCTTCGTCAATCAGGCTCGGTTTGTGCTGCTGGATGAACCCAAGCACGCCCTCGTTGGGAATGAACAACAGCACGTAGTCGAGCGCGTTGGCATTCGACTGATGCACGTAGTCGCGATCTTGTAGTTCTTTCACGCGCTCCTCGACGTTTTTGATGAAAGCATCTTTCATAATTTTGCGGCTGTTGTCGTCTTGTGCTTCAAAGTATTTGAGGTAGTTCTCCATCGGAAATTTCGAATCGAGATACAGCACACGGTCAGGCGGCAAGTGAAAGGTGAAATCGGGTTTGCCGCCGGCTTCGAGCTTTTCTTGCATCTCATAGTTGATGCCGCGTTCAAAGCCGGCCTGCATGAGGATGTCGACGAGCATTTTTTCACCCCAGTTGCCGCGGCCCTGCGAGCTGGAGAGCACCTTATTGAGCGCTTGAGTCTGTTGTGCCAAACCGGCGACAGCTGTGTCGACATTGCCGAACTTTTCTGAGTTGGCTTCGCGCAATTTGGAAATCTCGGTTTCGAGTCGACCCATCTTTTCGTCGATTTGTTTCTTGGTGGTGTCGATGACTTCGCCCACTTGGCGTGCTGCCGTGCTGATGGCATCTTGCCGATCGTCTTTAGCCTGGTCGGCCAAGTCACGGAGTGTTTCGCCGTGAATCTCGCGGATCACGTCACGAATGTCGGCAGCCGACAGCGTGGGCTGGGCGCCGGCCACGGGGGCTGGTGCAGCCGCACCGGGCTTGCGTTGGAGCACCACCAACACAGCAACGACGGCGATGACGAGGCCTACTGCGAGGCCGACGAATGTTTCCATAGTGGATTGCTCCTTAATTGATGAGGGGGTGAAGAGATCTACGCAAGTTTGGCACCGGGGTGTGACGTGATGGCGTATTGCTCGGAGCACTACTTCCGAGTGGTGCTCCAGTAGCGCCAGATCATGACCATGGCGGCGGTGTCTAAACCGCAGTAGCGATACAGCGCCTCGGCCAACTGCGTGCGGTGGGCCTCGTCGCCACGGCGCGAGCCATAGATCATCGATTGGTAGGCACGCATCGCCCCCACACCATCGGTGACGGATTCGCCAGCGCCGTCTGCGTCGAGTGAGTCATCGAGGTCGGGTGACTGCGAGGTCAACTTGAGAGTCTGGTACGGGTCGAGTGGGCGGCCGGAACCGTCAGTGGTGTAGTACTGCGCGAACCACGGATCAGTCCACAGGAAATCTCCACTGGCCCAGATGCTGTCGAGCACTCGTTTGATGGAGTGGCTGCCGTTCATCGCCGGATGGCTGAAAAAGCGCTGCGACCACTTGAGCATGTCGACGATGCGAGTTTCTTCTACGGGGGTCTCGTCTTCGCCTTCTGCCACTTCGCGACCAACGAGTGCATCAAACCAGCTAGCCAGCGACGCATCCAGCACGCCACGCTCGCGCAACTGACGTCGCACACCCTTTAATGTCGACTTTTCGTAGTGGCTCCACACCAACACGGTGCCGGTGTCACCGATCACCTTGCGCAATTCGCGAACAAACTCATCGTTCGGGTACACATCCCGCAGGTTCAGCCACTGCGCATGTTGCAGCGTGGTGGCATCGGGCGAAGCCAGCGTGTGGCAACTGAATTGAAATGCCACCTGTTCGTACGGCTTCATGCCCGCCAAGTACGGCACGGGAATGCGCGACGCTTCGAAATCGATGAAATGAATCGGATACGTGACCGCCCCCATTTCGTTGAGCAGCGCAGCATCTTGCAACTCTCTGCCGGTGCGCGCCACCGCCACTTGGTTGCGCCGTGGTGGGCCCCACGAGCCGCCGGCATCAACGACACCGTCGGGCAAGTCGACGAGCCGATAATTGCCGGCGTCGCGCATGGCTTCGTAGACGGCTTTTTGTTCTTTGGAGCGATAGCCCTGATGAATGTCGAGGATGTGGGGCGAATCGGTAGGTGACGGTCCCCAACACTCGGTGAAACCGTTCGGCGCGAGGCTGGCCCCGCGAAACTCACACTTGCGACACAACGTGGCGGGGCGTCCGGGCTCATACTCAGGCTGGTTGCCGTCGAGAAAATCCAGCAGGTTGCGTGCTGACAATTCGACCTCGCCCATCAGTTGATCCACCACGTGCGCAACATCGATGAATTCCAAAAAGTGATCAGCGGCCAACGCAGCCCGATCGCCGGTGAACACTGCCCGAGGCTTCTCGCGATCTGCGTCTTTATCGTCGACGATGTCGATGTTTTTGTAGATGCCTTCCAGGCTGGTGCGCTTGGTTTTGTTCACCACACACAACTGGGGGCGAATCTCCAGCCCGGGGTGCACCAACCGCGCCACCATGACCTGAAACGTGATGTCGAGCAGATACGGCCTCCAGCTGCTGTTGACATCGCCATTTTTGGTGAAAAACTGTGCTGGGTCGTCTGACTCGACGCTGGTGGCTTTGATTTCGGTGAGCACGGCATGCGTGGCGAACTGTTCCCACCCGTCGACGCGGGCTTGATACCGATCGTGCTTGAGCGTGACTTCAAACTCGGCAGCCGGGTTGGCATGCAGCATCACGCCGTGGGCAATGGCTTCGACCATGAAGCCACCTTCGGCGAAAAATTCGAGCATGTCGTTGTTTTGCAAACTGCTCGGATACTTAGCCTTGTAGTACTTGAGCTTCTGCTTGCATTCAACGCCCAGCTTGAAATTGGACTTCGTGAGGTAGTGCTTTGTCACGTACTCATTCTCCTTCAGGGGTGTGGGGTGAAGTTGCGATACGCACATAGAGGCCACACCTGTGCGGTTGTTGACGACATCACACCTGGCTCGGCAATGTGCGTAACACCCCCGTGGCACCATTGCCATGTGCCCATAACGGGTACGAACTTCATCCAGACGACCCGAGGGCCCCGGCCCGTTGAAGGTCACCAACCGATCTCAAGTCGGTGGTAATGCCGGGATCGATGAGGAGATATCCATGACCACCCATTCACCGCAATCCCCCGAACCTCGGGGCGAGGTTGACCCGAGCCAGTACCTCTGGCAGCTCACTCGAGCACATGTCGACCACGTCTTGCACTACACCCACTGGATACCCGTCGGGCGTGGCTTCACCCAACAGATGCTCGCTGAGTATTACCCCAGCTGGACACTCGGTGGCCTCATTCGGTTATTTGACACCGCGGGCATTCGCATCGCCCCAGGCGACTTGAACGGTGCATCTGGTGCGCCGCACGGCGGGCGCTGCCACTGGCAGGTAGCGGCGTTTTATTTCAGCGACGACACCAAGTATCACGTGGTGTGGGATCGCACGATTGCCTACGACACCGTCTTTGCCCATTCAGGGCTGAAGGGAAAACTTGCGCTGCCAGGCGGCCGTGGCCCGCAAGCCGGCACGATCATCGAGGCGGTGCAAGCAGCACGCCCAGTCGATCTGGCAGGCAAGGTGTTTTTTGACTAAGCACATGACAACGCCTCAGCACTCGTTATCCACTCGTGTGCGTAACACCCCTGTGACACACTTGGGTCAGGTGGAAAAGAGCAAACCGCGCTACACATCGGGCGTGCTCACCACCGCTGCGCTCGGCCTGGCTGCCGAACAGTTCGCCGACAAAGCCCGCAAAGGTGGTGACACGCCGTATCTTTCGCATTTGCTGGCCGTGTCGGCTCTCGTGATGGAACATGGCGGCAGCGAAGAACAATCTGCGGCGGCGCTGCTCCACGACATCATCGAAGATTGCAATGTGTCGGCCATCCAATTGGTTGACCTGCTGGTTGAACGTGGTGCCGACCAGGCCGTAGCCGAACGCGTAACACAGATGGTCGAAGCCACCACCGACGGCCAAGCCAGCGACAAGCGCAACACCTCGGATTGGCGGCGACGCAAACTGACGTACCTCGACGGCCTGGCTGCGAAACCGCTGAACCACCCCGCACTCTTGGTTTCGCTGGCCGACAAAGTGCACAACGCCGAAGCCACGCTGGCCCAGGTGCGCAGTGGGCAGTCGGCCAACAACATCTACGCCGGCGCCGAGTTCAATGCCAAGGCAGCCGATCAGAAGTGGTACTACACCAGCCTGGCTGCGGTGTTCGGCAAACAACTCAGCCGTGACGTCAACGCTCAACCGCTCGTGCGCCGCTTGGCCACGGCGGTGGAAGAAATTTTCATTGATGTGCCAGATGCCGGCAGCCCACAATGACCACTGACGATCGTTTCAGCGAACTAGTCGTCGCAGTAACCCACGCGCTTGGGCCCCAAACACCGCTCGAGTTGCGTGGCGAATGGCCAGAGGATGGCGGCGACAACACCCCGGCCAACACCGCTGAATGGCGCTGGCAGGGCCATGACGTGTTCGTTCATGCCCACGACCCACTGGCTCACGACGAGGTTGCCTACGACGGGCTCCGACTGGAAGTACTCGTGGTGATTACAGCTGTCGACCCGCACAGCGATTTCACCGACTTGGCGGCGGCATTAAACGAAGAGATCCCCACTCACTTCGAAGTCGATATCTCCGACGACGAACCAGGGTCGCCGATTATGGTTTGTGCCACCTACAACGTTTATTCAGACTTCACGCCAGAGTCGTTGGCCATTGATATCGACATGTTGTTTTCCCTCGCCGGTCAACTAGCCACCAAAGCAGCTGGATAG
>JBILFO010000044.1:0-11768 GCA_044351505.1 Ilumatobacteraceae bacterium
ATGACCGCTGAACCAATTGCAAAGCCCTTGGTGACGGCCTTGGTGGTGTTACCCACGGCATCGAGGCTCACCAGAATCTTGCGTGATTCGCCCTCGAATTCGCCAGCCATTTCGGCAATACCAGCGGCGTTGTCAGCCACTGGACCGAAGGTGTCTTCTGAAACGATGACACCTGTTGTGGCCAACATACCCATGCCACACAACGCCACGAGATACAGCGACAGCAAGATATTGCCACCACCTAACCAGAGTGTGCCGCCGAGTGAAATAGCGATGCAGATGATGGCGTATACCGATGATTCAAGCCCGGATGCTGTACCTGACAACACCACGGTTGCAGGGCCAGTTTCAGCCGACTCGGCGATTTCTTTCACTGGGCCATATTCCGTACCAGTGAAATATTCCGTCAGACGGCTCAGCACTTGGGCCAAGACAAGACCAATCAACACAGCACCAAAGACGCGCCAGCCAATTCCTGAAACCAGGACGGGGGATTCGCCGAAACCCGCCGAGCCTTTTGCTGGGTTGCCGATGTAGTACGTCGACAAAATGAGTGTGCCGATCACAGTGATGATGCCAGCAGTCAAAAAGCCGCGGTTAATCGGCTTCAGTGCGTTCATTTCGCCTTCTTTGGCTCGCACGGCGAACACGCCAGCAATCGAGGCAATCACGCCGATTGCACGCGCGGCCAATGGAAACACGAGGCCAAGTGCGGGGTTCAAACCAATTGAGTTGAACGCAGCAACACCGAGAATGATCGATGCAACGAGGGTGACTTCGTAACTTTCAAACAAGTCAGCAGCCATTCCTGCGCAGTCGCCCACGTTGTCGCCCACGTTGTCGGCGATAACGGCCGGGTTGCGCGGGTCGTCTTCGGGAATGCCGGCTTCAATTTTGCCCACCAAGTCGGCGCCAACGTCAGCAGCCTTCGTGAAGATGCCGCCACCGACGCGCAAAAACAGCGCAATCAGTGAGCCACCGAAACCGAAACCCACGAGCATCGCTGATGACGTGTTTTGAAACAATGCAATGATGACGGTTGCACCGAGCAAGCCAAGACCAACGGTGAACATGCCAGCCACGCCACCCGTGCGAAAGGCCACCCCGAGTGCTTCACGCATCGAGCCGCGGCGTGCAGCAGCAGCCGTGCGCACGTTGCCGCGGGTTGCAAGAGTCATGCCGATATAGCCAGTAAGCCCCGAGGCCACACAACCCAGCAAGAAAGCCAAGGTGCGGAAGATGCCTGATGCAATGAAGCTCAGAGCCTCGGTGCCATCTTTTCGCTCAATCGACACCGATGTGACGAACACGATGATGGCTACTGGAATAAGGATCATCCCGATGGTGCGGAACTGACGCTTCAAATACGCCATCGCACCGACTTGGATCGCCGTGGCGATTTCCTTCATCTTGGGTGTGCCTTCATCTTCTGCAAGAACAGACTTTGCTAGATAGAACCCCACGGCAATCGCCAGGAGTGATGCCGCGCCAGAGAGGGCGAGCACTAGCCATTCGCCGCCGCGCAGGGTGAAATCCTGCCAGCCGCCTTCAGATGCCAAGAGAGCAGTCACGTTATGTGTTTCCTTACTACGAGGGGGGTTGCCAGAGGGCAAACCCCGATTTATGGGCTCGCATGAGTGTAGAGAATTGTGAGCCTCGTCGCTGAATCATCACGAAAGGGCTTGTTGAAGCAGGCTCGTTGAGACAGGCTTCACGCCGACAAATCACCGCCAGATTCGCAGCGCAAGGTTTTGAGAACTAGCGTCTCAGGTCGGACTTCTTCCAAACTCATGAGCACCACCACACCCTCGCGCCAGCCCGTAACAGGAACTGCAGCAGCGCCTCGCCCGAGGCGGCCATTCCTGCTTGATCTGTATGGCACCGCAGTAGGCAAAAAGTACGCAATGGCCATCTCGGGTATTGCACTCATGGGTTTTGTGCTCTTCCACATGATTGGCAACACCAAGATGTATCTCGGTGCCGTTGAGCTCAATGAGTATGCCGAGTTTTTGAAAAAGTTGCTGTACCCACTCGCACCCAAAGAGTCGGTGTTGTGGATTCTGCGTGCCGGTTTGCTCGGCATGTTGGCATTGCATTTGCATGCGGCGTGGTCGCTCACCGTGTTGAATCGTCATGCTCGCTCAGTGCGTTATCAAAGTGCCCGCGATTATAAGGAAGCATCTCTAGCCAGTCGCTCGATGCGCTTGTCGGGCATCGTTGTATTGCTGTTCATTGTTTGGCATTTGCTGGACCTCACCTTCGGAGTGGTCAATACGGTTGGTGCCGATGGCGAATTCGTGCGCAGCGAGGTCTATGCCAACGTGGTGCGTAGCTTCGAGCGTTGGCCAGTGGCGTTGTTCTATGTCGTGGCCAACTTGTTGCTCGGGCTGCACCTCACCCACGGCGCCTGGAGCATCTTTCAGTCATTGGGTTGGAACAACCCTCGCTTCAACGCCTGGCGCACCGCATTCGCCCGCGGGTTTGCAGCCGTGGTGGTTATCGGCAATATTTCGTTTCCTATCGCGGTCACCCTCGGAATAGTCAGCGTCTAAGGAAGGCACATTTATGACCATGTTGCAGGATCGCCCCACCGACACCAAGTTGATTTCCAAGGTCCCCGACGGCGCGCTGGCCGACAAATGGGACAACTTCAAGGCCAATGCCAAGCTCGTCAACCCAAGCAACAAGCGCAAGTTCAAGATCATCGTGGTTGGCACTGGTCTGGCCGGTGCCGCTGCTGCTGCATCGCTTGCCGAACTCGGCTATCGCGTCGACGCATTTACTTTTCATGACTCCCCGCGCCGCGCCCACTCGATTGCCGCTCAGGGAGGCATCAATGCAGCCAAGAACTATCAAGGTGACGGTGACAGCGTTTCGCGACTTTTCAGTGACACCATCAAGGGCGGCGACTTCCGCTCACGCGAAGGCAACGTGTATCGCTTGGCGCAAGTGTCGGTCAACATCATCGACCAAATGGTTGCCCAAGGCGTGCCGTTTGCCCGCGAATATGGCGGTTTGCTCGACAACCGCAGTTTTGGCGGCGCCCAAGTAAGCCGCACCTTTTACGCCCGTGGTCAAACCGGTCAACAGTTGCTGCTCGGTGCCTACCAACAGTTGTCGCGCCAGATTGGTTTGGGCGGTGTGCGACTCTTCAATCGTTGTGAGTTGGTCGACATTGTTGTCATCGATGGCCGCGCTGCGGGCATCGTCACGCGCGACCTGCTGACCGGAGAACTCACCAGCCATGCTGCACACGCAGTGGTGCTGGCCACCGGCGGCTACGGCAACGCTTATTACCTCTCCACCAATGCCATGAACTGCAACGTCACCGCAGCATGGCGCGCTCACCAGCGCGGTGCCTATTTTGCCAACCCGTGTTACACACAGATTCACCCCACTTGCATTCCGCAGGCCGACGAGACGCAGTCCAAGCTCACCTTGATGAGCGAGTCGCTGCGCAACGATGGCCGGGTGTGGGTCCCCAAGAATTTTGATGAAACCCGCGCGGCCCACGAGATTCCAGAACAAGATCGCGACTACTTCCTCGAGCGGCTCTACCCGGCATATGGCAACCTGGCGCCTCGTGATATTTCTTCTCGTGCAGCCAAACGCTTGGTCGACAAAGGCCTCGGTGTGGGGCCACTAAAGAACGGCGTTTACCTCGACTTCGCCGATGCAATCGGGCGACTTGGGCGAAACGTCGTTGAAGAGCGTTACGGCAACTTGTTTGAAATGTACGAGCGAATTGCCGGCGAGAACCCCTATGACCAGCCGATGCGCATTTACCCAGCGACGCACTACACCATGGGCGGGCTCTGGGTGGATTACGAATTACAAACAACGATTCCGGGTTTGTATGCCGCCGGCGAGGCCAACTTCTCTGACCACGGCACGAACCGCCTCGGCGCGAGCGCGCTCATGCAAGGTTTGGCCGACGGCTACTTCGTGTTGCCGTACACCATTAGCAACGGTCTCGCACCGCTGTTGAACAAGACAGTGCCAGGCACTGACCACCCCGAGTTCAAGCGCGTCGAAACTGAGGCCAAAGTGCGGTTTCAGGGCTATCTCGATATCAAGGGCACACGTTCGCCGGATTACTTCCATCGCGAATTGGGCAAACTCATTTGGAACTATTGCGGCATGGAACGCGATCGCAATGGCCTCGAAAAGGCACTCACCGAGATTCCGGCGCTGTATAGCGAGTTCAAGAAAGATCTGCGCGTCACCGGCACTGGTGAAGGCGTCAATCAGACACTCGAAAAAGCCGGTCGTGTGGATGACTTCTTCCAACTCGGCACGCTCATGTGCAAAGACGCGCTCACTCGCGAAGAGAGCGCCGGCGGCCATTTCCGCGTTGAGTATCAAACCGAAGAAGGTGAAGCCGTGCGTGACGACGAGAATTTCTGCCACGTAGCCGCGTGGGAGTGGACGGGCGATGAAAACAATGCAACGCGTCACGAAGAACAACTTTCGTTCGAATCGGTGCAATTGGCAACGCGGAGCTACAAGTGACCCGCTCGGTAAAGAACCTCACGCTCAAGGTGTGGCGTCAAAACGGCCCTGAGGACAAAGGTCATTTCGAAACCCATGTGATCGACTCGATTACCGACGAAGCATCGTTTTTGGAGATGCTCGATGTGCTCAATGAGCGCCTCATCGACGAAAACAAAGATGCCATTGTGTTTGACCATGACTGTCGCGAGGGCATCTGTGGCACGTGTTCGTTGATGATCAACGGTCAGGCGCATGGCCCCCAGCGCGCAACCACCACATGTCAGTTACACCTGCGCTCATTCAACGACAACGACACCATCGTCATCGAGCCATGGCGGGCCAGTGCATTTCCCATTATCAAAGACTTGATGGTGGATCGCGCCGCGTTCGACCGCATCGTCGAGTCGGGTGGATTTATCACCTCACCAACCGGTGGTGCACCTGATGCCAACCTGATTCCGGTGCCCAAGCCGGTCGCTGACGCAGCGATGGATGCTGCGGCCTGCATCGGTTGCGGCGCATGTGTGGCTGCCTGCCCGAATAGTGCAGCCAACTTGTTTGTTGGTGCAAAGATTACGCACCTCAATTTGTTGCCGCAGGGTCAGGCTGAGCGGTACAAGCGCGCCGAGGCGATGGTCGACGAGATGGATGAGCATTTTGGCTCGTGCACGAACCACGGCGAGTGCTCGGCGGCCTGCCCGAAAGAGATTTCGCTGGATGTCATTGCGTTGATGAACAAGGACTATCGCTCAGCGAAGTTCAAGAACCGCAAACAGCTCTCGCGCAAGTAGAACACGCCTCGCACCAGAGGCTGAAGTAAGTTACATCGTGATGTTGGGCGATCTTGCTGCTTGGGTGCAAGACGTCATCGAACGGCTTGGAGCCATCGGTGTTGCACTGCTCGTAATTTTAGAGAACGTCTTTCCACCGATTCCGTCAGAAATCGTGTTGCCATTTGCCGGTTTTGTCGCCCAGCGCGGTGATGGTTCGGTGCTTGTGATGATCGTGGCAGCCACCGTTGGTGCGGTAGTTGGCGCCCTCATGTTGTATTACGTCGCGGCAGTCATCGGGCCCGCCCGGTTGAGCGCGTTCATTACCAGATTTGGCAAATGGTTTGGGGTGAAACCCGCCGACTTGGCGCGCGCCGAGCAATGGTTTGACCGTCACGCCATTGCAGCAGTTTTGCTGGGGCGGTGTGTGCCATTGATTCGCTCGGTGGTGTCGGTACCCGCCGGTTTTCGTCGCATGCCTCTCGTGTCGTTCGTTGTCTATACCGCTCTAGGCAGTGCAGTGTGGAACACGGCACTCATTGGCGCTGGTGCAGCGCTGGGAAACCAGTGGGAGAACGTTGAGCCCTATGTGGCGATTCTGCAGTGGGCAGTGATTGTCGTGATTGTGCTTTTGCTAGTCAGCTTCATCGTGCGTAAGTTAAGCAATCGGCACGTTCCGAGTTGAAGCTGACCAAGGGGTCGATGCAATTATCAAGTTTTAAATGAATTTCCGATATCGTTTAACTTCAATGAAAGAGAAAATGTCGTGAGCGAGCATGGAATTACTAAAGTCGGAGTAGTCGGTTGCGGTCTCATGGGTTCTGGAATTGCGGAAATTTCTGCAAAGTCTGGCCTGCCAACAATTGTTTGTGAGGCTGATGCTGGAGCGGTGGAACGAGGTCAACAACGAATTCAAAAGTCGATCTCGCGAGCACTAGCAGGAAACAAAATTAGCCAGACTGAGTACGACACCATCAATGAACATCTGTCATTCACACATGTGATTTCGGATCTATCTGAGTGTGATCTCATCATTGAAGCAGTAGTCGAAAATGAGGCAGCCAAGGTTGCTGTTTTCAAGAAATTGGACGAGATAATTCGCTGGCCCGACACTATTTTGGCTACAAATACCTCGTCTATCCCGGTTATGAAACTTGGGATGGTTACATCGCGGCCATCACACGTAGTCGGAATTCACTTTTTTAACCCAGTTCCTGTTTTGCGGCTGGCCGAGGTTATTCCGTCGCTTTTGACCTCGGAGGACACCGTTCAGCGGGCACGACTTTTCACTGAGCAAAATCTGAACAAGCATGTGGTGCTAGCAAAAGATCGTGCTGGCTTTATTGTTAATTCGCTGTTAGTCCCTTACATTTTGTCAGCTATTCGAATGCTTGAGTCGGGTTATGCATCGGCCGAAGATATCGATACCGGGATGATGGAGGGCTGCGCGCATCCCATGGGCCCGCTCCGCCTGGCAGATCTGATCGGACTTGACACTGCAATGGCTGTTGCCGAGAGTTTGTATTCCGAATTCAAAGAACCACTTTTTGCACCGCCTCCACTGCTGGCCAGAATGGTGGATGCGGGGCTTCTTGGTCGCAAGGCAGGCCGCGGATTTTATAGTTATCAACAGAAGTAGCAATTGATCAAACCAGATTCCCTCAAAGGAGCCGTGTAAGTGAACAACCGCAGCTATTCGCTTGATGATGACCAACTCGAGTTTCAAGGCGTTCTCCGCAGATTCTGCGAAGAGAAAATTGCACCTCTCGCCAAAAGCACTGACGAAAACGAAGTCTTTAGTTGGGAAACATTTGAGCTCCTGAAAACCATGGACCTCACATCCCTCAGCTTTCCGTCTGCTTATGGTGGTACCGGTGCGTCGTTAGTGACACAGGCGATGGTTGCTGAGGAGCTAGCGCGGGTGTGTGCAAGCACAAGTTTGATGTTCCTCATTTCGAAACTCGGCATGCTGCCTGTTATCAACTTCGGCTCAGAAGAGTTGAAGAAGAAGTATCTTCCGAAAGTAGCCGCCGGAGAATCTCAGGCGAGCTACGCCCTTTCTGAAGCCGATGCCGGTAGCGATGTTGCATCGCTGACGACCCGTGCAATACGTGATGGAAATGACTGGATTATTTCAGGCTCTAAAAGTTGGATTACTAATGCAGGTGCGAGCGATTTGTACACAGTTTTTGCCCGTACCTCGAACGATCGCCATCATGGCATCACGGCATTCCTCGTAGAAGCCGCTTGGGGCGTTCAGATTGACAAGCTTGAAGAAAAGCTTGGCATCAAGGGGTCACCAACTGGCGTGATCCGATTGGACGGCGTGAAAGTTCCGGATGAAAATCGCATCGGTGCAGTTGGTGAAGGCTTCCACATTGCGATGCACACATTGGACAGGAGTCGTCCAACTATTGGTGCACAAGCCGTAGGAATTGCTCAAGGAGCGATTGATCTAACGCTTGAGTACATGAAGCAGCGGCAGACCTTCGGTAAGCCGATAGCCGAGCGCCAAGGTCTGCAGTGGATGATGGCAGATGCGGCGATGAAAGTTGAGGCTGCGCGCACTCTGGTCTACCGAGCGTGTGCGACAGTCGATGCAGGAGACCCCACGAAGGACCTTTCGCGACTTGGGGCAATGGCCAAGGCATTTGCATCTGACGTGGCGATGGAAGTGACCACGGATTGCGTGCAGCTCCACGGCGGCTACGGCTACACCAAGGATTTTCCGTTGGAACGGATGATGCGTGATGCCAAAATCACCCAAATTTATGAGGGAACAAACCAGATTCAACGAATGGTGATAGCCAAAAACCTTTTCGCCTAAATGGCTTATCTCGAGTAGATCTGAAATCGTTTGGTGTCGGATTCACCGATGCCCGTTAACGACCGTTGCTCAGACGGTGAAACTGCGACTGATAATTTCTTTCATAATTTCAGATGTCCCACCATAGATTGACTGAATACGACTGTCCACCCAAGCACGAGCGATGGGGTATTCCCGCATGTAGCCGTAGCCACCGTGAAGTTGTAGGCACTTGTCGACAACACGGTTCTGCATTTCGGTACACCAGTACTTTCCTACAGCCGCCTGAGTCGCATCAAGTTGTTGAGCGCAGTGGAGTTGGATGGACTGGTCGATATAGGTCTGCCCAATCTGGACTTCAGTAAAGAGTTCAGCCAGCAAAAATCGGGTGTTTTGAAAACTTGCAATTGATTGACCGAATGCGTTTCTGTTTTGAACATAGTCGAGTGTCCAGTACAGGGCAGCTTTTGCGACTGCAACTGCTTCAATGGCGATACCAAGACGCTCTTGGGCAAGGTTGCGCATGAGGTATTTCATGCCCTCGCCTTCGTTTCCGAGCAGGTTACTTGCCGGTACTTCAACATTGTTGAAAAAGAGTTCTGCGGTATCTTGCGAATGTTGACCGATTTTTTCAAGGTTTCGGCCGCGATCAAAGCCAGGCATTCCTCTTTCCACCACCATGAGTGAAATACCGCGCCGACCCGCAGAGGGGTCAGTTCGTACAGCTGCAACAATCGCATCACTGTTGATTCCGTTTGAAATGAATGTCTTTGAACCATTCAAAACATAGGAATCTCCATTTTTTATAGCTGTCGACTTTATTCCAGCGACGTCACTGCCCGTATTGGGCTCAGTGATTGCAAGTGCTGTAATGGTTTCTCCGGTCACCATTTTCGGAAGCCATCGCGCTTTTTGTTCATCGTTGCACAACTCGAGGAAGTATGGGAGCACGATGTCATTGTGAAGTGTGAATCCGTGCGGCACACCGATTAATCCGGTTGCGCCTATCTCCTCGGACATAACAGCAGCAAAGCGGTAGTCATCGGTTCCTCCGCCTCCAAATTCTTCCGGAACTGTCAAGCCAAGGAAGCCACGTTGTCCAGCCTCAAGCCAGATTGAACGCGGACCAATGCCGAGACGCTCCCAATCTTCATGATGTGGAGCGATCGATGTATCGAGCCAGTGTCGAAAACTGCGACGAAACTCTTCGTGCTCAATGTCGTAGATGGTTCTTGGTAGAAATTTCACATCAGAAAACTACTACGAGTTTTGCCGTTTGTAACACTAAGTCATGTGATTTTCGCCAAGCGAGGTCTACAAGTCGTTGAGCGAACGCAGCGACACGATGGTCGCCGATGTAAGTGCAAACAATGCGAGCACGATGCTGAAAGTGGTGCGCAAGCCGAAGTTTTCGATGCCCCAGCCAACCAATAACTGCCCGAGTGGCGGGGCCGCATACACCAATGACATCTGCAGACCATAAATTCGCCCCTGCGACGCCGGGTCGACTCGGCGTTGCACCACCGTGTTCCAGAGTGGGTTGAATGGGCCCCATCCCAAACCAGTGACGAATGCCAATAGAGCAAACACCGCAGTGCCAGGCAAAAAGCCCATCGGCAATAGCGCCGCAGTGGAAATCAAGATAATCATGCGCAGCAACTTTGTGGTGGGTATGCGCTCGGCGAGCTTGCCATAACCAAATGCGCCGATAACGACCCCGAGTGCCACCGACGACATCACAATCCCCAGACCAACGGCATTGTCAAGTGATTGAAAGTGTGTTGGCCAAATCACGGTGTCAATCGGCATGTATAGCCCGCCCATGACAGTGAGACCAAGAGTGAACGTAAGTAGAGCGCGATCTGATCGCAGCAGTGTCCACCCGCCGCGCAGCGATTGAACGAAGCCCTCGCTCGATTCGGAGCGCGGTTCGTGATGTTCGCGAATGCGCATCGACCGCACCGCAAATGCGGCCACAAGAAACAGCGCACTGGTGCCAGCGAAAGCCAGTATTGGCCCACCAACGCTGATACCCCATGCGCCGAGTGCAGGGCCCAGCATCCAGCCGATGGCAAAGAACCCTTCGTGTCGACCGTTGGCTTTGTCCACTGCCATGCCTGATGACTCGGCAGCATTCGGGATGAGGGCTTTGCGCGCGGTGTAACCAGCGGGGTCAAAAACTGCACCCAGCACCGCAAAACTGGCGATGAAGATGTAGCTCAATTCGGTAGTGAGTTCACCAACGACGAAGAGCAATACAGAAGCGCACGAAAAAATGTCGGATAATGCCGATACTGCGCGACGACCGACGCGATCGATCAAGCCACCGATGACTGGTGATACAAAGATTCCAGGCAGGCTCACCAAGGCAGCAAGCAGACCAGCTTGGGCCGGCGAACCGGTGCGTTCAAGCACGAGCCACGGCACGGTGATCATCACCACGCCATTGGCTACACCCGAGGAGAGGTTGGCAACCTGCAGTCGGACGAACGCCGACCGTTGTAGGACTTGATTCACCTTGTTGAGGCTAGGTACTTCTCCACTGCCGAAAGATCGAATGGCTGACTCAACATCACAATCATGTGGTCGGCACCTGCGGCTGCGTAATCGTCGACTTTTTCAAGTTCTTCTGGCTTTACAGCAACAGTTCGCTCGATGTCTTTTGGATTACGGCCAACTTTGGTGCACCATTCATTGAGAATGTCATTTTTTCGTTTGAAGTTCTCTGGTGGCCCAAACGTGTTGAGTTGATCGGCGTATTGTGCCACGAGGCGCAAAGTGACGCGCTCGCCACTGCCACCAATCATCAATGGAATCTTGCCGTTGACCGGGCCAGGGTTGAGTTTGCTCATGCGTTCTTTGATGACGGGAAGTCCGGCTTCGAGCAATTTGAGTCGCCCGGGGCCCGTGCCGAATTCGTAGCCGTATTCCTGATAATCGCGCTCAAACCAACCCGAGCCGATACCCAAAATAAAACGCCCCTCACTGATGTGGTCAATGGTGCGCGCCATGTCGGCGAGCAGTTGTGCGTTGCGATATGAGTAGCACGTGACAAGCGCGCCAATAGTGGCGTGTTTGGTGTCAGCTGCCATCGCGGCAAGCAAGGTGTAGCACTCGAAGTGTTCAGCCTCGGGGTCGCCAAACAGCGGATAGAAGTGGTCCCATGTCCACAAGCTGTCGACGCCAAGGTCGTCGGCGGCTCGCCAGGCCTGACGCATGGCCTTAACGGACGTGGCTTGTGGTTGGATTTGTACGCCAATTTTCATGTCCTGAACCTAGTCTGGGCGCGTGCCGAGAGCGTTGCTCAGTGTTTATGACAAAACTGGCGTGGTCGACTTTGCAAGTGCGTTGCACAAACTCGGATGGGATTTGCTCGCCAGTGGTGGCACGGCCCAAGTATTGCGCGATGCTTCGCTGCCCGTTGTTGACATAGCCGATGTAACGGGGTACCCGGCCATCCTTGGGCATCGCGTGGTGACACTGCATCCGTCGGTGCACGGCGGCATTCTGGCCGACACAACAGATGCAACGCACCGCGCAGATTTAGAACGACACAATATTTCGCCGATTGATTTGGTGATGGTGAGCCTGTATCCATTTGATTCAAAACCAAGCATCGAGTTGATCGACATCGGCGGCCCGTCGCTAGTGCGTGGGGCAGCCAAGAACCACGCACGTGTCGCAGTGATAACTGATCG
>JBILFO010000154.1:0-3188 GCA_044351505.1 Ilumatobacteraceae bacterium
AGTGGGCTGGCCGGGCTTGAGCGCGTGCTCACGGGTATTGACGGGTTGACTTTCGTGCACCTTGAATACACCGATGTCGTGCGCCACAAAATCGTGGCAGACATTGTGGCTGCGTACGAAACCAATAGTGACAAAAGCGCAGCCCGTCTGCGTGGGGTAAAGCGGCGTGATTGAGCGGCCGCGGTCCACTGCACCCCGAAGAGCTGGTGGCGACGGACATCTGGATGTGTTCGTTTCTGACGAACAAGTTGATGTATCGGTGGATGGCGCACGTTGGCAGCAATTGGCGCTGCGAATCCTCGAATCCGAGGGTGTGCGTGGGCAAGCCGAGATGGCGCTGCTTTTTGTCACGCGTGAGGCAATCACTGAAATGAATCGCGTGCATATGGGTGTTGAGGGCCCGACTGATGTGCTTGCATTTCCGATTGATCTAGTGGATAACTCGCGCGCTACGGGGCCGACTGCGCACTCATCGACGCCAATCGTGGCGCGGGTAGATGTCAGCGAACTTCCGCTCTTGGTGGGTGACGTCGTTGTGTGTCCGAGCGTTGCTAGCGAACAAGCGCCATCGCACGCCGGAACCTTGGATGACGAGTTGGCATTGTTGGTGACTCACGGAATTTTGCATGTGCTTGGCTATGACCATGACACGCAAGTAAATGCCGACAAAATGCGGGCGCGTGAGCTCGCACTGCTGGAAGCCTTACACTGGGGTGCGCCCGCTCCGGCCGTGTTTGCCCAGGGCTACTAACACATGATTGCCGCTGCACCCACCACTATCGATATTTGGATTCTGGTTGCCGTCGGTGTGTTGCTTGTCATTTTGACGCTGCTCTCGTTGGCCGAAATGTCGCTGTCGCGAATTAGCAAGCAAAAAGCCGAGGCTTTGTTGGCTGACGGACATAAACGGGGTGGCGTTCTGGTGCGCTTGGCTAGTGACCCCACACGCTGGGTGAACCCGCTGTTGCTGACCGTAAACATTTTGCAGACCCTGCAAGCGACTCTGACGGGCGTGGTGGCCAATCGGTTGTTCGGTGCCCCAGGTGTGGTGATTGGAGTTGCGCTCAACGTGGTGTTGTTCTTTGTTTTGGCCGAAGCAGTCCCCAAGACGTATGCCGTGTTGTATTCGGTGCGTGGGGCTGCAGCAACCGCGCCGTTTGTCTCGGCATTGGCAGCATTCTGGCCGCTACGGGTGATCTCCAACCTCTTGATTCGCGTAACGAACCTGATGGTGAAGGGCAAAGGCCTAGACGCCGGACCATTCATCAGTGAAAACGAGTTCCTCGGCATCGTGCAAGCCGCGGCTGCAGATTCGGTAATCGAAGCCGAAGAACAGGAACTCATCGAATCTGTTATTGAGTTTGGTGACACGGTGGTGCGTGAAATCATGCGCCCTCGTCACGATGTCATCACTGTTGATGAAACCGTGTCTGTGTCGGCTGCTCTCACCGTGGCCATTGAGCACCAATTCAGCCGTATGCCCGTGATTCGGGTTGATGACGATGAAATTGACGACGTAGCGGGCACGGTGAACACCAAAGACTTAATGCGCGTCGAACGAGAAGGCAAAGGCGGCGAACTGGTAACCACGCTGATGCGCGAAGCACACGTGGTGCCCGAAGGCAAGCCAGTAGCAGAGTTGATGCGCGAAATGCAGCGAACGCAGAACCACCTGGCCATCGTTGCCGACGAATACGGTGCGTTTAGTGGCATCGTGTCGCTGGAAGATTGCTTGGAAGAACTCGTCGGCGAGATTGTTGACGAACACGACGATGCAGACAGCCGCTTTCGGCAGTTGCCAGGCGGAGACATGTTGGTCGAAGGTGCGGTTGGTCTTGATGATGTGAACCAACGGCTCGGTATTTCACTCAGCACCGCTGAATATGACACCATCGGCGGATACGTTTTCGGCTTGATTGGACGAATGCCGCGAATTGGTGACGGCGTTGATGCCGAGGGATATCAATTGCGAGTCGAAGAGCTCGATGGGCGTCGTGTAACCGTGGTGCGCTACGTGCCGAGGGCAGGTGGTGCCCCGATCGCCAACTAGGGTTCCCCACATGGAACTTCGTTTGGATGGCAAGGTGGCGTTAGTTACTGGTGCATCGCGGGGAATCGGCAAAGCAATAGCCACCCAGTTTGCTGCAGCCGGAGCAAAAGTCATGATCTCGTCGCGTAAACACGACGCACTTGTTGAAGCCCGCAAAGACATGGTCGGTGATGTTGAGGTGTTTGCTGCCAACGCCGGTGATGTCGACGCGGGTCGAGCTTGTGTGTCTGCGACCATCGAACGTTTCGGAGCACTCGACATTTTGGTGAATAATGCAGCGACAAACCCCTACATGGGACCAACCCTCGAGGTGGATGAGTCGCGTTATGACAAGACGTTTCAGGTCAACCTGCGCGGACCATTGTTTTGGTGCAAAGCGGCCTGGGAAGGCCACATGAAGGCCCATCCCGGGGTAATCATCAACATCGCATCAGTGGGTGGACTGCGAGCTGAAGGATTCTTGGGCGTCTACAACCTGACTAAGGCAGCGCTCATTCATATGACACGACAACTGGCTGGCGAAATTGGGCCAACGCGCGTGGTGGGAATCGCGCCAGGTCTAGTAAAGACTGATTTTGCGTCGGTGCTGGTGGACAACTACGGGGAGAAAATGGCCGATCAACTGCCAACGGGTCGATTGGGTGAGCCTGAAGACATCGCCAACTTGGCACTCTTCTTGGCATCGGATAAGGCCAGTTGGATTACTGGTGAGACCTACGTGATCGACGGTGGAGCAGGAGTGCGCTCGGGCGCCATGTAGGTGCGCGAATGGCGCAGCAATCGTGGTGCGCCAATCACAAGAATGATGCCGAGCGTGACACCCGAAACCAAATAGGTTGCTCGAAGGCCAAAGTAAAACGCGATCTGTCCGCCGATGAGCGCACCGAAAGCCGAAGTACCTGTGCCGATGAATCGATAGACGCTGTTGACGCGACCGAATAATTCTTGGGGAATGAGGCGTTGGCGCAAACTTACCGTGATTACATTCCAGACAGTTCCAAAAGTGGCCATGAGTACGCCGGCGATCACCACAGCCCAGACTCGCGGCAACACTGCCGGGATGATTTCTAGCGCTGCGAACATCGCATAGGACAACACGATTGCAACAGCCGGCCCAATTAGCCGCGCCAGCCGCGCA
>JBILFO010000045.1:0-11676 GCA_044351505.1 Ilumatobacteraceae bacterium
ATGCCTACATTGCCGACTCGTTCGGCTCGCTGCGCCCATCGAATTTGCCACCCATCATGCGTGCCCTCGGCGACGGGTTTGGAGCCGCAATCGGCTGTCACCTGCACGACAACATGTCGTATGCGCTTGCCAACACAATCGAAGCAATCGATGCTGGTGCGGTGATTGTCGACTCCACTATTCAGGGCATGGGGCGCGGGCCTGGCAATGTGCGCACCGAATACTTGGTGATGGAACTTGCCCGGCGTGGGCAAACCCAGGCTGTGGTGCAACCGCTCGTCAACCTTGTCGAACAAGAGTTTGCTGAAATGAAAAAAACGTACGGGTGGGGCTCGAGCCTGTATTACTTCCAGTCAGCCAACTTGTCGGTGCATCCGACGTATGTGATGGAACTCACCAAAGACGACCGTTATTCGCCGTCCGAAATCGTCACGGCACTCGACCGCCTCAACGAGCGTGGCGCCACCAGTTTTGATGTGCGCCGGCTAACCGAAGCCGTGCACGGCGAACCATTGCGCTTTGCCGGCGGCACCAATGTTGATGACTGGTGCACCGCTCGCGATGTGCTGATTGTTGCCAATGGCCCCGAGGCACACGCCAAAAAATCAGAAATCGAGATGTTCATTCGCCAGCACCAACCGTTCGTAATTGGGCTCAATGCTCACCTGCCAATTGATATGTCGCTCGTTGACGCGGTTGCCGTGTGTCACCCCGAGCGCGCGATGCTTGATGCAACTGCACTTGCCGCACTCACCTGCGAAGTGATCGCACCACAGCAACTGCTCGCATCGCTGGGTATCACAGTGAAGCGCCATCGTGATGTTGGCTATCGAGTACAAAGCAGCACGCTGACTTTTGATGACGATGGTGCGGTCATCCCTCACCCAATCGTCGCTGGGTATGCACTAAGCATCGTCGGTCGCGGGCAAGCGAAACAAATTTTCCTCGTTGGCTTCGATGGCTTCAATGACGCCGACGCACGCCACGTGATGATGCAAGACACCCTTGACCAGTTCACCACCAGTTTTGGTTCGCTTCCAGTTACTGCGCTCACAAAATCTGGTTATCGCGTTCACCAGCGTTCGCTGTTTGCCCCACTGTGACGTTGTCGCTGCCCGACTCATTTCTGGTGGTGATTCCCGCTCGCTACGCATCGAGTCGATTCCCGGGTAAAGCTCTGGCAGATTTGGGCGGCCAAACTGTTCTGCGAAGATGCTTTGATCAGGTGAACAAGGTGGTGGACCGCCAACACATCATTATTGCCACCGATGACGAGCGAATTGCCGACGAATGTCGCGCACACGACATGCCCTTTGCCATGACATCGCCTGCGTGCCTGACCGGTACCGACCGAGTTGCCGAAGTTGCCACACAACACTCTGCCGAGTGGTACATCAACGTGCAGGGTGACGAACCCTTCCTTGACCCGCAAGGGCTGGTCGCTATGTTGTCCGCTGCGGCGGCCACAGCCGCGTCAGTTGGGGTTATCAACGCCTACTCCGCGATTCGTGACGAAGCAGATTTTCGCAGTGCCACCGTGCCCAAAGTGGTGGTGGATCAAAGTGGACGGCTGCTGTACATCAGTCGCGGTTCAATACCCACCTCGAAGGCGTTCGCGTTCGTTGAAGCCAAGCGACAAATTGGCTTGTATGCATTTCGACGCGATGCACTTACGCTCTTTGCTTCCCGCTCACAAAAGACACCTCTCGAAGAAATTGAAGATATCGAAATTCTTCGCTTTGTCGAGCTCGGAGTCACGGTCAACATGATTGAGGTTGACTCCATCGGAATCGCCATCGACACGCCCGAAGATCTCGAGCGGGCGCGCAACTATCTGGCTAAGCGCTAAGCAGCAAGCAGCGAGCGCAGCAACTTGCCCCACCGTTGTAGCGACGAATCGATGACGAAATAGTCGGCCACTGGCGCAACGAAACCGGCTGATCTCTCGGCAGTTTGCAGCCAATTCACTGCGTCGTCTGCGTTGGCTGCTGCATGAAAATATGCATTCTCTTCGATGGGGCTCATGGCAAAACCCGATGTGGCGACAAACGCACACGACGGCACACCGCTGAGATATGTGTCAAGTGGTGCCGCAGTGCCCACCAACAGTGCTCCACTTACTTTCTTGACCACCGTTGCAAGCGGCTCGGTGGTGAGTACCACATTGTTCGGCAGTTGCATTGTTGGTGCCCCGCACTGCGGGTGCCACCGCACCACCACCGAGCGTTGCACCGATTGTCTACTCATAGCGGCTAGAAACTCGGCGAGTTCATTGTTGGATTGAGTGCATTCAGCACCACCCACCACCAGCCATGCGCGATTGTCCGGCGGTGTGGCTGGTTGTGTGCTGACTTCTGGTTTATCCGACATCCCTAGGTGCTGGTAGCGAAGTGCCTCAACATCCGTCAGCGCTATGCCAAGTGGGGTGAGTTCTTCTTTGTCGTGTTGGCCGTGAACTGCCAACAGCGCGGGCGCGATTTCGCCAAGAAACGATCTTGCCCGCAGGTCCCACGGTCGCATCATGGTGTGCAAGTAGGGCAACCATTTCATCTTGTGGTGTTCCAAGCTGCGGGCGAGGCATGCTTCCCAACTTTGGCCTTCAAATGCGCTAATCCACACGGTGGTGGGCGGTCGGTGTTGAATCGCTGCATCAAACATTGCCGCCAACAAACATGTGCGCACTGAGTGCGTGCCGCGTACTGAGTGTTCATACATCGGCTGCCACGACGGCCAGAGGTCGGCCAAGTTTGAGTTGGGCAGAATTGCGGCTTGTATCGCTGCGCTAGTTGGGGCATCTTGCCGCAACTGCCACCAGGTGCGCAAGGCTCGCAACCACACGCCGACCGTTAGATGGTCCGAAACCAATTCGTGTGTGGCTGCTACGCCATTGAGTTGACGCAGTGTGGTTCGCGCAGCACGTGTTGGTCGAGTGGCTGGCCCGTCAGAGTGCAGGTGCAAATAGCCGACCTTATGGTTCATCTCGCGTAGCAGGCTTGGTAGCGCACCAAAATATTGCGACTGCCCCTCGCCTGCGGCTTGGTACGAAGCTGGTAAGTACTCCACCAACATCACATCACCAGTTGTATGAAGCCGACGCGGTCGAACTGTGTTGAGTAGTGCATGTAGCAATGCTCGACCCCATGCACCGACCAAACGAGACTGTGAGACGTATTTAGGCGGATGGTCACCATGAGGCACTGCTCGCCCATCATTCAGCGCGGAGAGACGTTCAAACACAAGTGGATCAGTCCACAAACTGCTTTCACGCACGCTGCTCGCTGCCCACAGGTCACACGAGCCGCTGCGCAGTAGGTCGCGCAGTGCTCGCCCGTGTAGAGAAACTGCACCAAGGCCATGAACGGCATGGAGGTAACTCTCGATCAGCGCATGTCGAGAACTGCGATTCAGCTGAGCCTCCGAAGTTCTAGTCAAGTAATTTGGCGGAAGGGGTGGGATTTGAACCCACGGTAGGCATACACCCACAACGGTTTTCGAGACCGTCCCATTCGGCCGCTCTGGCACCCTTCCGTCTGGCAACGCTATCTGTGGGTGAGTCAGGCAGTTTTCGAACGCAAATGGCGGAGGGGGTGGGATTCGAACCCACGGAAGCTTGCGCTTCACGCGCTTTCCAAGCGCGCCGATTCGGCCGCTCTCGCACCCCTCCGAATCGTCACGACGTTTAACTCCAACGCGTGAACAACGGCAGGCTATCTGAGCCAACGAGGGCACCATTAGTGTGTGCGCTGCTGACATCTCGTCGAGTGAGGTGGCGGTCGGGTCCTGTGCAACGGATGCCCGAGAATCAGGTCAGATCCGGAAGGAAGCAGCCTTCATCGGTCGCTGAAGTGTGCCGCAGATCGCCTGGCCGTCACTTCAGTCGACGAAATGTGCTGATCGCTTATCGCAGCGCTGCGGCGCGTTCGCCCAGTTTTGCTACACCCCAACCTGCGGTGAGTGCAGCAAATTCGGTGCGTGGGCCCATCCATTTCCAATCAGCAACGGTACCGACATTGACCGTGTCGACAAGCGTGGCCAAGATGCGAAACAGTTCAGCATCAGCACGATGATCACGAAGTGTGGCTGCCAACTTTTCTGCACCGCGCACTTTTACGCCGTCTGTTGCCCATTGCACGTGGTCAACAGGTACCGACATGATGTCGCCATACTTGGCAAGCACAGTCGATGCGCTCTTGGCGCCCCAACCTGGCAGCCCCGGAAAGCCATCGGCAGTATCGCCGACCAAAGCGAGGTAATCGATGATTGATGCCGGGCCGACCCCGAACTTTTCCTGTACGGCTTTTTCATCGATGACTACGTCGTTCTTGCGATCAACTTGCACGACGCGCCGACCACTCACGCATTGACCCAAATCTTTGTCAGGGGTCAAGACGCGCACCTGGTGCACGGTGCGGTCTTCGCACGCCACCCGCACCGCCGAGGCGAGTGCATCGTCGGCTTCGAACTCGGTCATCGCCCAAACGGTCACACCCATCGCAGTGAGTGCGTCTTCCAGCACCGGAATCTGGCGAAGGATTTCGGGTTCCATCCCTTCGCTGGTTTTATAACCAGGCCACAAATCGTTGCGAAAACTTTCGATCACGTGGTCGGTGGCGACACCAATATGGGTCGCACCATTTTCAATCAACTGCAAAGTGCTCGACAGCACGCCGATGACCCCAGCGTTTTCGTTTTCGTCGGTGTGTCGGCCGAGTTGGCCAAAGTGTTGGCGATACAACTCATACGTGCCGTCAACTAAGTGCACGATCATGCAGATGAACCTAGACGCTCACCAGCAACACCAACCACGCCGCTGCCAACAGATGTGGGCCAAACGGGATGGTGCTCACACCGCGTAGTTGCCGCAACACCAGCGCATGAATTGCACCCGTAGCTGACGCCAGCAATTGCCACACCACCACACGATCGGCTGCCACATAGCCAAGGGCGAGTCCCAGTGGGGCCACCAACAACACGTCGCCCCAGCCGAGCGAACGCGGTGAAAGCCGATGCAATAACGCGTAGGCCGCAACCACCACCGCTGCAATGCCGAATGCAACGCCACCTGATTGCACAGCACCGTTACCAATTACGTCAACCGCTATCACCAAACTCACCAGGGCAACAGCAACCATCGTTGCCCGACGCGACAAGTGGCGTGTGCGCACATCCATTGGGGTCTGCACTATAAGTAGCCCAGCAACCACCACCGTGAGCGCAGCACCAGCGATAGTTTCAGCACGCAGACCCGCGAATGCAGTCACACTTCCTACGACTGCAACAAGCCACCACACGGGTGGGTAACTACTCCTGCACGAGTTCGATCAACGTGCCGAACGAGCCCTTCGGATGAATGAACGCGACCGTCGTGCCCCGTGAACCGGGGCGCGGAACGGTATCGATTGGTGTTGCACCAGCAGCCACCATCGACGCAAGTGCAGCGGCACAGTCGGCAACGCGATAGCCAATGTGATGCAGCCCTTCGCCGCGCTTGTCGAGCGCTTTGGCCACCGGCGAGTCGGGTCGAGTTGGGGTAAGCAATTGAATGTAACTGTCGGCAACTTTCATGAGCACTTCTTCAACACCATCACGCTCAACCACTTCGCGATGGTCGATGGTGGCGCCAAACGCACGCTGGTAATAATCAATGGCTGCGGGTAGATCACGCACGGCAATCGCAACATGGTCAATTTCAGTAAGGATCATCGGCGGAACCTGCTCAATCGAGCCTCGCCCACTTTCGCGCGCAATTCGTGGTCAGTCACACCTTCTCCTTCATTTTCGGCTAAACACAGCACCCCGATTTTACCTTCGTGCATGTTGCGATGCACTTGATATGCGGCCTCGCCAACTTCGGCAAGTGAAAATGTTTGTGAAATCACTGGGTCGATCATGCCCTTGGCAATGAGACGATTGGCTTCGTAGGCTTCGCGATAGTTAGCAAAGTGCGAACCAATCAAGCGCTTAAGGCGCATCCAGAAAAAGCGGTTGTCGAACTCGAGCATGAAACCACTGGTGGCGGCACAAGTAACCACGGTGCCGCCTTTTTTCACCACATACATCGATGCGCCAAACGTGCTGCGCCCCGGGTGCTCGAACACGATGTCGGGGTCTTCGCCGACGAGTGCGCGAATATCGCCACCAAAGCGGCGCCACTCACTTTCGTTGTGAGTGTTGTCGTCGTTCCAGAACTTGTAGTTGGCTTTCGAGCGATCAATGACCGCTTCACAGCCCATCTCGCGCAGAATTCGCTCTTTGTCGGGCGAGCTCACTACGCCAACAGGAATGCCGCCACCGTTTAATACGTATTGCACGGCATACGCACCAATGCCACCGGTTGCACCCCAAATGAGCACCACATCGCCCTGCTTCATGCGTGCACCATTTTTTGATACCAACATGCGATAACTCGTGCTGTTGCACAACGCATTGACGGCGGCTTCTTCCCACGACAAATGTGCTGGCTTGGGCATCAGTTGGTTGGCCTTCACCACGGTGAGATCTGCCAAACCACCAAAGTTGGTTTCATAACCCCAGATCCGTTGGTTGGCACCCAGCATTGAGTCGTCGTGAGCACTTGGATCTTGGTCGTCGACGTGGTTGCAATGGATTGTTACGCGGTCGCCTGGTTTCCAGTTGCGCACTGCGGCGCCCACCCGCAACACCACACCCGAACCATCGCTGCCCAAAATGTGATACGGCAAGTCGTGTCGCTTGGCCCACGAACTCTCGCGCGCCAGTCGAGTGAGTGCACCGAACGTGCTGATCGGTTCAAAGATGGCGCTCCATACCGTGTTGAAATTGATACTGCTGGCCATGACCGCAACGAGTGCTTCGTCGGGTGCCAATTCAGGCACAGGCACTTCGCGCAACTTGATGCTCTTGCGCGGATCTTTGTCGCCCGAGGCAACCCCAGCGAACATGTCGACATCTTGCTTCTCGATCACTGCCGCGCGATACGTGGCAGGGATAGGCAGAGCGGCAAGTTGCTCGCCAGTTGCCCCATTGTTAATGGCGTTTCGTATCTGATCCACGAATAGAAACTACTGACCCAATGCACCCAGACAACTGGTCAAGCGATACTCTTTGGGTGCAGCAATATAAGGAGGACGTCATGCCAGGTTCATACATCGTCGCAGGGGCCCGCACGCCAATCGGCAAAATGAGTGGTGCGCTGGCCGATTTCAGTGCCGCTGACCTCGGGGGTTTCGCCATTGCCGAAGCCTTGAAGCGGGCCAATGTGCAACCCCACGAAGTGGACCACGTCATTGTCGGGCAGGTCTTGATGGCCGGGCAGGGCCAGGTGCCATCGCGACAAGCCGCGGTTAAAGCTGGCATTCCGATGAACATTCCGAGTGTGAACATCAACAAGGTGTGCTTGTCGGGGCTGAATGCCATTTACTTGGCCGATCAAATGGTGTCCAGTGGCGAAGCTGACATCGTGGTGGCTGCCGGCATGGAGTCGATGACCAACGCGCCATACATCGCGAGTGGTGCTCGTGGCGGGTTTCGCTATGGCAACCAAGAACTAGCTGACGCCATCATCAAAGATGGTTTGTGGTGTGCGTTTGACGCTTGCCTCATGGGTTTGGGCACCGAGCGTTACGTAGCCGGCAACATTTCGCGTGACGAGCAGGATGCTGCTGCGATGCAAAGCCATGCTCGGGCTGCTGCTGCAATCGCCGCCGGGCGCTTCACCGACGAAATCGTTGCGGTGAGCGTGCCGCAACGCAAAGGCGACCCGTTGCTCGTGCGTGACGACGAAGGCGTTCGTGCTGCAACCACCCTGCAATCACTTGGTGCACTGCGACCAGCATTTGACAAAAATGGCACGATTACCGCGGGCAACGCCAGCCAAATCAGCGACGGTGGCTCGGCAGTCGTGGTGATGAGCAAGCGCGCTGCAGAAAAATGTGGCGTCACACCACTGGGTGAATTTGTTTCCTACGGCATGGTGGCCGGGCCCGACTCGGCTTCGCTCTTGCACCAGCCGAGCCGCGCGATTCAATTAGCTCTTACTCGGGCCAAGATGTCGCTTGGAGACGTATCACTGGTGGAAATCAACGAGGCATTCGCCGCAGTCGGCATTGCATCGATGCGCGAACTGGGTATCGGTGACGACATCGTGAATGTGAACGGTGGGGCGATTGCCCTTGGTCATCCCATCGGCATGAGCGGCAACCGCCTGGCGCTCACCCTGTTGCACGAACTGAAGCGTCGTGGTGGTGGCATTGGCGCAGCAGCGTTGTGTGGCGGCGGCGGTCAAGGCGATGCGCTGATCGTGCGCACTATTTAATAGCCGCCTCAACGGCTAGTTGATTAGTCGGCGACTTCGCGTCGCCCGACGAATGCCCGCCCCAAGGTGACTTCATCTGCATATTCCAAATCGCCACCAACCGGCAAACCCATTGCCAATTGTGTGACTTTGACCCCGAGCGGTTTGAGCAGCCGGGCCATGTACATCGCCGTTACGTCGCCTTCGGTGTTGGGGTTAAAACACAAAATCACTTCTTGCACCGATTCAGGCCCAAGACGCACCAATAGTTCGCGCACCTTGAGTTGCTCGGGGCCCACACCTTCGAGCGGGTTGATGGCACCAAGCAACACGTGGTAGCGCCCACGAAACTGACCGGTTTTTTCGATTGCTACGACATCGCGTGATTCTTCGACGATGCAGATACTGCTCGTGTCACGCCGTTCATCGGCACAAATGTGGCAAAACGCAGCCTCGGAGAAATTGAAGCACCGCTCGCAAAACTGCACCGAACTGCGCGCCTCGTCGATGGCGCGGGTCAAACGCGCGACTTCTTCGCGGTCGAGTTTCAGCAAGTGAAACGCAATGCGTTGTGCCGATTTGGGCCCCACACTCGGCAGGCGCGACAGCGCATCGATCATCGCCTGCACCGAGCGTGAATATGCCGAGGCCATGGTGGCTAGTTATTTCTTTGTGTTGTCAACAATGCGTGCACCAGGAAACTGTTTGGCGATGTGATCCACCACCGACTCGGCAAGTGCCACATCGCTGTCCTCATCTGCGATGTCATCGATGTCACCAATGTCGTCGACCGAATTTGATTGGCTTTGAGTCTTGGTCGGCGTTGCATTACCTTTGGTCGCAGCAGCAATTGGGCTCGCAGCTGTTGATGCAGCGCCGGCCACACGCGATGCCTGAACCCGAACATCTACATTGATGGGTCGACCAGCAGCCGCGGTGAGTGCTGTGCACACATGGTCTTTGAGTTCGAGGCACTTCTTTTTGTGCATCTCGCTCGGCGCCGACACCACGAGCGTGTCGCCCTCAATGCCCACCACATCGACTGCTGAATACAGTGCCCGCACAGTTGCTTTCAGTGTGCGCACCACACTTGGCCACGCACCAACCACATCGTCAGTTGCCAATACCGCGACGGTCGGCGTCGGTGCAACTGGCGCTGACGAGTGTGTTGATGGCTGTGTTGACGAACGTGTGGCAGGACGCGAGCTGGTGCCACTGGCGGCCGGTGACGGTTGGGTATTTGACGTGAGCCGTGGTCGCGGTATCGGCCCCGTCACATCGCGCGGGTGACTTGAACCTGATTCGAGGCGCTCGACACGCGCCAACAACGATGCTGTGTCGTTAGCAATCACATTGCTGGCCAGGCGCACGAGCGTTACTTCGAGCACTAACCGTGGGTCGGGTGCCCGACGAATATCGACAAGGGCTTCACCCAGCACCTCAATGGCCCGTACCACTGACGCCACGCCATATCGCGCAGTCATATCTGCAGCCACCTTGGCGTGATCATCGGCGAGTTGCACCAACTGCGGCGCCATCGACGACAAAAACATCTCTCGCAAGAATCGCACGATTTGTTCGGTGAATGCCTTGGGGTCGTGGCCGCGTTGCATTGCTGCACCAACTTGAGTGAGCACGGCAGCTGCATCATGGGTGATCAACGACTCGATCACATCTTCGGGGCGCACAAACACTTCGGCTTCGCCCCCGCCAGCAACCACAAGTTCGAGTGCCGACAACGTGTCGCGTGCCGACCCCGCGCCTTGCTCGACCACCTGCCGAATGGCGTCAGCCGAAACTTCGAGTTTGGCATCCTGCACCACCCAGCGCACGTGGTCTTCGAGTTCCTTGGCGGCCAGTAAACGAAATTGCAAGTGTTGCGTGCGACTACGAATGGTGTCGCTTACTTTTTGTGGGTCGGTAGTCGCCAGCACAAAGACCACGTGTGGTGGTGGTTCTTCGAGTGTCTTTAACAATGCAGCTTCGGCGCCGGCACTCAACATGTGCACTTCGTCGAGAATGAACACGCGATGGCGACCGGGGTTGCCCATCGACGCACGTTCGATAAGTTCGCGGATGTTGTCGACACCATTGTTGCTAGCGGCGTCGAGTTCAAGCACGTCAAAACTTGCACCCCGTTCGATGGCCAAACACGAATCGCACTCGCAGCACGGTTCGCCTTCGTTCGGGCTGGCACAGTTGAGCACCTTGGCCAAGATGCGCGCGGCCGAAGTTTTGCCGGTGCCCCGTGGACCGGAGAACAAATATGCCTGGCCACCCCGATCATTGGCGACGGAATTGCGCAATGCCCGCACTACGTGCTCTTGCCCTTTTAGCTCGGTAAATCGCCGTGGGCGATAGCGGCGATACAGCGATTGGGTGGCCATTTCGTAGCGAGCCTACCCCTCGGGTGACCGCACAATTTGATGCGACAACCACACCGCCAGAGTTGGGTACGGTAGATGCACGCCCATGCGTGGAGTTCTTGTCCCTTGGCGGCGTGCCGTACTGACGCCCTTACTCGCGGTGCTGGGTGGCGTGTTGTTACTCACCACAATCGGTGGAACAGCACAGGCGGCATCGACGATTCCCAATGAAGTCATTTCGTCAAACCCGCAACCAAATTCCACACTCACGGTGGTGCCCACCCAATTGCAACTCATCTTCCGCAACAAGTTGGATGCCGACGATGCTGCAGCACTCGGGGTGTTGTTGCGTTGCGATGGCGTGACGGTGTCGCTCGGTTCACCGGTTATCGCCGCCGACATGCAAACTGTTTCGGCGCCACTTGCGTCGTTGCCACCTGGCGGCCAATGCACCGTTACTTGGGTGATCAACCGCAACATCGGCAGCCTCGGCACGTTCAATTTCACCTTGCTCGTCACCCAACAAACCATTCCTGCTGCAATCGGGGCTGACGGCACCACGGTGACCACCGTTGTAGGTGAAGTCATGACCACCACGGTGGTGCCCGAGCCGCGTTTCGGGTTGCTGCTGGGGTTGTTGCGAATCTTTGAATACCTGTTTGTCATCTGTGTATTCGGTGGCTTGATGTACATCGTGATGGGTTGGCCAGAAGGTTACGAATACGACACCACGCAAGGCTTCTTGCGCACTAGTTGGATCGGCGCGGTGGTCTCGATGTATTTCGTGGTGGTTCTCCACGCTGCGCGCGCTAGTGGTGACTCGGTCGTTGTATCACTGAACCCGTTTTCGTGGTTTGGTGCACTCAACTCGGCGTTCGGCATTATCTTGTTTTTGCGCTTCGCGTTGGTCGCGGCAGCACTGTGGTTGGTGTTTCGCCCCCGACGAGTATTGGCCCCCGAAACCCAGGTGCCCGCCGTGCTGTTCTTGCTGGCGATGATGGCCACCTACGGCTTAACCCGCATCGGACAGAACCTGTC
>JBILFO010000156.1:0-3156 GCA_044351505.1 Ilumatobacteraceae bacterium
AAATTCCGATATTGCCCCCAGTACGGGCGTCAACCAATGCATCGTTCATGGCTGCGGGGATCAGCACCAGTTTTCGACGCATGAGGGTTTCGTTACCTGCCATCACACTCGTGCCATTGACTAAACCAATCGTGCCCATCCCCGGCAGATTCTCAAAATCAGTTACGGCCTGCAGCGTGCCACGCTCTGCTCGCGCGGCAGTCGCAATTGCCTTGGCAACCGGATGCTCGCTGGCATGTTCGAGCGCACCGGCAAGTGACAACAATTCAGACCGGATTGCACCCTCAGCACACACAACATCCACCAACTGCATCATTCCGGTGGTCACCGTGCCTGTCTTGTCAAACACCACGGTGTCGACCCGACGCGTGCCCTGCAGCACGTCGGCACCCTTGATAACAATCCCCATCTGTGCCGCTCGTCCACTGCCGACCATCAATGCGGTAGGCGTCGCTAGCCCCAGTGCGCAAGGGCAAGCAATGATTAGCACAGCAACTGCAGCGGTGAACGCCTGCGAAATGTCGTCACCCATCACCCACCACACCACAAACGTTGCTATGGAAATCACGATCACGGTGGGAACAAACACGCCACTTACCCGGTCGGCGAGTTTTTGCACCGGCGCCTTGGTTGCCTGGGCGTCACGTACAAGGCGTGTCATTTGCGCAAACGTCGAATCGGCACCAATGCGTGTGGCCTGCACCACGAGCCGACCTGTCAGGTTCACCGTCGTGCCCGTCACGTTGGCCCCGACCGTTACGTCGACTGGAACGCTTTCACCTGTGAGCATCGAAACATCAAGTGACGAGCTGCCTTCGCAAACTATGCCGTCCGCAGCAATGATCTCCCCTGGTCGCACGATGAACAAATCGCCGACCTGCACCTGAGATGCATCAATCAACACCTCTTCGCCGTCGCGCAAAACAGTTGCATGTCGTGCACCCAACGCCAACAGTGAGCGAAGCGCGTCACCCGCTCGGCGTTTGGCCCGAGCCTCGAAGTAACGACCAGCCAGCAAAAAAGTAGTGACTGCCACTGCGACTTCGAGATAAATATGGTCTACGTCCATGTTGGTCATGTCCATACCGTCATGGTCGGCAGCATCACCCCACACCAACGCCCATACCGACCAACTCATCGCCGCGATGATGCCGAGTGAAATCAGCGTGTCCATGGTGGTTGCGCGATGACGTGCGTTCATGGCGGCAGCTTTGTGGAACGGTGCTGCTGACCACATGACTACGGGAAGTGATAGTGCCAAAGCCCACCACTTCCAGTTTTCGAATTGCAATCCCGAGATCATCGACAACGCAACCACGGGTAGGCCCGCAACCAACGACACTCCAAGTCGTGCCCGCAGCATCGCCACACGATCAAGAGTCTCTTTGTCGAGCATCTCGGGTGTGGTGTCTTGCAACAACCGCGCACCGTAACCAGCATTTTCGATTCGCTCAATTACCTGCTGGGTGGAGACTGCGTCGGTCAAAGTGACGCGAGCCGACTCGGTAGCAAAGTTCACTGTGGCTGTGACGCCGGGAATCTGATTGAGGGCTTTTTCGACTTTGACGGCACAAGCCCCACAGGTCATTCCCGCGACCGAGAGGTCGAGTTGTTCTAACTGAATTGACACGTGGGTCGCCCGGGGCTCGAACCCGGGACCTGCGGATTAAAAGTCCGTTGCTCTACCAACTGAGCTAGCGACCCGTGAGGTGTTCAGACTAGTTGCGCTTTTACCGCAACAGCAGCGCAGTCGCCGCGAACTGACAGACCACCGCGATAACGGTCATCACATGCCACACCTCATGAAACCCGAAGACTTCGGGTCGGAGTCGCGGATACCGGCGATAAAACATCACCGCGCCAGTCGTAAACACGATGCCACCGGTGGCATACAACATCAGTGTCGGGGCCCCTGCCCGCTGATACACCCATGGCAGCACGATGATCACAATCCAGCCCATCACCAAATAGAGCGACGCAGACAATCTTCGCGCCTTCCACATGACCTTTAACACGATGCCCACCACCGCTATTGACCACACCGCAACGAGAAGCGGAATACCAAGCGCTCGAGGCAGCGCGAGTAAACACACGGGGGTGTACGTGCCAGCAATCAATACATAGACCATTGAGTGATCAATGCGCTGCATGACGTGTTGCACCCGGTGGCTGCGTGCAAACAAGTGGTACGACGCCGAGGTTCCGAACAAAGCCACGAGTGATGCTGAATAAATCGCCGTTGCCGTCGTTGCCAACGGGCCTGACGCCAAAAGCGTCAGCACGATTCCAGCAGGTAGCGCAACGAGAACTGCTCCGCCATGAATGCGGCCGCGCCATCGCGCGCGCCACTCACCAGTTACGTGATGAAATATCGGTGTATGAGGCATGCGCGTCGCTACTGGTGAGCGTACCTTCCCCTAAATTCGCCTCGCCTGCGCCATCCACGGTATTTTGCTAACTGTTTGACTGCTGGCGTTCACCGAGGTCTAGCCTCGACAAATGACCTACGACTTCGATCGCTTCCTGCGCTACGACGAAATGGCCACCTGGCTGCGCACCCTGGCAGCTGCGCACCCAACGCTGCTCACCATTGAGAGCTACGGGCAATCACATCTGGGTCGCGATTTGCTCGTGGCCACCATCACTGATTCAACAACTGGGGAACACCACACCAAGCCAGCGCATTGGATCGACGCGAATATTCATGCCACCGAAGTCACCGGTGGCGTTGCGGCTTTGTACATCATCCACCACTTAGTAACCAAGCACCTTGCGGGTGATGCAACAGTGCGCGAGGCATTGCGCACCCGCACGTTTTATATCGCCCCACGTGTGAACCCTGACGGGGTCGAAGATGCTCTTCTTGATCGCCCGCTGTTTCATCGATCAAGTGTGCGCTCGTGGCCCTGGCGTGATGGGCACCGTTGGCCCGGTCTGCATATGCAAGACATTGATGATGATGGTCGCATTCTCACCATGCGCATTGCCGACGATGACGGTGGCTGGATGCAGCACCCAGATGAACCGCGCGTGATGATTGCCGTCGGGCCACTTGGTGCACCAACTGGCGTGCAGCGTTATCGACTGCTCGCTGAAGGGCTCATCGAAAATTATGACGGCTTCACCGTCGACCAGCCACGCGACCCAGCCGGGCTA
>JBILFO010000046.1:0-11594 GCA_044351505.1 Ilumatobacteraceae bacterium
TGCCCAAACTCTCGACCGCCGAGGTCATGGTCGCTGTTGCCGTTACCGAACCCGACTACGGCAGCGACGTCGCCTCACTAAAAACCACCGCAGTTGCAGCACAGCGCGACGGTGTCGATGGCTACGTCATCAATGGCGTCAAAACCTGGTGCACGTTCGGTGCTCGCGCCAACGTGCTCATGCTGCTGGCGCGCACCGACCCCGACCGCACCAAATCGCACCGTGGGCTGAGTTTGTTCATCGTGCCCAAGCCATTAGGCGACGCGCATGGTTTTATGTTCAACCAAGACGGCGGCGGAAAAATGGAAGGCCGCCCGATCGACACCATCGGTTATCGCGGCATGCACTCGTACGAAATCGCAATCGAGGACTGGTTCGTGCCCGCCGACCATTTGATCGGTGAACAAGAAGGTCTGGGCAAGGGTTTCTATTTTCAAATGGAAGGTTTTGAAAATGGCCGTCTGCAAACCGCAGCCCGAGCAGTTGGTTTGATGCAAGCGGCTTACGAAGCGGCCTACGACTATGCCAACAATCGCAATGTGTTCGGCAAGAACATCATCGACTACGAACTCACCCAAGTAAAGCTCGGGCGCATGTCAGTGATCATCCAAGCAGCCCGCCAGTTCAGTTATGCAGTGGCCAAGATGATGGGCAAAGGCGAAGGCGCAATGGAAGCCAGCATGGTGAAGGCATACGTGTGTAAAGCAGCCGAGTGGGTCACCCGCGAAGCAATGCAGATTCATGGTGGCTACGGCTACGCCGAGGAATACCCGGTGAGTCGCTTGTACGTCGATGCCCGCGTGCTGTCAATTTTTGAAGGCGCCGACGAAACGCTGTGCTTGAAGGTGATTGCCCGCCGCCTCGTCGAGAGCGTGCAGGCTTAAGTAGCACGGCTTAGTTAACTAGGCCTCATTAGACACGTCTTATTCCACGAACTCCAGCAGTTCGTGCAGAGAACGAAGTCGCTCACAGTCGTACTCGACATGGTCGTCGAACGGGTCGTACAGCAACGGCACCAATCCGGCTGCTCGCGCGCCGCCGACATCGTTTACGTATGAGTCACCCACATATGCCACTCGCTCGGGTGGCAGATTCAGGGCAGCAATGGCGTCGCTAAAAATAAGTGGGTCGGGTTTGGCGTAACCGACTACGTGCGAATCGGTCACGATGCTCACCGGCACACCCGCACCAGGCCCCACCTGACAGATACACAAATTGTTGAGTGTTGCTTCGATCTGACCGCTGGCGTTAGACACCACACCAATCGGCACTTTGCGGTGATGTAGCTGGGCTAACGCAGCCACGGATTCCAGCAACGGAAACTGCCAATACTGGGGCGAAAATAACCGACGCATGGCCAGCGCCGCCGGTTCCACTTCGTCGTCGGCCACGCCCGCGGTTCGCACATAGGCGTACCGGTAGGTGTCCCAGGTGATTTTGTCAATTGATGCGTCGGCGCGTTTGCTAGCAACTGCATCCAACGCCTCCATACCGGCATAGTGACAACGCACCAGCACACCAGTGTCAGTGGCACCACCGAAAGGAGCGATTGCCATCGCCGTTGCGATGGGGTCGGGCACCACAAAAATGCCACCGGCATCGAACAGCACGCCGTCGAAGCGTTTGGTCATTAGTGACGACTATTTTGAGCGTTGCAAACCGGAGCGTGAACCACGCGAAATGAACTTGAGTGCCATCTTGCGACTGGCCTCGTCGATCATTTCATCACCGAACATCACCGCGCCTTTGCCCTCACCCTCGGTTGCTGTTTCATAGGCATCGAGAATTGCGCACGCACGATCAAACTGCTCTTGGGTTGGCGAAAACACTTCGTTCAAAATCGCCACCTGATCCGGATGCAGCGCCCACTTGCCGTCGTAGCCGAGCGTGCGAGTGCGCTTGCAATAATCGCGGAAACCGTCAGCGTCGCGAATGTAGAGGTACGGGCCGTCGATTACTTGTAGCCCGTTGGCGCGACCAGCCATCAAGATTTTGTTGAAGACGTAATGAAAGTGATCGCCTGGGTAGTCGGCAATTTGCACACCACCCGTGAGCACCGGCATTTCCATGCTGGCGGCAAAGTCGGCAGGCCCAAAGATGATGGTCTCGATGCGTGGGCTGGCGGCGCAAATTTCTTCTACATTGATGAGCCCGCGCGCGGTTTCGATCTGTGCTTCGATACCGATGTGCCCAACTGGCAGGCCGTTGGCAATTTCCACCTGCCGCAATAACAAGTCGGTGGCCACAATTTGGGCGGCTGATTCCACCTTGGGCAGCATGATTTCGTCAAGTCGCGCGCCCGCGCCACCGACAACTTCCATGATGTCGTAAGCAGTCCACTTGGTGCTCCAGTCGTTAACGCGCACGCACATCACTTTGTCGCCCCAGTCCTGGGTCTTGATGGCGTGCGCAATCTTGGCGCGGGAGGCTTCTTTTTCTTTCGGTGCAACGGCATCTTCGAGATCCAAGAACACCATGTCGGCAGCGATGCCAGGGCCTTTGCTCATCATTTTTTCTGATGAGCCAGGAATTGACAAACAAGAGCGGCGAGGTAGGTCGCGGGAGCGTGGTGACATGCCGAACAGACTAGATGACGCTGCGCCGCAATAACTCAGCCGTCGCCGGACATTCAGCCACTAATTCGGCGGCAGTGTCGGTGGTGTGCCCGAGCGGGCCAACCACGCGCGTAAAGCGATTCACATCGACGACGTCGAGCCCGGCCCGCCAGTCGTCGTTGATTTGCAGTGCGCTCAGCATGCCAGCCCACAACATGGTCGGCAGGCGTGTGCCCACGCCGGTAACCAGCCACACTTGTTTGCCTTGGGCAACTGCAGTGTCAACCACTGCGCGTGATCCCCCCACGGCCAGCACGCTGCTGGCGCCGCACGCCAACGCTTCAATGATGACCACGTCGGCAGTGCCAACTGCTGCCGACATGTACTCAAAAGGCACGAGCTCGGCTGCGATGTCTGCGTCATGCAGGCGCTCTACGAGCGCTTCGCCTTCGCCATGGCTATCGGCCACCAACATGAGCGCGTCGCCTCGCTGGGCCAAACACTTCACAGTGGTAAACGGCCAGCCCACAATCATTGCGCGCGCATCATCGGGCAACACATCATCCAAATGCCCGGGTGTCTCGTCGTGCTCCACCACGAGCGCCAATTCGCGCGCCTTCGAAAAAGGATCCGGCGCAGCCAACACATGGGCGCACAGCCACCACAGCTGTGCCATCGTCGGGTGCCGCTCAACGATCCGCCGGCAAGCCAACACCAGTGACTGTGGGTCTAAGTTCATATCGCAAAGTGCCAGCCCGGTCTCACGCACGAGCACGCCAGGGCCCGCACCGTCAGCGCGTGCCACATATCGCAATCGCTCGATCGGGTGCATTGCCAAGACTGTACTTGCGACTTGCTACCGTCGCTGTTGTGATTACGCCCTCATCTGACACCCTGCTGCAGCCGCTCGAGGGCCAGGCACGTCCATTGCGTGACTGGCTTACAACGTTTCATCTCTTGACCGTCGTACTTGACCCATTCACCAACGAAAGTGCCTGGCTGTTGCCCACTGCTCGGCGGATTCTCGCCCAGTTCGCAGGCTCGAGCGTGCGCACTAACTATGTAGTAACTGCGACACCCGATGAAGCACGGGCATTTTTGGGGCCGATAGCTAGCGAAACCCTCGTCTTCTGCGACCCAGATCGCACCTTCGTGAAACAACTAGCACTCTCTACGCTTCCGGCATTCGTATTTCTGCGCATCGATGGCCAAGTGGTGGTCCGCGCCGAAGGCTGGAACCCCCTCGAGTGGCGCGCGGTCACCGAACAAGTTGCCCAAACAGTGGCATGGAGCAAGCCGCTCATACCCGCGCCTGGTGACCCTGGCGCATTTGTCGGTTCGCCGGCTTTGGTCTGATGACTACTCCCGAGCCATTCGCTCACGTCGAGTTGCTGCCACTCGGCGCAGACACCACGAAGTACCGACTTGTTTCTCGCGACGGTGTTTCGGTGGCAAAAACCGAACTTGGTGAATTTTTGCGGGTTGATGCTGCTGCAATCACCCGTCTGGTCGCCGAAGCGATGCGCGATATTGCCCATTTCTTGCGCCCCGAGCATCTGCAGCAACTCGCCAATATTTTCACCGACCCCGAAGCAAGTGAAAACGATCGCTTCGTGGCTCTTGACTTGCTGAAGAATGCGTCGATCGCAGCCGGTGGAGTGCTGCCAATGTGTCAAGACACTGGCACCGCCATCGTGAAGGCAAAGAAAGGCCAGTTCGTACTCACCAGTGGCGCCGATGACGCAGCCATCTCGCGAGGCGTCTATGACACCTACCTCACCAGCAACCTGCGATACAGCCAGCTGGCACCGTTGTCGATGTACGAAGAAGTCAACACGTGCACCAACTTGCCGGCCGAGATAAAGATTGCCGCAGTCGACGGCGATGAATACAAGTTCTTGTTCATCGCCAAAGGTGGCGGCTCAGCCAACAAGAGCTACTTGTTTCAAGAAACCAAAGCTCTGCTCAACGAAAAAACGCTGCTGCCCTGGCTGTTTGAAAAAATGAAGACTCTCGGCACGGCAGCCTGCCCGCCGTATCACTTGGCAGTCGTCATCGGCGGCACGTCGGCCGAGTACGCAGTTGAAGTTGCCAAACTTGCCAGCACTCACTACCTCGATTCGCTTCCCACGGCGGGCAGTGCAGCCGGGCACGGCTTCCGCGACCTCGATCTCGAACAAAAGGTGTTGAAACTCGCCCAACAAACCGGCATTGGTGCACAATTCGGTGGCAAGTATTTCTGTCACGACGTGCGCGTCATCCGCCTGCCGCGCCACGGTGCAAGTTGCCCGGTGGCCATGGCCGTTTCATGCAGTGCCGATCGTCAAGCACTCGGAAAAATTACCCGTGACGGCATTTTTCTCGAGCAACTCGAAACCGACCCAGCGCGCTTCATGCCCGACGTAAGTTTTGGCGAACTTGGTGGCGAGGTGGTCAACATCGATTTGAACCAACCGATGGCCGATATTCTTCGCGAACTCTCCAAACATCCGGTGAAAACCCGCGTGATGCTCACAGGGCCAATGGTGGTGGCCCGCGACATTGCCCACGCAAAACTCAAAGAAGTGCTCGAACGCGACGGTGTACTACCCGACTATTTCAAAGACCATTGCGTGTATTACGCCGGCCCAGCAAAGACCCCAGCTGGTTTTGCCTCGGGTGCATTTGGCCCAACCACTGCGGGCCGTATGGACTCGTACGTTGCTGAGTTTCAAAAGGCCGGGGGCAGTCTGGTGATGCTGGCCAAGGGCAATCGTTCGCGGCAAGTCACCGACGCTTGCAAGCAATTTGGTGGCTTTTATCTCGGTTCAGTTGGCGGCCCTGCGGCTCGCCTGGCCCAAGATTGCATCACCAAAGTTGATGTGCTCGAGTATTCCGAACTCGGCATGGAAGCCGTGTGGAAAATCGAAGTGCGCGACTTCCCCGCCTTCATCGTGATTGACGACAAAGGCAACGATTTTTTCGACATGGTCGATGCGACGCGCGCGACGCCGGTCAACATCCGCGCGTAAACCACGCCGGCCTCGGCGTGGGTCTGCACCGGTGCGTGCAGCGGGTGAACTTTCCGTGCTTGAACAAGAGCGCATCAGTTGCCCACTCTCGGCCTGGAAAGGCGAACCAAGTCGATGCCAATGGTGCAACACAGTGATCACGGCACCTCGCCGCCGCACGTGGTGCAGCAATGGATGCGCCCGCAACTACCAACGCAACCACATCTGGCGTTTTGCGCGCGCAGCAGCCAAACGTCGTGCCAAATATTTTTGTGAACAACGTGGCTGCCGCGCCGAGCGTCGCGACTGTGAGGTCAACCACCGCACTGCGCGCCAAGGCGCTGGTTATGGCCCGGGTTGTCATCATCACTTGAGCCCCGACCACAACGGGGTGGGTGGGCTAGAGGTGCTGTGTCGCGCACACCACCGCGAGATCACTACCGCCCAAGCCAAAGAGCGTGCCGCACAACGAAAAGCCGCCCGCGCAGCTGAAACTAAGGAAGCGTCGTCTCCACCGGCTGCCGATTGATCGCCGAGTCGTCGCGGAATCGCGGGTCAAGACATGACGCTTCGCGATACGGCGCATAGTCGAGCGCTCGTCCAATGGTTTGAGCTAGTGCGGCGCGACCAAGGTCGGAGAGGTGAATTTTGTCGGCGCTATTGATGCCTTTCACCTTTGTCACAGGCGCCCAATCCAACACATTCACATGGTCAAACTCTCCGGCCACTTCTTTAATCACTTTGTTCACCGTTTTTTGGGCATCACGAAACACACCTGTTGTCAACACCACGGTTTCCACCCCGCGGGTGGTCTCAAACATTTTTTCAAACTGTGTACGCAGCGACGACTCGTTGCCTTCGTAGTTGGTGCCGAGGTAGACCACCACCACATCCCATATGGCATCAATTCGCGACTGCAAGACACGCACGCCGAATTCAGCGAAGCGACCCGGTTCTGCTTCTACTGCAATCTGCCAACCCAACGGCTCGAGCGTGTTGCACATCTCGTTGCCGTAGCGCTTGGCAGTCGACGCAAGGATTGAATCCCCCACCAACAGCACACGGTTGCCATCCACTCGTCCACCCACTGGCCCTCCCTCGAGCACCGGCAAACCGAGTGCCACGCCATCAGGCAACGTGACCGGCGCCCAGAAGTCGTATCCCGGCAGTCGGCCAATACCGTCGAGCACGCCGTTTTGACCGGTGCTGGATTCGCTCGTACATCCGGCAAACAACAATGTCGCTACGAGCGCACTCCGAGCGAACGTTCTCATACTGGTTTCAACTCTTCGAAGCGGTCTACGTTGCGCATGTCTTTGAATTTGAACCACCACACGCCCACGATGCCAAGCGTGAGCACACCACCACCGACGACCGTAGCGGGCACACCGACGGCATGTGCAGCCACACCGGATTCGAAGGCGCCGAGTTCATTGGTCGCGCCAATGAACACGTTCTCCACGGCGGACACGCGACCACGCTTGTCATCTGGCGTAACGAGCGGCACGATCGACCCACGCACGAACACGCTGACCATGTCGGCTCCGTGAATGAACAGAATTGCAACGAAGGCAATCCAATACGTGCGCGTGAGACCGAGCACGATGGTGCCAACACCGAAGACTGCCACGGCAACTAGTAGCCACTTACCAACATGGCGTCGTAGCGGTCGCACGGCAAGCAGCAGAGCGACTCCACCTGCGCCAATCCCTGCTGCTGCGCGCAGCCATCCATAGGCAATGTTGCCGACCCCTAGCCGCTCTTCGGCAATCACCGGCAGCAGGGCGACTGCACCACCGAACAGCACAGCGAACAAATCCAACGAGATTGCGGCAAACAAAATTGGCGAGCGACGGATGTAACTCAGCCCCTCTACTGCCGAGCGCACTGTGGGCCGCTCTCCAGAGTCGGCACCGCGCTTGGTTGCCGGCACGCGAACGGCCGAGAACAAACTGAACGCCAAAATGATCAACCCGGAGCCTGAACCGTACGCCAGCACCGGCGACACGGAATACAAAAACCCAGACAATGCCGGCCCGATGATTCCTGCTGACGTCCACACTGTGGAATAAAGCGCAATCATTTGCGGTAATCGCCCCTCGGGTGCAATCGCGGCAGCGATGGGACGCATCGATGGCGCCAGAAACGCACGGGCGGTGCCGTACAAAATTGCAATCACAAAAATTGGCACAACGCTCGTTGGTCGTGTCGATGCGTACAACATCAAGAGCAAGGCCGACGCAAGTTCGCCAAGGATTGCAAATTGCGACACGCGCTTGCGATTGAAGCGATCGGCAACGGTGCCCGAGACGAATACCAGCAGCGCAATCGGCAGAAACTCTGCAAGGCCGAGAAAGCCCAAATCCAACTCGCGTCGAGTGATGTCGTAGACCTGCTTTGCCAACGTGGTGACCTGAAGCGAGAGGCCCATGTACAGCAATACATTTGCGCCGATGTAGGCGCCAACCGAAGGTGCCCGCAACACTTCAAAGACGGAGGCGCGCCCCGATGAATGTTGCGGCGTCACGACCTCATTAGGTTAGTGATGAATGGCGTTATCACCCTTTGCACGCGAGACACGATTTATGTCAGCGCTTGATCAAGCACGGCTCGTGCGAGAGAACAAGGCTTCACCATCAGAACTGCTCAATGCTGCAATCGAACGGTACGAAGCATTCAACCCTCAAGTCAACGCAGTCACCATCACGTGGCTCGATCATGCACGTGAGTTGGCGAAAACTGCCGACGCACAGCGCAGCGACGCGCCTTTCCACGGCGTGCCGACACTGTTCAAAGATCTCGGCATCTTGTATGCCGGGCAACAAATTTCCAACGGCAACAAAGCCATCAAAGCGATGAATTACGTTCCACAGCAGACCTCTGAACTGGCGGCACGCTTCGTGGCCGCCGGCCTCATTCCATTTGGGCGCACGAATAGTTGTGAGTGGGGCAGCCTGCCTGTTACCGAACCTGAAGCGTGGGGCCCAACTCGCAACCCACACGACTTGTCACGCACCTGCGGTGGCTCGAGCGGTGGCGCAGGCGCCGCAGTGGCCGCCGGCATCGTGCCACTTGCCCATGCCAGTGATGGTGGTGGCAGCATTCGGATTCCGGCGTCGTGCAATGGCCTCGTTGGTTTAAAACCAAGTCGCGGTCGCGTTTCGATGGCGCCACTCGGCGACGAAGCAGGGCTGAGTGTGCAACTTGCAGTCACCCACACCGTGGCTGACACCGCTGCCCTGCTCGACGCCGTGCACGGTGCCGGAGTCGGCGATGGTGTGATTGCACCAGCACCAGCACGACCATTTCTCACCGAGGTTGGCGCACCCGTCGAACGGCTGCGTATCGGGATGCTCGATCACGACCCGCACGGTGCGCGAGTCGACGACGAATGTCGAGATGCAACACGCGCTACTGCGAAGTTGCTCGAATCACTCGGCCACAGCGTTGAAGAGTCGTACCCGCAAGCAATGGCCGACGCGACGTTCCCCCCGCGATTCGGGGCGATGTGGGCTGCCAACCAGGCGGTGTCTCGCGATTCGCTTGCCGCGTTGCTCGGCCGCCCAGCCACAAGCGACGACATCGAAGCGGTGAACTGGGCACAAGCCGAATATGCAGCCCGATCATCGGCTGTTGATTATGCAAAATCAGTAGCCGCAGCAGCAACGTTCCGCCGATCACTTGCCCAGTGGTGGTATGACGGTTTTGATCTGTTGCTCACACCCACCCTGGCACGCATCCCGTTCCCCGTCGGGTCATTCACGAATGACCCCGCTGACCCATTTAAGCCATCACGATTGGCCAATGAGTGGGTGCGTTTCACTGCCCAGTTCAACATGTCGGGCCAACCGGCCATCAGCCTGCCGATGGGCCGTACCGTAACTGGTCTGCCCGTAGGGGTGCAGCTCGTGGCGGCCTATGGACGCGACGATGTGTTGTTGCGGGTGGCGGCCCAGCTTGAAACCGCCGCACCGTGGAAAGGCTTTACCCCGACTGCGCTCGGATGACGAGCCACAACTAATCTGACGTCATGCGCGTACGAGTAGACGAGGCCTCATGCCAAGGTCAACAAATGTGTTCAATTGCTGCACCCGAGGTGTTTGGTAGCGACGAACTTGGCCACGCCACGGTGCTCATCGTCGGTGACTTGCCCGCCGAGTTGCACGCCAAGGCCCGCCGGGCCCGAGCCAACTGCCCTGAAGACGCAATCATCATCGAGGAGTAGCCATGACGACACTTGAAGAAAACTCTGGGCCGGTCAACGACCCCACCACTGACTTCAATATTTTTGACCCCGAGTTCGTGCGTGATCCATATCCCACCATGAGCGAGATTCGTGAATCAGCATGCCCGGTCGCCCACTCTGATCGCTGGGGTGGCTCGTGGTTGCCTACTCGTTATGACGACGTAGTCGCCATCGCGCAGGAACACGAAATTTTCACTTCACGCGAAATCATTGTGACACCACGGCCCCCCGGGCAAGTTGAAGGTCCCTACGCCGGTGTTGCCGCACCTCCAATCACGAGCGATCCACCCGACCACCACTGGCACCGCCGACTCATCCTCCCCGTGTTTGCGCCGCAGGCCGTGGCCAAATACGAACAAAGCACCCGCGAGTTGTGCAATCAGCTCATCGACAAGTTCATCGCCAAAGGCGAGGCGGATGCGGGAACCGACTACGCCCAACAAATTCCGGTACGCGTCATCGCGCTCTTACTTGGTGTGCCGATGGAGATGGCCGACGAATTCACCAGCTGGGTGCGCGGCGTGCTCGAGGTGGGGCTCACTGATCCGAAAGTGCGACTGGAAAGCCGCCTCAAGATTCTGAATTTTTTCCAGACCCAACTTGATGATCGCAAAAAGAACCCGCGCGAGAACGACCTCATCACTGACCTACTCAACTCGGGCGACAAGTATCCGGTCACCGATCAGTACGTGCTCGGGGTCTGCAACCTCATGCTCGTTGCGGGCATCGACACCACCTGGAGCGCCATCGGCTCGTCACTGTGGCACTTGGCCGGCCACCCCGAACACTGCGAGCAGTTGCGCGCCAATCCCGACCTCTGGCCGACAGCCGTCGAAGAGCTGTTGCGGGCCTACTCGCCTGTCACCATGGCTCGCATCGTGGACCGCGATACCGAGTTTCAAGGCTGCCCAATGAAGGCCGGCGACCGCATTTTGATGGCCTTTCCGGCTGCTAACCGTGACCCACGCCAGTTTGAGCACCCCGACGAGGTCATCTTGGATCGTGAGCACAACCGCCACGTGGCTTTCGGCTCGGGCATCCACCGTTGCGCTGGCTCGAACCTGGCCCGACTCGAACTCCGAGTGGCGCTCCAGGTATGGCTCGAGCGCATTCCTAAGTTCAGCCTTGTTGACCCTGCCGCCGTCACCTGGGCGGGTGGCCAGGTGCATGGCCCGCGTGTGTGTCGCGTGCGCTTCTAAGCCACCAGACACCTCACCTAGGTACCGCCGAGGTACTACCGAGGCATCAGCGAAGTATCACCCAGCCATCCACCACCTGTGTAATAGGGTGGGCATCTATGAAGAAAAACGAACTAATCAACGCAGTAGCACTCCATTCAAACGTCGAGAGGAAAGTGGCGAAAGCCGTCATCGAGGGAACTGTTGATGTCATCCTGGCCAATGTGGCCAAGGGTGAGATCGTCAATATCTCAGGCTTCGCTAAGTTCTTCAAGAAGAAGCGCCCAGCGCGCATTGGTCGCAACCCAGCAACGGGTGAGCAGATCCAGATCAAGGCAAAAACAGTTGCCAAGATCACCGCGCTGAAGGGTTTCAAAGACGTGGCACTTGGTGCAGTTGCTGCTCCAAAACTCAACACCTCAGCGCCAAAGGCTCCGGCCTCGGCAAAGAAGCCCGCAAAAAAGAAGCGCTAAACACGCTTTTTCTTCGTCGCCGACGGTGACGCACGCGAGCAATCGCTGCGCATCGTCGGCGCGAGGGTTCTTCTGTGGCCCTAGTGCCACTCACCGAGTCGAGCATCGACTCCTCGGTTTGCTTTCTCCACTACGAAAGTGGCAGCGCACCA
>JBILFO010000157.1:0-3055 GCA_044351505.1 Ilumatobacteraceae bacterium
ATGATTCCGAAGGTGGAAAGTTGCCTGCACGCCGTGCAGGGTGGGGTGAGTGCTGCTCACATCCTCGATGGGCGAGTGGCACACGTGGCGTTGTTAGAACTGCTCACCGATACCGGAGTGGGAACTATGTTTGTGCCCGACAAGGTGTTTGTGCCCGACAAGGTGTTTGTGTCCGACAAGGTAGCGCAATGACCAGCCACGCATTTGGTGCAACTCCAGCGGCAGGGGTGCAGATGGGTGATTACTGCCCGTTCATGCCGGTGTTCGGCGCACCGCAAGTGATGTTTGTGCGCGGCGAAGGCACACAACTGTGGGATGCCAACGGCAAGCGCTATCTCGACTTCTTGTCAGGCATCTCGGTGACCTCGCTTGGGCACGCGCATCCCGAGATTGCCGATGCCATTGCCGAACAAGCGCACACCTTGTTGCACGTGAGCAACTTTTTTGCCAACCCGGTAGCGGCACGCGCTGCGGGGATGGTTGATGAACTCTTGGGCGGTGGCGGTCAGGTATTTTTCTGCAACTCGGGTGCCGAAGCCAACGAGGCGGGCATCAAATTGGCGCGCAAATTCGGCGGGCGAGGGCGCCACAAAGTGGTGAGCATGCTCGGAAGTTTTCACGGCCGCACGCTGGCGGCACTGGCAGCAACAGGACAGCCGGCAAAACACGAGCCGTTTCAGCCGATGCCCGAGGGTTTCGTGCATGTGCCATTTGGTGACATTGCCGCACTTGAGGCCGTCGTCGACGGAAGTGTTGCAGCAGTACTGGTGGAGTGCGTGCAGGGTGAAGGTGGCGTGGTACCGGCCACCAACGAGTGGCTGCAACAGGTGCGTCAGTTGTGCACCGAACGCGGTGCACTCATGATGATTGACGAAGTGCAGACTGGCTTTGCGCGCACAGGTGACTGGTTTGCTTTTCAGCATGCTGGTGTGCAACCGGATGTCGTGATGCTGGCCAAGGCAATGGGCAACGGAATGCCAGTAGGCGCATTGTGGGCGCCACGCGAAATTGCCAAGGTGTTTGTGCCTGGGGATCATGGCAGCACGTATAGCGGCACGGCAATTGCCACCGCAGCAGTGTGCGCCGTGATTGACATCATGCGCCGAATCGATGCACCGCGACTAGCGCGCGAAAAAGGTGAGCTCATCACATCGCAGCTGCAGCGCTTGCCTGCAGTCAAGTCGGTGCGTGGCCGTGGGCTCTTGCTCGGCGTCGAGTTGGGGGAGGGTGTTGATGCCAAGGCAAAACAGGCAGCGATGCTGGAGCGAGGGCTGGTAACAAATGCAGTTACTGCCACTGCGTTGCGTCTGGCTCCACCCATCACGGTGACGGCTGACGAAATTGGTGAAGCAATGGCAATTCTGACGGAGGTGTTGGCATGAGACATTTTCTTAACACAGTGGATCTGAGCCGCAATGAGCTGGCGCGGGTGCTGGAGCTTGCCACCCATCGCCAAGAATCGCTGGGCTGGCCGTTGGCTGATTATGGCGTGGCGCTTATTTTTGAAAAACCATCCAATCGCACCCGTCAATCGATGGAAATGGCGGTAGTGCAACTCGGTGGTCATCCCATTTACACGCGAGGCGAGGAAGTGGGTTTTGATGTGCGCGAAACCGTCGAAGACATCACGCGCATCATGGCCGGCTATCACGCAATGCTTGCAGCGCGGGTGTTTGACCATGGTGTGCTCGAGCGCATGGCATCGGTTGATTCGGTGCCGATCATCAATATGTTGAGCGACATTTCGCACCCGCTGCAGAGCCTGGCCGATGTGTTGACCATGCGCGAAGAGTTCGGTTCGCTGAAGGGCAAGACAGTCGCGTGGATTGGTGACTACAACAACGTTGCGCGATCGTTGGCCGAAGCCTGTGCGTTAGAGGGCATGCATCTGCGGCTGGCAAGCCCGCGCGGTTATGGCGCTAGCGATAATGAGTTGGCACGCATCGCTGCACTCGGGGCAGCCAGTGTCGAAGCATTTGATGAAGCGCAAGCGGCGGCGGTCGGTGCCCACGCCGTGCACACAGATGTGTTCGTGAGCATGGGGCAAGAAGCCGACACCGAACAGCGTCTTAAAGATTTTGCGGAATTCCAAGTGAACGAATCGATGCTGGCTGTAGCTGACCGCTCGGCGATTTTTATGCATTGCTTGCCGGCGCATCGCGGGGTTGAAGTTGCCGCCGAAGTCATCGATGGCCCCGCCAGCCGCGTTGAACGCCAAGCTCACAACCGAATGCATGCAGCACGCGGACTGCTGGCCTTTTTGTGTGAAGCAAATGACATTACGAAAGGTGACACCAAATGACCAGCAAAGTGCAGCGACAGCAAACCATTGCGCGCATCATTGCCGAACAAGCCGTTACCAATCAACCGATGCTGCTCGAGCTGCTCGATAAAGCCGGCATCGAGGCGACGCAGGCGACGGTGTCGCGTGACCTCGAAGATTTGGGCGCGGTCAAAGTGCGCGTGCGCAAAGGTGAAGCGGCCTATGCGATTCCTGATTTTGCACCCGATCGTCTCGCGCCGCAAGATCAATTGCGTCGAGTGCTGTCGGAATGGGTGGCCGAGGTGGAGTACAGCGACCCAATGGTAATTATTCGCACCCCGCCAGGCTGTGCACATGTCGTGGCATCGGCGTTAGATCGCTCGCGCATCAAGGGCATCGTGGGCACCGTCGCGGGTGACGACACGTTGTTTTGTGTGGCCGAAGCAAAATATGGCGCCAAGCGTCTAGCAACCGATTTGCGAGTGCTGGCCGGGTTGTCTAAGGCTGCGCGATGAACGACAAACATTTGTGGCACGGGCGCTTCAACGAAGCGCCTGCCGACTCGCTCATGGCTTACACCGCCAGCATTGGTTTTGACGCCCGACTTTGGCGTGACGACATTGCTGGGTCAGTTGCCCATGTGCAGATGCTGGGGGAGTGCGGGGTGTTGCCGCGAGTAGACAGCGAAGCAATCGTTGCGGCGTTGCGCCAGGTGGAATCTGAGTTCACCGATGGAACATTCGTTCTGACGGCCACCGACGAAGACATTCATACTGCAATCGAGCGTCGCGT
>JBILFO010000158.1:0-3036 GCA_044351505.1 Ilumatobacteraceae bacterium
GGCTTCGTCAGGCTACTCGTCTTCTACGAATGAACGCAGCCCGCTGTTGTTGTGTGGGTGGCGCATGCGAGCCAGCGTCTTTTGCTCGATTTGACGCACTCGCTCGCGGGTGATGTCTTCTTTTTCAGCGACTTCTTCCAAAGTGTGCTGCTTGCCGATGAATTCGCCCAAGCCAAATCGCATCGACATGATGCGACGCTCGCGTTCGGGCAGGCCATCCAGTGATTTCTCGATCTGATTCACCAGTTCGCGTTGCACAGTTTCGTTGAGCGGGTCGGCAGCATCGGGGCTCGCCAAGGTTTCGCCAACCGTCAGGTCGTCAACGTTGACTCCGATCGGGGCGTCGAGGCTGGCCGTGGAAAGAGTGAGTTGCTGAATCTCAAACAATTTTTCAACGGTGATATCGCAGCGTGCAGCAACTTCTTCGGGTGTTGGATCACGTTTCAGTTCGGCGGTGAGTTCGCGCTCTGAGCGCTGCACCCGGTTAACGACTTCCATCATGTGTCCTGGGATGCGAATGTTGCGACCCTGATCGGCCATTGCTCGGGTCATCGACTGGCGAATCCACCAAGTGGCATAGGTGGAAAACTTGAAGCCTTTTTCGTAGTCGTACTTATCCACGGCATGCATTAGCCCGATGTTGCCTTCTTGGATGAGATCCGACAGATGGAGTTCCTTGCGGTCGTACCTGCGCGCAATCGACACCACGAGTCGCAGGTTGGCACGCACCATGCGGTCTTTGGCTTTCTCGGCGTCTTTGATTTCATCGCGCAGGCGTTTGCGGTCTGCAGCCGTGAGCTTGCCCTTGCCCGCCTCGAGCCTCAATTTGGCCGCTTGGCCGTCTTTTACCGCTTTACCCAAGACTTTTTCGTCGGCCGAGGTAAGTAGCGGCACTTGGCCAATCTCGTTGAGATACTGCCGAACGGTGTCGGGCGAATCGCCACCAGAAATACGCGGGTGTCTCACTATGTGTCTACGCCTCCACCGTTGAACAAACGTCGTACAGCCACATCAACAAATCTGTCACGTCAGAGTCTCGCACATCGCGCCCACTCAACGTGTCCATCTTCTGTTTGATGATGCGATCACGAGTTATGACCTCAACTGTGGTGTTGCTTACCCGACGCTTGAGTTCGCGGCGCACGGCTGCACGTAACAAATTGAGGCCTTCAACGCGCGGGTCGGCATCGAGGGCTGCGTCGAACACCAGCACCCGCGACAACAGCTCTTTGGCATCGGGATCAAGGTCAACTTCAGCTAATTCGGGTTTGGCCCGATGGGCCAAGAGCGCTTTGAACACCCGCCGATGTGTGTCATCGGCAAACACTTCCTCCGACACAATGCCCGAAACTTCATCGAGCTTGTGAATCATCAACGCCAAAATGACGAATTCGCCATTTTCTCGGTTGGCTAATGGCGCCGCCGACTGGCCATCGTTACGCGCCCGTTTGGCTTGGAGTTGACGGTCAACTTTTTGCACGATGTCATCAATGTCTTGTTTTTCGCTGTAGCCGAGTTGGATTGCCAACTGCATCGCATAGTCGCGACGAATGAGCACATCAGGATGTTCGTTAATGATTGCCAACGCGCGATCCATCACCCGCCGCTTGTCTTCGGGGGTGGCCAACGAGGCCCCGTCAACCACGCGTCGCACACGAAATGCCATGAAGGCTTCGGGTTGATCGACTGCTGCCAGCAGACCTTGCGGGTCGCTGTCGGCTAGGTCGCCTGGGTCTTTGCCCCCGCTCAGACGCGCGACTTTGACTTGAATATCAATCTTGCGCTCCCACTCATAGAACCGCTCGGCAGCACCCTGACCAGCGGCATCAGCATCGAATGCCAGCACCACATTGTTAGCAAATCGTTTCATCAACCGCACGTGGTCCTCAGTCAATGCAGTGCCGCACGTGGCCACAGCACGCGTAAACCCGATGCGATGAAAACCGATCACGTCGGTGTATCCCTCGCACACCACGATTTGGTCGGCTTTCACCACATCAGATTTGGCCCAGTTCAAACCGTAGAGCGTTTTGGATTTGGCATAAATTTTTGACTCAGCAGAGTTCTTGTATTTCGCTGGGTCGGTGCTGCCTGGCAACACTCGCCCACCGAACGCCACTGCTTCACCTGAATCTTTAAAGATCGGAAACATCACGCGCGCGCGAAACGAGTCTTGCAAGCGCCCGCGACTGTTGGTGAATGCCAAGCCACAATCACGCAGCAACTCGACACCCACTCCCAAGTCGCTACCGAGGGCATCCCAGGCGTCTGGTGCCCAGCCGAGTCGAAACTGTCGGGCCACATCACCGCTTAGGCCACGCGTGCGCAGGTACTCGCGGGCTTCTTTGGCGTCGGGTGCAGTCAGCAATCGCTGGTGATACCACTCCACTGCTTGCTCCATGATCTCCAGCAACTTTTTGTTGCGCTGACGATCAGGCGACGGCCCACCCGTGGTGTAGGTGAGCGTGATGCCCGCCTTGGCCGCCAGGTGCTCGATGGCACCCACGAAATCCATTCGTTCGGCTTCTTGCACGAACTTGAACACATCCCCCGACGCACCGCAACCAAAACACTTGTAGCGACCGGTTTCGTCACGCACGTTAAACGACGGGGTTTTTTCGCCATGAAATGGGCAGAGGCCCAGAAAATTGCGACCCGCACGCTTGAGTGCCACATAGTTGCTAATGACCGCCGAAATCGGCTGCGCCATGCGCACCCGTTCTACGTCGTCGTCTGCGATGGCCACGCGCGAGACACTAGTTGGCGCGCCCGCAGCACTTGGCTGTTTCTAGATGTTCGGGGTTTGCCGCTTGTTGGCAGCAACTGATGCGAGCACACCGATGACAAGAAAACTAATGATGATGCCGAGCGAAATGGCAACAGGAATATGGAACCCACGCCATGCCAAGGTCATCTTGGCACCGACATAAATAAGCAACGCCGAGATCGTATGTGGCATGTAAACGAATCGCTCGCGCATGTCGGCCAATAAGAAAAACAACGCTCGCAGTCCCAGAATCGCCCAGGCATTGGAAG
>JBILFO010000159.1:0-3021 GCA_044351505.1 Ilumatobacteraceae bacterium
TATTGGCTTCACTGGGTTCTGATGATGCCGCCAGCGTGAAAGGCGTCTTTGGTGCATGGACCAATTTGGTTGGCGCAGCCGTCGCAGCTCACGTGCAGCCGGTCAAGTTGGTTGACTCAAGACTCATCGTTGAAGTTGATGATCCGCATTGGGCAACCGAAATGAAGTTTTTGGAAGCGTCATTGTGTGAAAAAATCTCGCAACTCACTACGACTCCAGTCACGTCACTTGAAGTGCGAGTAAAACGCCGATAATTCTGGTGTTTTTCTCAACCATGTTCCCTGTTTCCGAACCACCAAAAAGGTAGAATCATGAGGCTGTTTATGAATCATTTGTGCATCTCAAGCCCACACCAGTGGCAGGGCAGTACATGGCAGTAAATAGCTCGAGTGACGCCACAGAAGGCACCGTTCGCAAGGCCGCAGGCAGCTACGGTGCCAAAGACATTCAAGTACTCGAGGGCCTCGACCCGGTGCGTCGTCGTCCAGGCATGTACATCGGCTCGACGGGTTTGGCTGGCTTGCACCACCTCATCTGGGAAGTGGTCGACAACTCGGTAGACGAAGCAATGGCGGGCTTTTGCGACAAGATCACGGTCACGTTGCACGACGATGGTGCTTGCGAAGTGGTGGATAACGGTCGCGGTATTCCCGTTGACCCATATCCGTCTGGCCCCCACAAAGGCAAGAGTGCTCTTGAAGTAGTGCTCACCGTGTTGCACGCCGGAGGCAAGTTTGGTGGCGAGGGTTACAAAGTTTCTGGTGGTCTGCACGGCGTAGGTGTCAGCGTGGTCAATGCGCTGTCACAACGAGTGTTGGTAGAGGTGCACCGCGAAGGCACCCATTTTCGCCAAGAGTTCGTTGACGGCGGCAAGCCCAAAGGCAAACTGCAAAAAGTCGGTGCATCACCCACCAAAAACGCCCGCGGCACATCCATTCGTTTTTGGCCCGACCCCGAAATTTTCCAGGCTGAAGGCACGGAGTTTGTAGCACGAACAGTTACCGAGCGACTACAGACCATTGCCTTCCTCAACAAAAATCTCGAAGTGGCCTTTGTTGATGATCGTGGTGACAAGAAACAAAAAGTCACTTATCAATACAAAGGCGGCATCATCGATTTCGTCAAGCACCTCAACCAATCGCGTGAGGCGCTATTCACCAAGGTGGGTCACTATGAAGCTGCCGAGGATGACCAGACGCTCGATATCGCCCTGCAGTGGAACACGGGGTATTACGAAGGCATTTATGGCTACGCCAACGGCATTTCCACCGTTGAAGGGGGCATGCACGTTGAAGGTTTCAAAACTGCGCTCACCTCGGTGGTCAACAAGTATGCGCGCGCATCTGGTGGCCTGAAAGAAAAAGAAGAGAACCTGCTTGGAGAAGACATTCGTGAAGGCCTAACGGCAGTGGTGTCGGTAAAGCTGCGCGAGCCACAATTCGAAGGACAAACCAAAGCAAAACTCGGCAACGTTGCAATGCGGTCGTTTGTACAAAAAGAAACCAACGTCAAACTCGAAGAATGGCTGCAGGAAAACCCCACCGAGGCCAATCGCGTGGTGAAAAAAGCAGTAGCTGCAGCTCAGGCGCGCATCGCAGCAAAGAACGCTCGCAACGCGATTCGGCGCAAGACCGCTCTTTCTGGCGCCGGAATGCCCGACAAGTTGAAAGACTGTGGCAGCGGCGACCCAGCCGAAAGCGAGTTGTTTATCGTTGAAGGCGACTCAGCCGGTGGCACCGCCGTGGATGCCCGCGATCCGCGCACGCAGGCAATTCTGCCGATTCGCGGCAAAATCTTGAATGTCGAGCGGGCGCGGTTGGACAAGATGTTGAAAAATAACGAGGTTCAAGCGCTCATCACCGCTATTGGTGGCGGTGTCGGCAACGACGAGTTCAATGTCGAAAAAGCGCGGTACCACAAAGTGATTATCTTGGCCGATGCCGACGTCGACGGCAGCCACATTCGCACGCTTCTCCTGACGTTCTTTTATCGCCAGATGCGACCGATGGTGGAAAGTGGATACATCTACATCGCCCAGCCGCCACTGTTTTCTACCGAGATCGGCAAAGAGAAGACGTATCTGAAAGACGAAGCAGCACGGCAGGTGTTTTTGGCTGAGCACCCCAACCACAAAAAAGAGTTCCAGCGTCTGAAGGGTCTCGGTGAAATGGACTGGCAGGAACTGAAGGGCACCACGATGGACTCCGCCACTCGTACGTTGCTGCAAGTCAATGTCGATGAAGCAGCAGAGGCTGAGACCATGATGAGCACCCTGATGGGCGACGACGTAGAAGTGCGTAAGAATTTCATCACCAGCAACGCACGCGACGTGCGCAATCTGGATTTCTAGGAACGACAAGTAGGAACGTTTATGGCAAAAAAGAAACCTGACGCAACACCCAAGGCGACACCACGCAAGGCAAGTGGTGGCGCGGGTGATGGTGACGGCTCGTCGCGTTTGCCGCTTTCGAGTGGCGACTCGGTGCAACCAGTGCAGCTCAAAGCAGAAATGGAACGGTCGTTCCTTGACTATGCGATCAACACGATCGTGGCGCGGGCGTTGCCTGACGTGCGTGACGGCTTAAAGCCCGTGCATCGTCGCATCATCTGGGACATGGATCAACAGGGTTTCCGCCCGGATCGCCCGTACGTGAAGTGCGCCCGCGTTACTGGCGACACCATGGCCCGCTATCACCCGCATGGTGACGGGGCAATTTATGACGCCCTCGTGCGCATGGCGCAACCATTTTCGCTGCGCCACCCGTTGATTGATTTCCACGGCAATTACGGCTCGCCCGACTTTGGCCCGGCTGCCAGCCGCTACACCGAAGCCCGTTTGCATCCATTAGCGATGCAGTTGTTGGCTGACATCGAAGAAAACACTGTCGACTTGATGCCGAACTATGACGGCACCACCGAAGAACCAACAGTGCTCCCGGCTCGGTTTCCCAACTTGTTGGTCAACGGTTCACAAGGCATTGCCGTCGGTATGGCAACCAGTATTCCGCCGCACAATCTGGG
>JBILFO010000160.1:0-2979 GCA_044351505.1 Ilumatobacteraceae bacterium
CACCAGCGGCAACGACGATGGTCCAAATTATCTCGCCAGGTCTACGCAATTCTCCCGTGGGCATTGGGCTTAAGGGTAGTACCGTAAAGCGCATGACTCATGAAGAGCTCCTCGCCAAAAATGCATTTTTCGCAGCCACTTCACCCGAATCGCTGAAGAAGATTGCTGCTGCTGGATCCGTGCGTCAACTCCAACGCGGCGATGTTTTGTTTAACGAAGGCGAAACACCAGATGCGATGTTCGTCGTGCTGTCTGGACGTATCGCCATCGCCATCGGTAACCGACCACTTGATGCCCGCGAAAGCATGCTTGCCCTCATGGAGTCGGGAGACCTGTTTGGTGAACTCGGCCTGTTGGACGACGGTGCGCGTAGTGCACTGGCGCGTGCGCTTGAGCCGTCGAGCGTGCTGCAGATTCCTTACGCTTCGGTCAAAACCGAATTGCAAGGCAACCCCTCCATGTTGTGGGGGGTCACCAAACTGTTGGCATCGCGTTTGCGTGTCATGGACGAAGTGTTGTCAGACAGCGTGTTCCTTGACGTCACCGGTCGCACCGCCAAGCGCTTGCTTGAATTGTCAGAAGGCAGCGACGAGTTCGTCTTGCCTGTCACCCAAGAAGAACTTGCCGGGATGGTGGGTGCATCACGCGAGCGGGTGAACAAGGCAATCGCCAGCTTCATTCGTCTCGGCTGGCTCGAGCAAGCAGACCGTCGCTATCGCATCAAAGAGCGCGAGAAAATGACGGCGCGCTCGTCGTAATACGGCTATTCGCCGACTAACCACGCACGCGTGCGTGCAAATGCATCAGCGGCATCTTCTTTGCGATGCGACGGCCGTGAAGCATCGTGAGCAAAGCCATGTTCGGCGGCGTACTCCACTATGTTGCAACCCGTTGCTCGTAGCGCAGCCACATCAGCAGCAGGTGTGTACGGGTCGTTAGTGCCAATTATCGCCAGCACTTTTGTGGCGTCAGCTCGATTCAAATACTCAAGCGGTTCACCCTGGGTACTTGACTGCCAATTTGGTGGAACCTGAATCATTCCATAAAAACTCGCGATTCTGGCAAACCGCTCGCTCACCGACGACTTGAAGCAATACATCCCGCCCATGCAAAAACCCATCAACCCGATTCGCGGGGTGCCCAGTGCATCGGCTGCCTCGTGTAGATCTCGCAGATGACTCGCGTCATTCAACGTCGCGACTGCTTTCATCCGCGGCTCGATTTCTGCGCCAAGTGAATGACCAGGAAATGGCTCCACCGCGCACACTGCCATGTTCCACTCCTGTGCGAGCCGCGTCACCATTTCTGCGAACAGAGGGCGGAGTGAGAAAATATCAGGGGCAATCACCAGCCCCATGGTGGGTGACGCAACGGTCGTGTCGATTTCGGCTGGCGTACCCGACGGCAGGATGATGCGCATGGCCAAAGTCTTGCCGATTTTCCTGCGGTGAGAGTGCTGGTGAGGCACATCCTGACGCTGGAGTGCCATGACCACTTCACAATCCATCACCAGCATCCACCGCAATCCAATTGCCCTACTTGACGCCGAATGGGCGCGAATGATGAATTCTCCCCGGGTTCTGTGCACCGTGAACTCGTGGGGTCTACGCCCCGCCCCGTTTACTTCGTTGGATGAGGTGCTGGTGGCGATTGGCTTCCGCGGTGCCAAATGCGACTTGACGGCCGACCGGATGTTGGCCCAAGTCGTTCGTCATGCCGCAACCGACGAGCTCGCTGCCCGAATCGTGTTGCAACGGGTGATTCCACCGATGTTGGCTATTGCCCGTCGCCGCGGGCACATTCGCAGCATTGGCTACAACGATGCCCTGGGCATGGTGCTCTCCCACGCGTGGGAGGTAATTCGTACGTACCCAATCGAGCGCCGTCCAGCAAAAATCGCTGTCAATATCGTGCGCGATATTGAATACTTTGCTTTCGTGCGTGGCGAACGCCGACGCCAGCAGTTCGAAACGGGTACCGCGATTCACGATGCCACCCTCAACCAACGCAGCGCCGACCTACTGAATCATGAAGACCCGTATGGTTCATCGACTGGCCGCTCGCACTCCGAGGTTGAACTGGCATTTCTCTTGCAATCAGCTCGCGAACACAACATGTCAGAAAAATCACGGGCTGTCTTCGACGCACTCACCACCCAGACACTGGATGAATTTGCTGCTGCCCATGGCATCACCCGGCGCACCGCGCGTGGATGGTTGAGTGATGCGGCTAACGAGTTGCGTGTACGAACGCAGTGTGCGGCGTGAGCTTGGTGGTGCGGAGTCGCAAACTGTTTGTCACCACGAACACACTCGACAGCGCCATTGCCAACCCGGCCCACATTGGGTTGAGTAGCCCGAGGGCCGCCAGCGGTATCGCAGCAGTGTTATAGGCAAATGCCCAAAACACGTTGGCGCTAATGGTGCGCAGCGTGGCGCGTGACAACAGGATGGCATCAGCCACCAAGCGCAGATCGCCACTCACGATCGTGAGGTCACTGGCATTGATTGCAACATCGGTACCCGTGCCCATTGCGATGCCCACGTTGGCCTGAGCCAAAGCCGCAGCATCGTTCACCCCGTCACCCACCATTGCCACCGCGTAACCACGTGCCTGCAAATCTGCAACCACTCGAACTTTTTCTTCAGGCAACACGCCAGCAATCACATGTTGTTCATCGGCTTCGATGCCAACCTGCTTGGCGACGGCAAGCGCAGTCGCACGACTGTCACCGGTAAGCAGAATTGGACGAAGGCCCAAGTCGCGTAACGCAGAAATGGCCGCGGCACTGTTTGCTTTGGGTCGATCAGCCACCACACATACGCCCTGCACCGTGCCATTAATTGCCACCAAAATTCCGATATTGCCCCCAGTACGGGCGTCAACCAATGCATCGTTCATGGCTGCGGGGATCAGCACCAGTTTTCGACGCATGAGGGTTTCGTTACCTGCCATCACACTCGTGCCATTGACTAAACC
>JBILFO010000161.1:0-2944 GCA_044351505.1 Ilumatobacteraceae bacterium
CGGCACGATTGCCCGTAACGTCAAAAAACTTGCCAAAGAGACTTACGGGCGCGACATTCAAGTTTTTGGTCAGGCGTATGTCGTCTGCCGAGACACCGAAGACGAGGCCATCGCCTATCGAGATCGATACGTCAACGAACTCGGGGACTGGGAAGGAGTGGAAAATCTGCTCAACGTTCTCGTTCCCAACTCGCAAAGTGCGCTCGGTGACGGCTGGCGCTCGATGGCTTCCAACCTGATTGCCGGATACGGAGCAGTGCCGCTCGTGGGCACCCCCGACCAGGTCGTCGCAGGTATGGATGCGTTTGCCGAAGCAGGTTTGGATGGAATCTCGCTCAGCTGGGTGGATTACCACTCTGGCCTCCAGCAATACAGCGATGTCCTTCGTCCTCTGTTGATCAAAAAGGGGCTGCGCAGCTCCTGACGCAGGCTCGCAGTGCTACGCGGGTGGATGCGGCAAAAGCCCGATCAGCGTGTGCGAAAACGCACCATCGACTTCAATTATCTGACCAGAAACGTATTCGGCATCGTCGGACAACAGAAATGACACGACGGTCCCGATATTCTCAGGCCGCCCGATTTTCTTGAGTGGAATCATCGCCCGGCGTTTTTCAAATGTCTCGGGCACGGAATATACGGCTTCTGCCATTGCGGTTCTAATCAACCCTGGGGCAACCGCGTTCACTCGCACCCCACGCGGCCCCCATTCGGCAGCAGCTTGGCGAGTGAAAGCAGAGACTCCGGCCTTTGACGCCGAGTACAAGCCTCCACCGACCTGAGAAATCTCGGCAGCAATCGACGAAATATTGACAATCGAGCCCCCGGTGCGCTCGAGATGCGGGAGGGCGAAACGAGATAGGCGGACGACTGCACGCAAGTTGACTGAAAATACGCGATCGATGTGATCATCTGGAATCGTGTCAAGATTTGACCGAAGAATTATTCCTGCGTTGTTGACGAGTGCGTGCAATGCGCCGGTCTTTTCCACCGACTCCGCGATGAGCTGCTCCGCATCAATATCAACGTTGCCAGGCAATGCAATTCCACCCACATCATTCGCAACCGCGGTCGCCTTTGCAGCGTCAAGGTCATTAACCACAACCCGCCAACCTCGCGCAGCAAGCACTCGGACAATTCCTTCGCCGATACCCGATCCACCCCCAGTAACCAAAACATTCGGTTGTTCGTTGCTCATTGATTTCCCCTTTGGTGCTTTGTTCACAATGTGCTCCCGAGCCGATAGCCGTCCCAGATTGCGTCAATCGCGCGTCGCGGAGCCAGGCAGTCACCCACCAAGTGCACGTCGAAACCGGCTTTTTCCAACGTTAGACGCAACTCGTCATTTGCCACGCCGTACCAAGACAACACGACAGCATCCACTTCGGGCAACGTCTCGCTTTGCTTGCTCCATCCGTGAACAAGCGTGAGATTTCGCTCTTGAATCGAGACCAAGCTGCGATGCTCGAGAATGTCCACTTTGGCAGCTGCGAGTCGACGCAGGAGGGTTGGCTTACTAAACGCATCTATCTCTGCAGCCGCCGGGGCTGGCGACACAACGGTCACTCGATGCCCGCGAGCTGCCAAGCATTCCGCTGTTGTGAGCGACTTCCAATCGGCTTCGCCACAATCGACGACTGCGACATGGTGGCCCTTGACTTCTGAATGAATCGCATCGGGTACCGAATAGACGTGGGGCAGATCAACGCCGTCAACTGCTGGGCGCCCAGGACGTGCCCCTGTGGCCAGCACCACAATCTCTGCTTTGAGGGATGTCAGAAACTCCGGTGTGGCTTCTTTCCCGGTAATTATCTGAACGCCAAGTCGCTCACACTCCTCATGTAGCCAAGTCACACTGCCGGCGAACTCTGCGCGGTACGGCATCGTTGCTGCCGCAGTAACGACCATGCCACCCGTACGCGCCTGCTTTTCAACCACCGTTACGCGATGCCCACGAAGAGCCGCCGTTTCTGCGGCTTTCAAACCGCCAGGTCCACCGCCAACTACGACCACATGCTTTGCATGTGTAGCCGTTGTTAAAGTTCCGACTCCCATTGTCCGCTCATAACCAACGGCTGGATTCACCAAACAAGCAATCGGGGTGCCTCGATGTGGGCCTCCGCGACAGCCGACATTACAAGAAATGCATTCTCGAATTCGATTGCGCTTGCCATCCAGAGCCTTGTTGGTCCACTCTGGGTCGGCGATGAGTGGGCGCACAATACAGACAAGGTCAGCAGTTCCCGTCGAAAGGAGTTCCTCTGCATTTTCTGGTGTCACGATTCTTCCCACCGTCATGACTGGAACCCCACGAGCCACTTTTCGAATTGCGGCCGCATTTTCGACAAACGGTTGGCGCGGAAATGACATATCAGGAATCATCGTTTCGATTGATGCGTAGTTGCTGACGCTGACACTGACGTAGTCAATTTGCGTCTGACTCAACAGCAAGTCAACTGCTTCAATGGCCTCATCTAAAACGGTTCCACCGACCACAAACTCATCTGATGTCACTCGAATTCCTACCGGCACATCACCAACGGCATCCCGCACAGCCTGAAAAACTTCCAGTGGTAGGCGGCAACGATTCTTCAGCGAGCCGCCGTATTCATCGTCACGCTTATTGGAAAAAGGCGAGATGAATGAGGCCAGCAAGTACCCGTGCGCCATGTACACCTCAAGGCCATCAAAGCCTGCGGCCACGTAACGCTTGGCCGCTGCAACATATGAAGCAGTAATTTCCTCAATTTCAGAGTGAGTCATCGCATGTGGAACGATGCGGCTCGCAGGGTCGGCTACTGCAGATGGTGCCCAGAGCTCTCGATGCGAAGTCCACGAATGACCCTGACGCCCGAGATGTGAAAGCTGACCGAAAATATGAGCGCCATGCTCGTGCACTGCATCAGCTACCAAGCGGTATGACTCCAGCATCGAATCGCTCCACACC
>JBILFO010000049.1:0-10845 GCA_044351505.1 Ilumatobacteraceae bacterium
TTGCCAGCGAGGCCCGCGACCGCCAGGTGCCGATTCGCATCGGGGTCAATGGCGGTTCGCTCGACCCGGCTCTGTACGAAAAATACGGTGGCCTCACCGCCGACGCCATGGTCGAGTCGGCCCAAACCGAAATGCGTTATTTCGAAGAAGTCGGTTTTGATCTCATCAAGATTTCGGTGAAGGCCTCCAACGTGCCGCTCATGGTGGATGCCTATCGCAAGTTGAGCGCCATTACCGACCATCCGCTGCATCTCGGGGTGACCGAAGCGGGGCCGCTGCCTGGTGGCCTGGTGAAAGCCACCGCTGGTATCGCAGCATTGTTGTTAGAGGGCATCGGCGACACCATCCGTTTCAGCCTTACTGCCGACCCTGTCGAAGAAGCCCGTGCCGGGCGTCAACTACTCGAGGCCCTCGGTTTGCGCGAGCGGAAAAACGTCGACCTCATTGCCTGCCCGAGTTGCGGTCGCGCCGAAATCGATGTGATTGACGTGGCCAATCGTGCCCAGGCTGCTTTTGCCGACAAAAAATTGCCACTGCAAATTGCGGTGATGGGTTGCGTGGTCAACGGCCCCGGCGAGGCCCGCGAAGCCGACCTCGGAATCGCCGCTGGCAACAAACGTGGGCATTTGTTTGTAAAAGGTCGCAACGTTGCTGTGGTTCCCGAATCAGAAATGGTCGAAGCGCTCGTGGATTGGGCCACCTACATTCACGAACACGGAGTCGAAGCTGCGCTCCAGCGTGTTGACACCACTATTGCTGAGCGCGAAGCTGCCCGCGATCGTTCGGCAGCACTAGATGAACAAGGTGACGATGCCAACAATGCGTCGGCCAAGATCGTCGAAATTCGTCGCACCGTCGAAAGCTGAGTTCGGCTACGGCGCAGCAGTCGTGGTGGCTGGTGGCACCGTCGAACTGGTAGTCGAAGTAGTCGTCGTAGTCATGTCGCTGGCCCGTTGCGCCAGCGTTGCGGCAATCTCGAGATACGCCTTCGTTCGCACCTCATGACCCAACGGGGTGAGATGAATCTTGTCGGGGTCGATTACTTTGGGGTTGTTCTTGGCGACCTCCGCCCAGTCGAAAACATTCGCCAATGGGTAGCTCGCCAGTACTTGGCCGAGGGCTGCGTTGAAACGCTTTGACCCCCGTATGGTGCTGGTCGAGTCGGTGCGATGCACGTTCACCCAGGCCACGGGCACGTTGCCGATGGTGGTCATCAATTCCTGAATCAGGGTGACGTATTCACGCCGCTTGGTGAACATCGCTACGTCGTTGGTGCCGAGCGCAACAATCACTGCAGTTGGGCGCACACCGTCGGTAATCAGTTGCTTGAGTGCCGCGTTTCCTGAATACCGCGTCGAGGTAAGACCACTGATACGTCGACCCCAGCGACTGTCAACGAGTACCACGTCGAAGTTGTTGGCGGCCGCGAGGCGCGCTTGGCTTTTGGCAAAGTAATTAGCACCCCAGGTGAGGCTGTCGCCCAGCACAAGCAGCGTGGTGGGCGGGTTCGCCGTGGCGTTGGCCGGGCTGGCAATTGCCGCCAGGCCCAGACCCACGAGCACACTCGCAGCAGCAATCAATCCAGCGACAGCGTTGCGCAGTCGACGCGTCATGTACTCACCGAATACAGCGTTGCAGTGCCGTGCAGCTCCACTGTTTCGTTGCTAGCCAGGTATGCGCCAGACCCGCGGGTGAGTGTGCCCGCGCTTCCCGAGGTGCACATCAATATGGTGTGCTCGGTGGTGGTCGTGAGCGAGAACGCGCCGTTGACCTCGTGGCGCATCACACTGAACGGGGCTGGGCTGCGATACGCGGTGGTGATCGCCGAAAGTGTTTCAGTGCTGACTCGTGCATCGCCGGTTGGGGAGAGGTCGGCGATGGCAAAAAACTCAGTGAGGTCGACATGTTTGTTGGTGAAGGCAGCACGCAGCACGTTGTCTGAACTGCCTTGCACCTCGAGCGCCAACCCCGACAAATAGGCATGCACACAACCTGCGTCTAAAAATAATGCTTCGCCTGGTGCCAGCCGCACGTGGTGCATGAGCAGTGCAACCGCTGAGCGTGGGTCGTGGTGATGCTCGTTGAGTTGTTGCATGGCTCGCGACGGCGCAGTTGGCGCGGCAAATGACGCACCGTTCAAGATTGCTCGGGCGGTGTCAGCCACACCATGGCCGCGCACGTGTTCGGCTATGTCGGGTGCACCTGCTTCGTTGCATTGGGTAATTGCCTGTTCGCTGTCGACGAACCCGCATAATGCATCGAAGCGATGCAACGCAATAACCATCTCGGGCTTGGCGTGTGGGTCGCTGTACATGCGCGCGGGTGCATCAAGTGCGATGCCCGCGGCGTTTTCGCGCGCAAACCCAGTGGCTGCTTGTGCTGCAGTTGGATGCGTCTGCAGCGACAGCGGTTGGGCAGCGGCCAACAATTTCACGATGAACGGCAACTCGCCAACCTCGTCAGCAAGATATGACGGCGCCGGCATATGCAGGCTTTCGTCGATTTGTGCTGGCCCACGCGGATGTGTGCCATACCAAATTTCGGCCCAGGGTCGACCGTCGGCAGTTATTTCAAGAAGTTCGGGCAAAGCAAAGCGGTCACCCCACGCGTAGTGCGCAACAGCACCTTTTAAGCGCAGCATGTGATGATGTGTTGAGCCGCTTCGGCAATCGGCACCTCGGTGGTGGTGCCAGCGATGCGGTCGCGCACTTCAAACACTCCGTTGGCTACACCGCGTCCGACAATCACAATCATGGGCATGCCCATGAGTTCGGCGTCTTTGAATCGCACACCAGGCGACACACCGGTGCGATCATCGAGCAACACATCTAGGCCGCTCGCTGACAGTTCGGCGGCGAGTTGCTCACCGGCTGGTGCTGTTTGGTCGCCAGCTTTGCCAGCAATTACTACGTGAACATCCATCGGTGCCACGCTGCGCGGCCAGCGCAGGCCTATTTCGTCGTGGTGCATCTCGGCAATGGCGGCCACTGCACGCGAAACGCCAACACCGTACGAACCCATCGTGACCACTCGCTGTTTGCCTTTTTCGTCAAGCACTTGCAGCCCGAGCACTTCGGCGTATTTGCGCCCGAGTTGAAACACGTGACCCATTTCGATGCCGCGTTCGATTCGCATTGGGGCGTTGCACATCGGGCAGGCGTCGTTGTCGCGCACATCAGCAACATCGGCCACACCATCAGCAGTAAAGTCACGGCCGCACACCAAGTTGACTACGTGGCGTCCGGGTGCATTGGCGCCGGTGACCCAGGCGGTGTTGGCTACGACGCGCGGGTCAAGCAAGTATCGAATACCAAGTGGCTGTGCTTCGCCGAGTGCATTCGGGCCGATATAGCCCTTGATCAATGTTGGGCGCGCAGCAAAATCGCCCTCGCCAAATGGTTCAACTTCTAGTGGCGACACGAGAGCTTCGAGTCGTTTCATATCCACGTCACGATCACCAGGCACGCCGATGGCCAGCGGTGTGCGCGAGCCGTCTGCTTGGCGCAACATGACGAGCACGTTTTTCAATGTGTCGTGGGCGGCCCAAGGTGTGGTGCGCTGCAAATCTTGGCGAGAGTTGAGCAGGTCAACCAGCGTTTGAATCGTCGGAGTATTCGGCGTGTCGACCACCAATGCCGCCGGCGTGTTGCTGGCATCTGGTGCACTCGGTGTGCCGATGCGCACCGCTTCGGTGTTGGCGCGGTAGTCACACTGCGAGCACCGCACGAATGTGTCTTCTCCCGAAACTGATGGCGCCAGAAATTCTTCAGATGCCGAGCCACCCATCGCACCCGACATGGCTTTGACAATCACCACGTCGAGCCCAAGTCGGGCAAAGATTTTTACGTAAGCGCTGCGGTGAGCGTCGTAGCTGCGCTGCAAACCTTCGTCGTCGAGGTCAAAGCTGTACGAGTCTTTCATGACAAATTCGCGACCGCGCAGCAACCCAGCGCGCGGGCGGGCTTCGTCGCGATACTTGGTCTGAATCTGATACAGCCAAACGGGCAAATCTTTGTAGCTGCTGTACAGATCTTTCACCAGCAGCGTGAACATCTCTTCATGAGTCGGGCCGAGCAAGTAATCCACTCCGCGGCGGTCTTGCAAGCGAAACAAGTTTGGCCCGTAGTCCGTCCAGCGGCCGGTGGCGTCGTAGGGCTCACGGGGCAGCAACGCAGGAAAGTGCACCTCTTGGGCGCCGATGGCGTTCATTTCTTCGCGCACGATGTGTTCGACGCGTTGCAAAACGCGCAGACCCAACGGCAACCAGGTGTAGCCACCCGGGGCGGCGCGACGGATATATCCGGCCCGCAACAGCAAGCGATGACTGGGGATTTCGGCCTCGGCGGGGTCGTCACGCAGTGTGCGCACAAAGAGCGTCGACAAACGATGAATCACGCAGAAATAAGGCTACTTCGCAGGGCTATCATGGAGATGTCCTTTTACGTTCAGCATGAATGCAGTCCGCGAAGGCGTGGGTCACCCCCACGCCTTTTTTTGACTCATACAACGGGCGTCGAAGGAGATATGTGAAGCCGATAGCAGAACACACGGAAGCGAGGTAGCACGATGACTCTTGACACCGTCGTAGAGCGAGTCCGCTTACTTGTGGCCCCGATTGTGGCTGACCTCGGCTTGGAAATCTACGATCTTGAGCTGGCCTCTGGCGTGCTGCGACTCAGTGTCGACACCCCTCCTGGTCAGCCGTCGGGTGTCACTCTGGACAACATTGCGCTCGTAAGTCGCTTGGTGTCACGCGAACTCGATCACAACGACCCAATGCCGGGCCGCTACACGCTGGAAGTCTCGAGCCCGGGCCTCGAGCGCCCCTTGCGGACCCCCGCCCATTTTTTGCGCGAACTCAACAAGGTGGTGTCGGTGCGCTTGCATCACGCCATCGACGGCCGCCGCCGCTTGCAGGGTGTGTTGTTGCGAGCCGATGATCGAGCGATTGTTGTGTGTCTCGACGACACCGGCACCGAAATGTCGGTGGCACACAGTGACATCGAGCGCGCGCGCACGGTGTTTGTGTGGGGCAATGGCGCAGACGCAGCCAAGAAACAGTCGAAGTCACACTCGAAGACACACTCGAAGACACAGTCGAAATCCAAACAGCAGTCGTCTACAGACGCAATGACCAAGGAGGTTGCATCATGAATCAAGGAGACATGAAAGAAGCAATTCGGATGATCGCCGCAGATCGCGGTCTCGCCGTTGAAGCCTTGTTGCAGGTGCTTGTTGAAGCACTTGCCACTGCTTACAAAAAGCGTCCGAACGCCGCCGAAGAAGTCATCGTCGGCCTCAACCCCGACACGATGGACATGACCTTCACTGCCTACGACCTAGACGGTGATGGCAACTGGATCAACGAGCGTGACGACACGCCAAGCCGTGACGAACTCGGTCGCATTGCCGCGTCCACATTTCGCGCGGTGTTGAGTCAGCGAATTCGTGAAGTGGAATATCAGGGCAAGTACGACCAGTTCCGCAACAAAGAAGGCGAAATTGTTGCTGGCCGTATCCGCTTGATGCCAGACCGCAACTCCGAGCGCAAGTACCTCATCATCGACATGAGCGGCGGCGAGGGCATCATGCCACTCTCCGAGCAGGTGCCCAACGAATTGCGTGGCTCGACCGACGGCACTTTCAAGGTGTTCTTGGTCGAAGTTCGCCAGACCGAGCGCGGGCCACAAGTAGTCGTGAGCCGCAGCCACCCAGGCTTGGTGTTCAAGCTGTTCCAGATGGAAGTGCCCGAAATCGTGAGCGGCCAAGTGAGCATCATGGCTATTGCCCGCGAACCTGGTCAACGCTGCAAGATTGCAGTGGCTTCCAACGACCAACGCATCGACCCAATCGGCGCCTGTGTCGGTGGTCGTGGCGACCGCGTGAAGCGCGTGGTCACCGAGTTGCGTGGTGAAAAAATCGACATCGTGATTTACAGCGAAGACAAACGCGAGATGATCATCAACGCAATGTCGCCAGCCAAGGTCACCGATGTGCAAATCAGCGCGGACGGCACCCAAGCCGATGTCATCGTGCCCGACTTCCAGCTGTCGCTGGCAATCGGTCGCGCCGGTATCAACGCCAAACTTGCAGCCCAATTGTGCGGATTGCGCCTTGACGTGAAGAGTGAAAGCGAAGCAGCCGGCCTGACTGTGGAAAATGCAGTTGCACCGGTCACTTCTGGCGAGGTGCCAACCGCTTGAGCAAGAACGTCCGCGTTTCAGCGCTCGCCAAAGAGCTCGGGATGACCTCGAAAGAGGTCATCGACTTGTGTGCAAAAATTGGTGTTGGTGCCGACAAGCCCGGCTCGAGCATGGTCGATGCGCAAGCCGACCGTGTGCGACGTCACGCTGAAGAAAAAGGGTTGAAGCGCGATCCCATCGTCGACAAACCCAAGCGCACCAAAAAAGTTGCAGCCGATGACGCAGATGGTGCCTCGGGTGACGATGCTTCGGCGGCGCCGAAGGCTGCGAAGAAAACTCCGGCATCGCGCGCCAAGAAACCTGCCACACAGTCGGTAACACAGTCGGCAACGGGGGACACCAGCACTGCACCAACAGCTGTGTCAACTACCGCGCCAACCACTCCAGTGGTTGCTGTGCCACCATCGCTTCCCACCCCGCCGCCTCAGATCGTGGCTCCTGCAGCAACGCTGCCCACCACGCCCACATCACCAACACCTGCTAAGCCAGCTGCACCATCGGCAATACAGCCACCATCAGCAACACCATCATCAACACAGCCAGCTGTAGCAACACCATCAACGACACTGCCAGCAGCCCCGCCAACACAGCCAGTTTCTCCAGCTCCTCGCGTGGTGTCATCGCGCCCCGGCAATGCCGCGCCAAGTCGTCCACCAGCAGCACGTCCTCCAGGTTCTGCCCCCGGCACGCCCGGTTCACCGTCAGGCACTCCACCGTCGAGTGGCCCACGCACCGTGCCCGCCGGTGGTCGCGTCATTCCACCACCGCCAGGTGGCAGTCGCGTTCCACCACCGCCTGCTCGTCGCCCGCCGGGTGATGCTCGCGGGCCACGCCCCACTGGTGCGCCGCGCCCCAGTGCAGCTGGCCGCATGGGTCGCTTTTCTTCCGCCAGTCTCGGGCGTACCGCACCGCGTCCAGCGGGTCCGGGCGCACGTCCGGGTGCTCCGGGTGCTGCTCGTCCGGGTGGTGGTCGTGGTTCGGGTCTTGGTCGCCAAATTGGTGGCCCGCAGGGTCGCGGCCCCAATGCTCGTGGTGGCGGCAATCGTCGTGGTGCGCGCAAAAAAACTCGCGAACAAAAACGCAAAGACATGGAGCAGTTGCAATCACTGCAACCCGCGCAATACGCCAAGAGCAACGCGCCGGTTCCTGAGGGCCCCATCGTGGTCGAGCGCGGCTCGTCAGCGCAAGAGTTCGCACCAAAACTTAATCGTGGTGCAGTTGACGTAGTTCGCTTTTTGCTCGAGCAAGGCGAGATGGTCACTGCCACTATGTCATTAGCCGACGAGCAGATGGAATTGTTCGCCCTCGAAGTTGGCGCCGAACTCATCCTCGTTGATCCGGGTCAGCAAGAAGAGATGGAACTCCAGGCACTCTTTGACGACTCTGACGATGCCGACGAAGCACAGCAATCACCGCGTCCGCCGATCGTCACCATCATGGGCCACGTCGACCACGGCAAAACCACGCTGCTCGACCGAATCCGCGAGGCCAATGTGGTCGCTGGTGAAGCCGGTGGCATCACCCAGCACATCGGTGCGTATCAGGTGCAAAAGAACGGCAAGCTCATTACCTTCATCGACACTCCAGGTCACGCAGCGTTCAGCAAGATGCGTGCCCGCGGCGCGGGCGTCACCGACATCGTGGTGCTCGTAGTTGCCGCCGACGACGGTGTGATGCCACAAACCCTCGAGGCGATCAGCCATTCACGCGCGGCCGATGTGCCCATCATCGTGGCCATCAACAAAATTGACAAAGAAAATGCCGACGTGCAGCGCACGATGTCGGCTGTTGCCGAGCAAGAACTCGTGCCTGAGCAATGGGGTGGCGACACCATCATGGTGGAGATGTCGGCCCAACAAGGTTTGGGAATCGATGACTTGCTCGAGCAGTTGCTCGTCGTAGCCGAAGTCGAAGAATTGACTGCCAACTCCACTGGTCGTGCGAAAGGTTTCGTGCTTGAAGCCCAACTCGATGTGGGTCGCGGCCCGGTGGTTACGGTGCTCGTCGATAAGGGAACGCTCAAAGTTGGCGATCCGATGGTGGCTGGTGCCGCTTGGGGTCGTGTACGCGCCATCATCAACGATCGCGGCGAACAAATCAAAGAAGCTGGCCCGTCGGCCCCAGTGCAAATTCTGGGTCTTTCGGCAGTTCCTCAGGCTGGCGACGACTTCCGCATTGCCCCCGACGATCGCACCGCTCGAACAGTGGCCGACTCTCGTGCCCAGCGTCAGCGACTGTTGGCTCAACGCGGTGATGCTCGCACCCAAAAAGGTGTGAAGTTGGAGGACATCTTTACTCAAATTCAAGCCGGCGAAACTGCGACGTTGAACTTGGTCATCAAAGCCGACGTACACGGTTCGCTCGAAGCGGTGACCGAAAGCGTGCGCAAGCTCGAGCGCGAAACGGTTAAAGCAGCGTTCGTGCACCGTGCCGTAGGTGCCATCACCGAAAACGACATCACGCTGGCAGCCACCACGAACGCCACAATCATCGGCTTCAATGTGCGTCCGTCGCGCCAAGTGCGCGAACTCGCCGAGGCCGAAAATGTGGAAATTCGTACTTATGAAGTGATCTACAAGCTGATCGAAGATATCGAAAAAGCCATGAAGGGTCTGCTTGCCCCCGAGTTCGAAGAAGTCGTCACTGGCGAAGCCGAAGTGCGCGAACTCTTCCGTGCACCAAAGGTGGGTGCCGTTGCCGGTTGCTTCGTTCGCTCGGGTGTCATTACACGCGGCTCGAAGGTGCGCTTCTTGCGTGATGGCACCATCATCTGGAAGGGCGCCATCAACACCCTGCGCCGCTTCAAAGACGATGTCAAAGACGTGCGTGAAGGTTTCGAATGCGGTATCTCGCTCACCGATTTCCAAGACCTGAAGCAAGGCGACATCATCGAGACCTACGACCTGCGTCAAATTGAGCCTGAATAACAGTTTTCGCCATTAAGGAGCCCCATGGCTGACCTCCACTTTCATTTCGATCCGGTGTGCCCATGGGCCTACATCACCTCTCGCTGGGTGGTGGAAGTGCGGCAACAACGCGGGTACGACGTGTCGTGGAAGTTCATTTCGTTGTTCATGATCAATAACGATCGCGGCTACAGCGAGGGCAATAAGCAACACCAAGATGGCCACATGTCGGGTTTGCAAGCCTTGCGCGTAGCGAGTGCTGCGCGTGCCGCTGCAGGCAACGAAGCCGTCGCCGCGGTGTACACCGCGCTGGGCAAGGCGATCCATGCTGAGAAGCGTCGGCCCAAAGACTCAACAGAAATGAAAGAGTTCGCCCGCACCGTGTTGACCGAAGCCGGTCTGAATCCGCAGTGGGCTGATAGCGCAACGGACGAGTTGCACGACGAGGTCATTAGATACGAGACCACCCGAGCGCTGGAGCTCACCGGTAAGGACGTCGGCACACCGATTTTGGTGTTCCACCCCGACAAGCCCAACCAGGCGAGCTTTTTTGGCCCCGTGATTTCGGCGATTCCTCGCGGGCCTGAAGCGCTTCGGTTGTGGGATGCCGTCGAGACCCTGGCCACCACCTCGGGTATGGCCGAACTCAAGCGTTCGTTGCGCAGCGCACCTAAATTCGATTGACCTACGCTGGCGATATGCAAGTCGTCTATTCACCCCAGCATCTGTTGCACGACCCCGCAACTGAAATTGAGTCGTCGACGAGTCATTCACCGTTCGAACACACTGGCCGCGCCGAAACCATCAAGGCGTCACTACTGGCTGACCCGAAGTTTGCGTTTCGTGCCCCGAGTGATCATGGGGTAGAGCCGATTACGGCAGTGCACGACGCAGGTCTCGTGAAGTTTTTGTCTGAAGCATGGGCCGAGTATCAGCAGGTGGTGGGCGCACGGCGCGAAGTGGTGCCCGACATGTTTTATCGTCACGAGTTGCGTAATCAAATGGGCGATAGCGAAGAGCCTGATTCTGTTGTTGCCCGGCTGGGTTGGTGGTGTTTTGAAACCACCACACCACTCACTGAAGGCACCTACGCTGCGGCCCGCGCTGCGGTTGACACGGCTCTTACTGCAACCGATGTGGTGCTTGGCGGCGAGCGTGCTGCCTATGGTTTGTGTCGCCCGCCTGGGCACCATGCCACGCGTGATTTGTATGGCGGTTACTGCTTTTTCAACAATGCAGCGATCGCTGCGCACGAGATCGTTGCTCGCACCGGCGGCAAGGTCACGGTGCTCGATGTCGACTACCACCACGGCAATGGCACGCAGGAAATTTTCTATGATCGCGACGACGTGCAATACGTGTCATTGCACGGCGACCCACGTCGCGCGTATCCGTATTTCACCGGGCACGCTGACGAAACCGGGTCGGGCAGGGGCTTGGGTTCGACCTTCAACGTGCCGTTACCCAAGCGCATGGCTGACGATGCCTACATCTCGGCGCTGTCAACGTGTGCCGAAAAGATTGCTGCGTTCAAACCCACGGCATTGATCGTGTCGCTTGGTCTTGACACGTTTATTACCGACCCCATTGCCGACTTGGCCGTTACCACCGAAGGCTTTGCGCGCAGCGGTGCGTTGTTGGCGCAACTTGGGTTGCCCACGATTGTGTTGCAAGAAGGCGGTTATGACGTCGAAGCCTTGGGGCGCAATGTGCACGCCTGGCTAACGGGTTTCAGC
>JBILFO010000162.1:0-2897 GCA_044351505.1 Ilumatobacteraceae bacterium
GCCGAACTCTTCGGGGATGTGCAAACCCATGAGGCCCATCTGCGAGCCCATCTGCTCCCACACTGCTTTGTCGAAACCTTGTTCGGTTTCCATCTGTGTGCGTACGGCTGTCTCTGGCGACTTGGAGTCGAGGAAGGCGCGGACCGTTTTGCGGAGTTCTTCTTGTTCTTCAGTAAAGGCAAAGTTCATGCCATTCATACTGTCGCACGAGCAGCCAAAATCGCCAATCGGAGGCCCAAACGCCCTTTTTCGCTGATATCGCTGTATTTCTTAGCCCGTGTCTATTAGGGCGTATCTATTAGCCCGTATCTATTAGGGCGTGTTATTTACCCCGTGCCAGACTTGGCGCCATGAGCACCCTGCACTGGCAGAACGCCGATGTCGAGGTGCACAAAGTGGTGGTCGGGCCCTTTGAGAACAACGTGTTCGTGGTGCGCTGTCGGGCCAGTGGTGAAGCAGTGTTGATCGATGCAGCCAACGAACACGAACGGCTACTTGAGTTGTGCGACGCGCTCGGCGTGCGCAGAGTGCTCGAAACCCACGGCCACTGGGACCACATTCAGGCCGTGGCAGCCATGCGCGAAGCGGGCTACGAAGTTGCCGTCACCGCACTTGACGCTCCGCGGCTAAAAGACGTCGGCTACGACGTGTTTCTCGATGATAAAGAAGTAATCGAAGTCGGGCGCGTGCGCTTGCACGCCATTCACACCCCGGGCCACACCGAGGGCTCGATTTGTTTTCAGGTTGCCGACACCCCACTGCTGTTTACGGGCGACACGCTGTTTCCGGGCGGCCCGGGCGCCACCAAACTCGATGGCGGCGACTTCCCCACCATCATCACTTCGATAACTGACTCGTTGTTTGCGTTTCCTGACGCCACCATCGTGCTTCCCGGACACGGCAACGACACCACCATCGGCGCAGAGCGACCACAACTCGAAGGGTGGATCGCGCGCGGCTGGTGAATCACGCGTGTCATGCCCAGCCACGCCCGACCACACCCATCTTTCCCAGCGGGGCGTGCGCTATGCCACCCGCTAATTTCCCCTATCCGCGTAGGGGAAATTGCCCTGTGCGAATAGCGTTGCGGAGGTGAGCGAGGCCACACCTACCGTCGTTGATGCCCGAGAATTATTGCGCCTCACCGATGTGCATGCCAAGGCAGTCGAAGGCGACCACGACATCTTGCGTGGGTTCAGCCTCACTGTGCACGAGGGCGAGATTCACGCGATCATGGGCCCCAACGGTTCGGGCAAGTCCACGCTGGCCAGCACACTGCTGTCTTCGCCTGCTTATGAAATAACGAGTGGCGACATCGCCTACAAAGGCGACGATATTGCCGCGTGGTCCACCACCGAGCGCGCTCAACGTGGCATGTTTCTTGGTTTTCAGTATCCGCAAGAGATCGCTGGGGTGTCGGTGCTGCAGTTTTTGCGTCAGGCATTGTCGGCACGCAAAGGCATCGACTTGTCGATTCTCGAGTTGCGGCTGGCCGCGATGGATTGGATGAAGCGACTCGGCATGGACTCGGCATTCATCGACCGTCACCTCAACCAGGGCTTTTCTGGCGGAGAAAAAAAGCGCAACGAAATCATGCAGATGGCAATCCTCGAGCCCGACTTGGCGATACTTGATGAGACCGACTCGGGCCTCGACATCGACGCGTTGCGCATCGTGGCCAAAGGTATCCGCGAAGTGCGCGCCAAGCGACCGCAACTTGGCATCGTGGTCATCACCCATTACCAACGACTGCTCGACGAACTGCAACCCGACTTCGTGCACGTATTGGTGGATGGCCGCATCGTGGCATCGGGTGGTATGGAACTTGCCGTGCGACTGGAGGGTTCGGGTTACGACTCGTTCCGCGGTGAGCTCAAATGAGCCTCGACGTTGCCACCATTCGGCGCGAGTTTCCGATGCTCGCCAAACACATCAACGGTAAGCCGGTGCACTATTTAGATAGTGCCAACTCGTCGCACAAACCCAACTGTGTGATTGACGCCATGTCGGCATTTATGCGCGAGGCCTATGCACCAATCGGGCGTAGCTCGTACACCTTGGCGGCCGAAGCATCTGCTGCCTACGAGGCTGCCCGCACCAAGGTGGCCAAGTTCATCAATGCCCGCTCGTCGTGTGAAGTGGTGTTCACCAAGAACGCCACCGAATCGTTGAACTTGGTGGCCCAATCGTGGGGCCGCGCCAACCTCGGCAAGGGTGATGCAATTCTGCTCACCCACATGGAGCATCACGCCAACATCGTGCCGTGGCAGATGCTGGCCAAAGAAAATGGTTTCGAAATTCGCTGGGTGCCTTTAACGGAAGATTTTCAACTCGACTTGTCATCTCTTGATCAGCTGTTGCGTGGTGTGAAGGCATTTTCGTTTACCTCAATGTCGAATGTGCTCGGCACCATCAACCCCACGCGCGAACTTTGCGCCGCGGCGCACGCCGCAGGTGCCATTGCCATCGTCGATGGCTGCCAGTCGGTGCCCCACATAATCACGGATGTGCAGGCACTCGGTGCCGACATGCTCGCGTTCAGCAGCCACAAGATGTGTGGGCCAACAGGTGTTGGGGTGCTGTGGGCGCGTGAAGAGTTGCTCGAAGCGATGCCACCGTTCCTCGGTGGCGGTGGAATGATCAGCGAAGTGAGCCTCGATGGCTTTACTTATGCAGAACTGCCTCACAAGTTCGAAGCCGGCACGCCGCCAATCGTCGAAGTCATCGGCTTGGGTGCCGCCGTGGATTTCTTGTCTGCCATCGGCATGAGTGAAGTGCGCCGCCACGAGATTGAACTCACGAACTATGCCTACAACGCACTCACCCAGCGCTACGGCAACGACATCACGATTCACGGGCCAACCAACCCCGAGTTGCGTGGTGCCACGTTTTCGTTT
>JBILFO010000163.1:0-2884 GCA_044351505.1 Ilumatobacteraceae bacterium
ATCTGCACTGCGGTAGCGCCGACGGAGTTAGTGCGACGTGATGCCGTCAATCATGCGGCGAGCAACAGCCCGCACCAGCACTCGGCGGTCACTCACTTTGCCAATTTTGTTTTCCAGCGGACCGTCAATCAGCAGTGTTGCGAGTCCGTGCGCCACCGACCACATTGCGGTGGCCTGCACACGAATCTCGTCGATCGATGCCGAAGAATCGAGGATTTCGCCGACCGCCTGCAGCAGCGTGCCAAACGCGTCATCGGCAGCACGTTGGGTCTCGGGTGACTCGTCCATGTGGCACAAGTCGGCGCGAAACATCACCCGAAAATGGCCCTTGTTTGCGAGTGCGAATTCGACGTAGCGCTCACACATTCTTACGACGAGGTTGGGGTCTTCATCGACATGCGCAGGTGCGCTCATTGCTGCAGTGAACTTGCGGAACCCCTGCAGCGCGATTTCTGAGAAAATCGCACTCCGGTCGCCAAAGTGGTGGTACGGCGCCTGGTGGCTCACGCCTGCATCGGCGGCAATCTGACGAAACGACAAGCCATCAGGGCCCGAATCGGCAATGTATTTCACTGCGGCCTTCAGCACTTTTTCACGCAGGTTTGGTGGCACGACTTGACACTATCAAGTTCAGGTACTAGACAGTGTCAACATGACAACTGACATCAGTACCACCCACCCCAACGCCAAGGTGCACGCGCGCCGCTGGTGGATTCTCGCGATTCTCAGCCTCTCGGTGTTTCTCGTGGTGGTCGACAACCTCATCATTAACGTGGCCATCCCCACACTCGCGCGCGAACTCGAAGCAACCACAAGTGGATTGCAGTGGATTGTCGACTCCTACGCGCTCGTGTTTGCCGGCTTGCTGCTTGCCTGCGGCGGTCTCGGCGATCGCTTCGGTCGCAAGCTCGTGATGCAAATCGGCATGGTGCTGTTCGGCGTGTTCTCTGCCTGGGCAGCATTCACCGACACCACCGAGCAGTTGATCATCGGCCGTGGCTTGATGGGCATCGGCGCAGCACTCGTCTTCCCCAGCACATTGGCGATTCTCATCGACGTGTTCCGCCACCCAGTCGAACGCGCCAAGGCCATCGGCGTATGGTCGGCAGTCTCTGGCGCAGCCGTGGCGTTTGGTCCGGTAACCGGTGGACTACTTCTCGAATATTTCTGGTGGGGTTCGGTGTTCCTCATCAACATTCCAATCGTCATCATCGCTCTGCTGTTGCAGGGCGCGTTCGTTCCTGAATCAAAAGACCCGAACTCTGAGCGACTTGACATCCCAGGATTCCTCTTGTCCATCGCCTTCGTGTCACTGCTCGTGTACACGATTATCGAAGGCCCGCACCGTGGTTGGACGAGCTCCGAGTCAATTGCCGGGTTCGTCGGCACAGCACTGTTGGTTGCTGCGTTCATCTGGAGAGAGCGAAATACTGCACACCCGTTGCTTGACGTGGGTGTGTTTCGCGACATGCGGGTGACTGCGGCAACGTCGGCGATTGCCATCGCGTTCTTCTCCTTATTCGGGTTCACCTTTCTCGTCACCCAGTACTTCCAGTTCGTACGCGGCTACGACCCACTCGAGTCGGGTCTACGCACGTTGCCCTTCGCGGTTGGTGCCGGCATCACTGCACCGATTGCTGCGCGACTTTCATTGCGCTTCGGGCCAAAGCGAATCGTGCCAATTGGTCTTTTGTTCATGGGCATCGCACAAATTTGGGCTGGCACGTTTGAGATCGACTCGATGTACTTCGGGCCAGTCGTGGCAAGCATGGTGCTGATGGCCTGCGGGCTCTCGCTCGTCACCAGTCCGGCATCGGAATCGGTGATGGGATCCCTCCCGCGCGATATGGCCGGTGTCGGATCTGCAATCAACGACACCAGTCGCGAAGTGGGTGGCACACTCGGTGTTGCCATCATTGGCAGCATCTTTGCCACCAGCTACGGCCCCAAGATCGTCGACCTGCTCTCCCCCTTCTCGCTGCCCGAAGCAGCAGTGTCGGCGGCTGAAGAGTCTGTTGGTGCTGCGTTTGCAGTGTCTGAGCAGGTCGGCGACCCAACTGTGTCAAGTGCGATTCGTGAGGCGGCTGGTCTTTCATTCCTCGACGGCTTCCAAGTGGCATGCACCACGGTGGGCATCGTGGCGATTCTCGGATCGCTGCTCGCACTGCGGTTCTTGCCCGCACGCGGAGCGCAAGTGGCCGAGTAACAGAGCGTTGATCTAGTACTTCGGCACTGGAGCACCGACGTCCCACAGGTGATGCACCGGGTCGTGCAGCAGATACTGGGCGATGGTTCGCACGGTAAACACCGAGCCGTCGCTGCGAAAACCACGGCGGCCCCACTGATCACCAACAATGCTGTCGAAGCCATCAGCAAGAAGCGTGGCGGCACTTGACAGCTCGCCGACTACGACGCTGGCTGACTGGCTCGGGTAGTCATCGTCGACCGCAGTTTTGTCTTGATCCCAGTTCTCAAACTGTGGATCGACATGTTCGAGCATCAGCTGCAAGCGCCGGTCAAAAATACGGAACACGTCGCGTACATGGCACCCGTACTCGAGCGGCGACCACGTAGTCGCGTTTGGTCGACGCGACACGTCGGCACGACCCAGCACAGCGGTCCAGCGCGTTGCAAGGTCACGCACGGCAGCACCAGTGTTGGCGACGTCGAACGTGCCAGCAGAGAATCCGCAGTCGGGGCACTCACGCTCTAGCACCCATGTCCAGTTCTTATCGTCGGGAACAATCGCTTCGTCCACGAGTTACTTAGGCGTTCTACGAATAAAATCGCTTACGATCGACAGAAATCGTGCTGCAGGTATGAGGAGACACTAATCGCCAAGGTCAAACGCTTCACAAATGGTTAACTCCCCATACACATTTCG
>JBILFO010000050.1:0-10682 GCA_044351505.1 Ilumatobacteraceae bacterium
GTCGCGGACGTCGTGTCCGTCGATGCGCACGACACCGGCAGTTGCGTCGTATAAACGCGGAATCAACGATGCCAACGTCGTTTTGCCCGAACCCGAAGGCCCGACAATGGCGACGGTTTCTCCCGGCGCCACGGTGAGCGAGACATCGCGCAACACATCACGATCAGGGTCTCCGGTTGGTGCACCAGGTGCTTCGAGTGAAGGCACCGACACTGATGCAGCCGGGGGATAGCGAAACGTGACGTGGTCGAACTCGATTCTGCCCTGCGGTGCAACCAAGTCGTAGGCACCCGCGCGATCGCTGATGGCAACTGGTGCATCCAGCACCTCAAATACGCGATCAAAACTTACGAACGAAGTGAGCAGCTCGACGCGTGCGTTGCTGAGTGCGGTGAGTGGCATGTATACGCGGGCCACGAGTGCAGCCAGAGCCACCAGCGTGCCTGAAGTGATGTCACCTGAAACCACGAGTTGAGCGCCGATGCCATAGACCGCCACGGCACCCAATGCCCCGACCAGACCGAGCGCCACAAAAAATACGCGTCCGTACATTGCAGCCAAGACCCCCGAGTCGCGAACGCCAGCGGCACGGCCCGAGAATGCATCGGTTTCTTGTTTGTGGCGACCGAAAAGTTTGACCAGCAACGCACCTGCCACGTTGAAGCGCTCTTGCATCTGGGTATTCATTTGGGCGTTGAGATCCATCTGTTTGGCAGCGATGGTTTGCAGTCGCTTGCCAACCCGGCGCGCCGGAATGATGAAAGCCGGCAGCACCACCAGTGACAACACCGTGAGTCGCCACTCGAGGGTGAGCATCGCTGCCACGGTGGTTGCCAACACAACGGAGTTGCTCACCGCGGTACCCAGAGTGGAGGTGACCGCACTTTGGGCCCCAATCACGTCATTATTTAGACGACTAATTAGGGACCCGGTTTGGGTGCGGGTGAAGAAGGCAATAGGCATGCGCTGCACTTTGGTGAAGAGTGCAACCCGCAGGTCATAAATCAAGCCCTCACCGATCTGAGCCGACCCCCAACGTTGCACGATGGCAAGTGCTGCTTCGACCAACGCAGCAGCAACGGCCAGTAACGCCAGCCACCACACTTGGCTGCGGTTGCCAGCCGGAATCGCTGTATCGATAATCGCGCGAAAAACGAATGGCGGCACTAAGGCCACCACAGCCGACGCGATGATGGCCGCCAAGAAGATGGCAATAGTCGTGGCGTAGGGGCGGGCAAATTCGCCGACGCGACGCAGGGTGGCTCGCTCCAGCGACTGGCCTGACACCGCTGCAGCGTTACGGGGAATCAGAGCATGGGGGTGCATCTGCACTCCCGCGACGATACCGACGCCGTGACCCCAGCCCCGTGACCTCAGCCCCGTAACCCCGGCTGAGGTCAAGAGGCACAGCACTCGGGAGTCGAGCTGGGGTCAAGGTGGGTCCTGGGTGGGTTGAGCTGGGTGCCGGATGGGTCTGAGTTGGGCTATGTGGGGCATGGTGGTTGACAGTGGGGAGAAGTGGGGGCTAGGGTTCGGGTCGGTGGGAAACCCACCACGGGATCCGAGCAATCGGATGGGAAGGAGCAACGCGACATGTTCGTTGGTGTACACGAACGACAACTCGACCCGAAAGGTCGCGTCGCATTACCCGCCGCATTTCGCCCGCGTCTCGAGCCACGTTGTTATCTCGCGTTGGGTGCTGACAAATGTGTCGACATTCTCACCGCCGAAGCATTCGAGCAAGTGGCCAGCGACATGATGGAAAAAGTTCGCCGGGGCGAAGTGGATCGCACTCAACAGCGAGCACTGGCTGCCAGCGCAGTAGAAGTCACGATTGACGCCCAAGGTCGCATCAACATCGACGAAAAATTGCGGGCGTATGCCGGGCTCACGCTGGATTCCAAAGTTGTTATCAGCGGTTCGTTTGACCGCTGCGAAATTTGGGATCCAACGCGTCATCAACGCGTGAGCGAAGCCGGCACCGCCCAGATGGCGGGTGGCGCTTCATGATTCAACACAACGAACGAAAGGAGTACCGAGGAACGCTTCGACTTGACCATTGGTCGCGTTGAAGTTTCGCTCATCAGCAGTCTCCCGGTCAGCAAAGATGGACAGCCCCAACTCCGCCCGCTGCCGTCTTCGCTATCCGGGGAGAAATCCCGGAGGCATATGTTGGCCGGGAGGCTGCTGATGAGCGGGACTCACGAACCAGTGATGCTCGCCGAAATCGTCGAACTGTTTGGATCCATTCCCCAAGGAGTGTTGCTTGATGCAACGCTTGGGATGGCCGGACACGCAATGGCGATTCTCGGTCGACATCACGGTCTGCAGGTGGTGGGAATCGATCGAGACATGATGGCAATTCAGCACGCGAACAACGCCAAAGCAACGCTCGCCGCAACCGACGCGGCCCGCTTCAGTGCCGTTCATGCTCGATTCGATGCCGCTACCGACGCGCTGCGCGGTTTGGGTATCCACCAATTGTCGGGTGCTCTGTTTGATCTGGGTGTGTCATCGCCCCAACTCGACCTAGCCGAGCGTGGTTTTTCGTACCGCAACGAGGCCCCCCTCGATATGCGAATGGATCGAACCGAAGGTGTATCGGCCTGGCATGTGGTGAACGAATACTCAGCCGACACAATCACCGACATTTTGCGACGTAATGCCGATGAGCGATTCGCCAAGCGCATCGCCCAAGCCATTGTCGCAGCCCGCCCAATCACTACGACCACCCAACTGGCTGCAGTGGTAACCACGGCCATACCAGCTGCAACTCGTCGCACGGGTGGCCACCCGGCCAAGCGGACGTTTCAGGCGATTCGCATCGAGGTCAATAGTGAGTTGGAAATTTTGCCCAACGCGCTACGTGACGTGATGTCGTTGGTCGTGCCCGGTGGTCGCATTGCCGTGTTGTCGTATCACAGCGGAGAGGATCGCATTGTCAAACAGGTCATGCGCGACGCCGAAACCGACCCGACGCGCCCCAACATCGCCACTCCATTTGCTCATCCGTCGCGCACGGCCCCCCGTGCGTGGCAAAAAGTGAGGGTGGCGAAACAACCGAGTGCCGAGGAGCAAGCGCGTAACCCGCGCGCATCGTCGGCGCGTTTGCGTGTAATGGAACGTTGTGAGGTGGCTGCATGACAGCGTCGGCCACGGCGCGCGCTCGGGCGCGTCGCCACACCCGAGTGGGTCAAGACCTGCCCGCGTCGAGCAATGCTCCGGCACCGCGGCCCAAGCGAGGTACCGATTCGCATCTGCGGTTGGTGCCACAACCAGCACCACGACGCCGCGCTGTTTCGCGGGCCACGCTCGTGGTCACGGCAATATCGGCGTTCATTATTGCTGTCGTCATTTTTCAGGCCACGATCGCCGAGCAGCAGCTTCGCCTTGATGCTCTGACCAAAGACTTGCGCATGGCCGAAGCGCATTACAACAATCTGCGACAAGAACGAGCAGAGTTACTCTCGCCGAGTCGCCTGCGTGAACAAGCAGTGATGATGGGTATGTATCAAGGCTTGAGCACAAAATTCAAAGACGTGCCGGCTGATGTGGTGGCGCAAGTGATGATCAGCACTGCAAAGATGAACCCGCTCTTTGCCGACCCTGCCCCAGGCGTGGCGTCAGCAGGAGCGGTTGCTCAGATGCGACCGGTTGAGGTGGACCAGCCATGAGCGACACCGCACCAATTCGCCGCCCGCGAATGACCAGCGGGCAGCGCCGCACGGTTGGGGTTGGCGACCTGATTAGTGCCGTATCGAGCTATGGCGTCACCAAGATGACCGACAACGTGAACGCCGGTGACATGCGCAAACGCATCTCGGTGATGTTCGTAGTCATTTTGGGGGTGTTGAGCCTGGTGTATCTGCGGGTGGTCGTGCTCCAGACCTGGAAGGCCGGTGGCTATCGCGAGATGAGTGTGAACCAGCGCACGAAGTCGAACGTGATTCCCGCCGAGCGTGGTGCCATTTATGACCGTGATGGCGCAGAGCTGGCAATCCCAATTCCGACCCGGACGATTTTTGCTGATCCACGCGAAGTCACCGACCCAGTGACCACCGCGCGAGCACTCGGCATGGTGTTGCAACTCACCCCAGAAGCCGAGATGGATTTGGCAAGTCGTCTGCAAAACAAGGCGTCGAGCTTTACCTATGTGGTTCGCCAAGTGGATTCAGCAATCGCCCAGGCAGTACTTGATCTCAAGCTGCCTGGTGTCTCGAGCTATCGCGAAGAGGGACGCGCGCTCACCACTGAGGGTTTGCGACCACTCATCGGGCGCACTGACCTCGATGGCCTGGGTGTCGGTGGCTTAGAAAAGCAGTACAACGACGTGTTGACAGGTGTGAACGGCAAGCTCGAACGCGAAGTGAACAGCCGTGGCCAAAGCATTGCTTCGGCGGGCAGCGAGTATGTGCCAGCAGTTCGTGGGGTCAACTTGGTGACCACCATTCATCGCTCGTTGCAGTTTCAGGTAGATGGCATTCTGCAGCAACAAGTGGAGCGCATCTTGGCACGCAGCGGTACCGCAATCGTGATGCACACCGAGACAGGCGAGATCTATGCGATGTCCAACGTGCGTCGCAATGACGACGGTACGTATTCCCACACCGCGGGAAACATCGCAGCAGTAGAAGCCCATGAGCCAGGTTCGGTGGCCAAAGTGTTCAGTGTTGCTGCTGCCATTGAGGATGGCACAGTCACCCCACAGTCGACATTCTCGGTGCCTGGCAAACAGGTGTTCAACAAGGGCACTCAGTGGGAGCAAGAACTCAAAGATGCGTATCCACACGGGCTTGAGGAAATGACCGTACGCAAGATTTTGGTCGACTCATCCAACTTGGGCACCGTGCAGATCTCGCAAACCCTCAGCACCGAGCGCAACCGACAGTGGCTCGCGGCGTTCGGCTTCGGCGAAAAGACTTCGTTGCAGTTTCCGGGTGAGACCAGGGGTTTGCTCAAGTTGGCACGCAACTGGCAGGGCACCGAACAGTTCACCTTCGCCTATGGATACGGCTACGCCTCAAACGCAGTGCAGTTGGTTTCAGCTGTCAACGTGGTGGCCAATGATGGTGTGTACATCGGGCCCAAATTGGTTTCGGCAATGGTCGACGAAGTAGGTGTCAGCACGCCTACACCGCCGGCACCAACTCGTCGCGTTGTCTCGAGTGCAACTGCAGCAACTATGCGCACCTTGCTGACCGATGTGGTTTGCTATGGCACGGCGCAACTCGCCAAGATTCCAGGCATGTCGGTGGCTGGCAAGACTGGCACTGGTTACATTCGCCAGGACAACGGCACCTACCTGAAAGACGATGGTTCGCGCGCCTACTTTGCTTCGTTCGTGGGTTTCTTGCCAGCGAACAAACCACAGTTCACGGTGCTCGTTTCCATCGATGAACCCGATCCGAGTTCGCGTGACCGCTTCGGTGGCACTGCGGCGGCACCAGTGTTCCAGCGCATTGGGCAAGTGATCGTCAACGAACTCGATCTGCGACCTGAACCAGGTGACACTGGTTGCGTCGGCACACGACCCGCCGAACTCGGACCAAGTCACTAAGCACATGCTCACATTGGGCGGGCTACTTGCGCGAGTGGATGACAAGCAATCGGCTTCGCCCACGTTGAGCGTGGAAGGTGCCGTGGGCGTGACCATCACCGATGTGACGAGCGACAGCCGAGCAGTGCGGCAGGGCGCCTTGTTTTGCTGCTTGCGCGGTGAACAGCACGATGGTCACGACTTCGCACAAGGTGCCGTTGCCAACGGGGCAGCGGCGCTGCTCGTCGATCGTCGCTTGAACCTCGATGTACCACAAATCATCGCGTCAGATACTCGTCAGACAACGGGGGTCTTGGCCGCAGCATTTCATGACCACCCCAGTCGCGATCTAACGGTGGTCGGTATTACCGGCACGAACGGAAAGACCACCACCGCTCACATGTTGGGTGCGATACTCACCCAACATGGCCAGCGCACGACCGTGCTCGGCACGCTCTCGGGCACCCGCACCACACCAGAAGCAGCCGAGTTGCAGCGCACCTTGGCAGATGAACGCAGCAAGGGAGCAAAGGCAGTCGTGATGGAAGTGTCGTCGCATGCCCTCGCCCTGCAGCGTGTGGCTGGAATGCAGTTCGCTGCCGCAACCTTCACCAACCTTGGTCACGACCATCTCGATTTTCATCGCACCCACGATGCCTATTTCGCCGCCAAGGCAAGTTTGTTCACGTCCAACTACACCAGACGCGCCATCATCAATCGCGATGACGCATTCGGACAAAGAATTGCCGAGGATTGCGATGTCGCAGTGGTTACTTACGGCCGCAGTGATGCAACTGACGTGGCGGTGGGTGCCACAGGCAGCACGTTTTCGTGGCGGGGTGCGCGAATTTGGTGCACAGTTGGAGGAGACTTCAATGTGCTCAACGCGTTGGCAGCTGCAACGACTGCGGCCGAGATTGGTATTCCCATCGGCGATATCGCAGCTGGGCTTGGCAATCTCGCCCAGATTCCGGGGCGATTCGAAAATGTCAACGCAACCGGAAATTTTGCAGTGCTCGTGGATTACGCCCACACACCCGAGGCGTTGCGCAACGTGATTGCTGCAGCCCGTGCTGTGACCGACCAACGGGTAATAGTGGTGTTTGGTTGTGGTGGCGACCGTGATGCAACCAAGCGTCCAGACATGGGTGCGGCAGCAACTTCAGCCGACAGTGTCATCGTCACAAGCGATAACCCGCGCCATGAGGATCCACAGACCATCATCGACGCGATTGTTGCCGGCGTTGCGCCGAAGTACCTGCACAAAGTTGCCGTTGAAGTAGATCGTCGTCAGGCGATAGCAATGGCATGCGCTCAGGCCTGCAGCGGCGACGTGGTCATCATTGCTGGGCGGGGACATGAAACTGTGCAGACCATCGCCGGCTGCGATATTGCTTTTAGCGATGCTGAAGTGGCCCGCGAACTCCTGGGTGTCGGTTCATGATCGCCATCCTCATGGCTGCTGCCATTTCGATTGCAGCCTCGCTGTTTTTCACTCGAGTGCTAATCGGATACTTCACTCGTCTCGGCAAGGGCCAACCCATTTTGGGCGCCGAAGACCGTGGCCCCACCCACCACATGCACAAACAAGGCACACCCACGATGGGGGGCATCGCCATTCTGAGTGCGGCGTTTCTTGGTTGGTTGATTCCGCATGGTCGCGCCGGATTGGTGTTTTCTGATCAGGTCATCATCATGTGGGTGGCCATCATCGTGCTGGCTGGCATCGGCTTTTTGGATGACTACCTCAAGGTGCGTCGCCAACACAATCGCGGAATTTTTTGGAAGAAAAAGGGTTGGATCACTTTCGGCATCGTTGTGATGCTGATGTGGTTGCTGGCCTCACAAACGGGTGTGAGCGAAACCATTTCGTTCACCCGTGCCGAAGTGCCCGGTTGGGATGTCAGCACTCCGGTGTGGGTGATCTGGACTGCTCTGATGGTGTGGGCCACGACCAATGCGGTGAATGTGACCGACGGTTTGGATGGCTTGGCCGCTGGCTCGGCAATGTTTGGTTTTGGTGCGTTCGGCCTGATTGCGTATTTCGCATTCCGCAATGCAGAGATCTATTCATCGATTGTGAATCCACTCGACCTTGCCGTGCTGGCCTCAGCAATGGCGGGTGCGTGTGGCGGATTCTTGTGGTGGAATGCAGCACCAGCGCGAATCATGATGGGCGACGTTGGCGCACTGGGCATTGGCGCGGCTCTCGGTTTGCTGGCAGTCACGACGAACACACACTTTTTGTTGCCGATCATCTGTGGCATCAATGTGATGGAAGCAGGGTCGGTTGCCGTGCAGATGGGTGTGTTCAAAGCCAGTGGCCGCAAGAAGCGACTCTTTAAGATGTCGCCGATTCATCACCACTTCGAGTTGTCGGGCTGGCCAGAGACCACCGTCATCATCCGCTTCTGGTTGCTTGCTGCGATGTGTGTAGCAGCAGGCGTGGCGCTCTTCGTCGCCGATTTCACCAACGAGATTCGGATCATCGGAGAATCGTTGTGACCACCTTGGTGTACGGGCTTGCCGTCGCCGGGCGCAGCACTGCAAAGTTTTTGGCTGCTCGTGGCGAGCCGCTGCTCTTGGCTGACGATCGAGTGTCGACTGACAATGCCGAGTTTGCAGCGTCGCTCGGGGCGGAGTTGGTGGAAGGTCCTGAAGCTGCCATGGCCTGCGCCAAACGTATTGCAGATTTTTCTCAGATTGCGCCGAGCCCTGGCGTGCCTGAGTCGCATCCGATCATCGCCAGTGCGCTGCGGGCACGTATCGAACTCGTCTCAGAGATCGAGTTGGCGTATCGCGCCGAGCAGGCCAGCGGTCGTCCACGCCCAATCGTGGCAATCACTGGTACCGACGGCAAGACCACCACCACGTTGATGGCAGCAGCGATGTTGTCGGCATCGGGTCGCAATGCTGCGGCCGTAGGCAACACCGAAACGCCTTGGGTCGAAGCATTGGACGACCAGCACGATGTGTATGCCGTTGAGTGCTCGAGTTTTCGCCTGCACTACACCCGCGATTTTCGCGCCGAGGCTGCGACGTGGCTCAATCTTGCACCCGATCATCTCGACTGGCATCGCAACATGGATTCGTATCGCAGCGCAAAGATGCGAATTTGGCAGTCGGCACGCGCCAGCGATGTTGCAGTTGCGCCGGCCAATGACGAATCGATCCTCAACTCCGCCCGGAGCACCAACGCCCGGGTCATTACCTTCGGTATGACCAAAGCCGACTACCGCATCGAGGGCCAAGCCCTGGTCGGCCCGCTCGGGCGCATCGTTGATGTCGGACAGTTAGGTCGCTCGTTGCCGCACGATTTGACGAATGCATTGGCAGCAAGTGCCATGGTGCTGGAGTCAGGTTTGGGCACGGTCGAAGGTGTCGCCAACGCACTCGCGCGCTATCGCCACGCACCGCACCGCATCCAGTTCGCGGGCGAGGTAGACGGTGTGTCGTATTACAACGACAGCAAGGCAACAAGCCCACATGCAGCCCAGGCTGCACTCACCTCATTTGAACACATCGTGCTCATTGCGGGTGGAAAAAATAAGGGCCTCGATTTGTCGGCGTTGGCGAGCCAGCCGCATCGGATGCGAGCCGTTGTGGCCATCGGCCAGAGTGCGACGCTGATTGAAAACGCATTCGCCGACGTTTGCCCGGTGACCCGCGCCGACTCGATGACTGACGCCGTGCGTGCTGCCCAGCGCTTGGCAACAGTGGGCGATGTGGTGTTGCTCTCGCCTGGGTGTACCAGTTACGACTGGTATTCGAACTACGGCGAACGCGGCGATGATTTCACACAATGTGTACACGCACTTACAAAGGAGAATCAGATATGACTGCAGTCAACATTGACGACACTGGTGGACTTCTGATTCCATCGCTGAGCGAGCGACGCAAGGCAGTGCTGGCTGGACGTCGCGCCGACAGTGCCCGCATCGGAGTCGACAGTGAACCTGGTCGAATCTTTTATGCAATCTTGCTCAGCGTCACGGTGTTGACGGCCCTGGGGCTGGTCATGGTGTTGTCGGCTTCATCGATTGTGTCGGTCAACAACGGCGGCTCGGCATTCACCATGTTTCTTAAGCAGCTGATGTGGGCGTTCTTCGGAGTCATCATCGCTTTCGGCACATATCGCATGCCATATCAGGCGTGGCAAAAACTCAACAGGCCGATGTTGGCAGTGGTCGTGGCACTCAACTGTTTGCCGTTCACCCCGTTGGGAATCACCGTCAACGGTGCACGGGCGTGGGTGGAGATGGGAATTATTCGCTTCCAGCCGTCTGAGCTTTTGAAGTTTGCACTCGTCATTTACATGACCAACATTTTGGGTCGTCGACAGCGTGAACTCACCGACTACAAGCGAACGTTTCGTCCTGCCATGTTGGCCTGGCTGGTGGCAGCAGGGATTGCGATGGCGCAGCGCGACCTTGGAGCTGCAATCGTGCTCTCGGGAATCGCATTCACCGTGTTGTACATGGCAGGCAGCCCTGTTCGCTGGATCGGTGCCGCAGCGCTAGCGGCCATGGTTGGCGGGCTTGGCTATGTGCTCACGTCGTCGACGGGCATCAGCCGGTGGACCGCGTTCTTGGACATCGAGGGCAACCGTGAGCACAGTGCGTATCAGGTGTGGCAGTCGATGTTGAGCATCTCCAACGGCGGGGTCACCGGTGTCGGGCCTGGGGCGGGCACCAGTAAGTGGGGCTACGTACCGTTGGCCCACAGCGACTTCATCTTCACCGTTATTGCCGAAGAGTTTGGTTTGATTGGCTCGAGCCTTGTGATCGGCGGTTTCACGTTGATCACCATGTTGGGTTTCGTTGTGGCGATGCGGGCCCCGGACTATTCGGGTGCATTGTTGGCTGCAGGTATCACCGTTTGGTTTGCCGTGCAGGCAGTGATCAATATCGGTGGTGTGGTTGGTGCGATGCCGGTAACCGGACTCACCCTGCCACTCATTTCGTATGGGGGAAGTTCGCTCATGATCACACTTGCCGCCGCGGGATTGCTGTTGAACGTCGCGCGAAAGGTGCAGTAGCACTCGGCTGCACCTGCAGCGCACGGTAGGGTTCGGGTAAGTTTGGTGGCGGCAATGTCTTCATCGTCGACAACAACGTCGTCGGCAATGCCGGTGTCACCGCGAGTT
>JBILFO010000164.1:0-2858 GCA_044351505.1 Ilumatobacteraceae bacterium
GAAAGCGTTGGCGCCTTCAATCATGTCTGGCGAACCGATTCCTTGAGTAAGAATTCCAAGGCTGAGTGCCATGTTTTCTTTCATCTGGTACCACCACATGTTTGAACTCAATTTCGCAACTTCTAGGTAGCGCTGACTCATCTGCAGCAACTCGTCGCACCAGCGACCGACTTCTGCCTCGAGTTGATCGTCGGGGACCACCTGGTTCACCCAACCAAGATCCATTGCTTCAGTGGCGCTGTACTTTCGACAGAGAAACGACACTTCCTTCGCTTTTTTCTCTCCAACCGAGCCGGCCAAGAGGTTCGTGCCACCGAGCACTGGCGCACTTCCGACGCGTACGCCGGTCTGGCCAAACTGAGCGGACTCTACGGCGATGGCGAGATCACATGCGACTACTAATTCGTTTCCACCTCCGAATGCCGCACCGTTGACGGCAGCGATGATTGGCATCGGTGCTGAGCGCATTGCTTCAAAGAGTTCCATAGAACCAAGAAACATTCGACGCAGTTCCCAATAGTTCGGCTTACTTAAGTTGGCCAGATACCCACCAGCACAAAAGGCACGCCCAGTTCCAGTAATGACGGTGACGCGCGCATCAACGTGATGGGAGAGTGCGGCGATTAACTCATCGATGGTATTTCGGTCGTACGAGTTCATCCGTTCTGGGCGGTTGAGCCGCAGCCACAGGACGTCATCACGGCGCTCAACAACGATGTCTGACATTGGATCCTCCACTACAAGCCCAGAGTTTCGCAACATTTTGTGAGTACGGCGCTCTGTTGTTTGCGCCGATGAGAGTACCATGATTTCTGGATAACAGCACAGTGACGCGCCTCTTTGGCGCATTGCTGTGGTGTTCGTCCGTGGCGATTCGAGAAGGGGGCCAACGTGCCATTTGTGCTTGATGATGAGGTCAAAAAGGTGCGGATTGAGGCTCTCGCCCTTGCTGCGCGATGCGAGCCATTTGCGGCAGAGGCTGATGAGATGTCCACGATGCACGAGCCAACCTTGGCCGAACTCCGCAAGAGTGGGCTCAGCGCACTGATGGTGCCTAAGAAATTTGGAGGTCGATTCGACGAGATTGATCCACTAGCAGTGTGTGTGGCTCGCGAGGCAATGATGAAAACGTCGGCCCATCTCGACTCAGTTTTTGCCCTTCAGGGCATCGGTAGTTACGCAATCTCGCGAGCTGGCACCGAGGACCAAAAACGAGAGTGGTTGCCGAGAGTTGCCAACGCTGAAGTGCTGGCGGGTCTAGCCCTCACCGAGCCGGTTGCCGGTTCTGATCTGAAAGGGATCACCACCGTTGCCCACACTGAGGGAGACGAGATCGTGATCAATGGCGCAAAGTCATACATTTCCAATGGTGGACATGCGAGCTTCTATACCACCCTGGTTAAAGAAACTGACCATGACGAACCGCGATATTCGCTGATTTTGGTTCCTGCAAACTCTCCAGGGCTGAGTGTTGTTCCATCCCCCGAGCTGATCGCCCCACACGTGCTCGGTGATCTCACGTATCGAGATGTTCGGGTGCCAAAATCTGCACGTCTCGGTGGGCCAGGAGATGGCTTTAAGCACGTACTTGCCACGCTTGCAGTGTTTCGAATTTCTGTTGCCGGTGCAGCATGCGGATTGATGCAGGGCGCGATTGAAGAGGCAACTCGTCACGTGCGTACTCGTGAACAATTCGGTCGACCACTCATAAAACATGGGCCAGTATCCAGTTTGTTGGCTGATGCATGGGCCGACTACGAAGCCGCTCGGCTCCTCACTTATGCAACGGCTGAAGCAGCACGGGCGGATGCCGCTGCGAATCTTGATCGGTCGTCGCTCGCAAAGTTGTTTGCGACAGAATCCGCATCACGCGTAGCAGACCGCTGCGTGCAAGTCATGGGCCGTTGGGGACTTGTGCGCGGATCAAAAATTGAAAAGTTCTACCGTCAGGCCCGACCAATGCGCGTCTATGAAGGTGCATCGGAAGTGCTTCGTCTCGGTATCGCGGCACGTCTAAGCAAGGAAATTGATACATGGACCTGAGACTTGCCGGCAAAGTATTCATCGTGACCGGTGCCAGCCAAGGGCTCGGCGCTGCCTGTGTGCGCTCCATTGTTGCCGAAGGTGGCAAAGTGCTTGCGGCAGCGCGATCCGAAAAAAACCTTGAGTCATTAGCTGCGGAACTGCCAGGCGCAGTGGCAGTTGCAAAATGCGACATGCGCGACCGCACTGCTGTGGGAGGTTTGGTAGACGTCGCACTGTCAACATTTGGGCGACTTGATGGCATCGTCAACAATGCTGGAATTGCTCCAGCAGGAAACTTTGAGAATCAAAGCCTCGACGTGTTCGATGAAGTGCTGGCGGTCAACTTGCTTGCGCCTGCGGCCCTCGCGCAACGTGCAGGGGCTCATTGGATTGCCCTTAAGCAACCTGGCTCAATCGTGAACGTGGCGTCGACCTCAGGCTTGAAGGGTAAGCCGATACTTGTGGCGTATTCATCTTCTAAGGGTGCGATGATGCGCTTCACCGAGGCGTTGGCGGCTGAGTGGGCGCGTCACGAAATTCGAGTCAACACGATCGCGCCTGGCGCATTTGATACGGCTGCGCAGTCGGCGGTCACGGCAGACGCAAAAACGCTTGATTCGCGTCTAAAGAAGATTCCACTCCGACGCATGGGCACGCCAGAAGAACTTGGACCCCTTGTTTGTTACCTGTTGTCACCACTGTCGTCGTTCGTAACAGGAGCCTGTTTCGTTATCGACGGCGGTGAAGTCGCAAAGTTGTAGCTAAACCTAAGCCAACTTGTAGACGTTCCAGAGGTCAAAAAACATTTTGCCGGTTTCAACGGTGCAGTCGAA
>JBILFO010000165.1:0-2848 GCA_044351505.1 Ilumatobacteraceae bacterium
ACGGTGCTCGCACTGGCCTTGGCTGGGCGGTTGGATTTCAACCCCGCCACCGACGCGCTGACGGCCCCCGATGGCACGCTCGTGCGCTTGGCAGCCCCCGTGGGCGAAGTGTTGCCCGCCAAGGGTTACGACCCGGGCGTGGATACGTTCACTGCCCCACCAGCCGACGGCACAGGCGTCGTGGTGAGCGTGTCGCCCACCAGCGACCGACTGCAACTGTTGGAGCCTTTCCCCGCGTGGGACGGCAACGACTATGTGGAACTGCCCATTTTGATGAAAGCCAAAGGCAAGTGCACCACCGACCACATTTCGGCCGCCGGCAAATGGCTGAAGTTTCGCGGACACCTAGAAAACATCTCGGGCAACTTGTTCATTGGTGCGGTGAATGCGTTCAACGATGCCGTGGGTGAAGGGTTAGACATCACCGATGGTGCGCGACGGATGTATCCGGACATTGCCAAGCGTTACAGCGCGGCTGGCATTCGCTGGTGCGCGATCGGCGACCAGAACTATGGCGAAGGGTCATCGCGCGAACACGCAGCGATGGAGCCGCGCTTTCGCGGTGGTGTGGTGATTTTTGCGCGCTCGTTTGCCCGCATTCACGAAACCAACCTGAAAAAACAAGGCGTGGTGCCGTTGACGTTTGCTGATGGTGCCGTGTATGACTTGATCGGCGAAGGCGATCGCATCAGCGTGCTCGGCTTGCCGCCGGTGCCCGACAAACCCGTGTCGTGTGTGCTGCACAAAGCAGATGGGTCGAAGGTGCCGTTCGAAGCCACACACGCTTTCAGCCCCGAACACGTCGAGTGGTTTCGCGCTGGCAGCGCATTGAACATCGTGCGCCAAAAGGTTGCCGACCAATAACAACACTGCAGCCTGTTGTGGCAAAACGCCGACGCTGGCTTCGCCGCACGCTGCTCGGTGTAGCCGTGGTGAGCCTGGCCACTGGCGTGGTGCTGGGCGGCATGCTCGCCTACGACCTCACCTGGGGCAATGTGGTGAGCGACCGCACCGCCAAACAACTCGCCACCGAACTGCGCGAAGTGTGGGTAGATGAACGCACCACCACCAAGCCCGAGCGCGTGGCGCTCGACGCAGTCACGCCACTGGCAGAGCCGGCTATCAATGAAGCCTTTGCGCTGTTGTACGTGCCACGACTGGCCGACGATATGTGGGGTGTGCCCATCATCGAAGGCGTCAAACAAAAACAACTCGACGCCGGCATGGGCCATTATCCAACGTCTGCGCTGCCAGGCGAGATCGGGAATTTTTCGTTGTTCGGTCATCGCACCGGTAACGGCCAACCGCTGTATCGCTTCGAGCGCTTGGTGGCGGGCGATGAAGTAATCGTGGAAACCGAAAACTATTGGTTCGTCTATGTGCTGAAGAAAGACAAGATCGTGTCACCCGAAGCAATTGGGGTCACCAGCAATGCGCCACTGTTAGAGCTCGGCATTGCCCCCGACAAGCCCTATCGCGTAATCACGCTCATCACCTGCGAACCGCGCTGGACCGATCTGCAGCGCTGGGTGTGGTGGGGCGAGCTACAAGAGGTGTATGCCCACAGCACACCACCAGCCGTGATTACAGCCGTAAACGACGCCCGCGACTCAGCGGGCTGAGCCCAAGCCCGAGCACCACGAGTGCCAAAGCCAACGCCGCCAACGGCAGCGGCGTCGAGCCCGTGGCCGGCATGGCTTCTTTTTCGTCAACCACCACGGTGAGATACGCCGAGAGCAAAATGCCGCTCGAATCCGAAACGCTGTACTGCAACTGCGTCATGCCAGTGAAGCCATCCACTGGTGTGAACTTGACTTGACCAGCCTTTACACGCCATGTGCCGTCCGGCGTGACCACTGTTTTGGTCCATAAGCCAGTGGTGGTGTCGTACAACTGCAAGGTTGAGTCGACAAACACCGCACCAGGCGATGGGATACCGCGCTGCGTCGGCTCGAGCCATTGCGCGGTGCGCGGCTTGGTGCTGGTTGCTTGGTCGAACACACGTGCACCGACTTCTGGCGCAAGCACGATCGGGATCAGATTGGCGTGAACGAATCGGCCGAGGGCATCGGTTACTTGATAGGTCAGCGGTGTTGCCGTGCCAAAGAAGCTTGCAACTGGTGCAAACGTGACGGTGCCATCGTCATTCACGGTGTAGGTGCCCTCGTTGGGCACTGTCACCGTGGTGTGGCTGCAGATGTTTGGTGTTTCGCCACCCGCACACAGCCGCAGAGTTGCATGATCAGCGTGGCTGGTGGGGAACGTGTCGTTAGTCGTGGGCGTGTAGGTCTGGGCGGTGTTCCAACTGCTGGTGATCGAGTCGTCGGTGGCACTTGGCAGCGGTATTTCCACGGTCACAACCGGTGCAGGTGGCGGCGGTGGATCAACAATGGTGGGGATCAACAAGCCGGTGGCCACACCGATGCCCGATTCGCCCGTCCAGTCGTTTTCGATCACATAGGTGACTGGTTGCGTGACCGTGCCGAGGAAATCTGCCCGGTGCACGAACGTGACCCTGCCCGTGGTGACATCGACGGTGTACGTGCCGTCGTCGGTGGTCAGCGTGGTCAGTGTGCAATTTGGTGCGGTGTCGGTGGGGCTGCACAGTCGAATTGATGTTGGCACCAATTCCACTTCGCCCTCAACACCAGCAGGAACCGCACCAGGGTCGTCGTTAACCCATGGCGACAACACCACGGTGGAGCCCACCACCGCGGTGCCCGTGTCGACCTGTGTAATGGGTGCTGGTGGCGGTACCACTCGCGGGTTGAGCGTGGATGTTGCCTTTTGCCCGAGCGCGTCGGTCACGGTGTAAGCAAGCGGAGTTGCAGCGCCAACGAAGGTGGGG
>JBILFO010000166.1:0-2846 GCA_044351505.1 Ilumatobacteraceae bacterium
ACTAGACCTTGGTTCGTATGCAATTGGCCTGGCCGACACCACTGTCACCGGCGCGGTGGGTGCGTTGGGCCACGATTCACACATTGCCCTTGCTGATGTTTCGAGCGAAGCACCCGACGTGTTTGAAAGCCTGCACGAGTCGAATGCCAATGTGGTTCGAGTCAGCACCCAACGTGGGCAGACGGTCAGCGAGCCCATCTTGCTCACGCACACCGTGAGTGCAACTGGCATCGTGTGCTTTCCTTCGCTCGAGATTGACGCCGCTGAAAATAGCGAAGTTGTGGTGGTTGAGCGATTCGTATCAAGCGATTCGTGTCGCTCGCTGGTGGTTCCGATGGTAAAAATTCGCGCAGCACAATCGGCGCGGGTGACCTACGTGGCGATCAACGAATTGGGTCGCAGTACCTGGTTGATTGGGTATCAGCGGGCGAGTGCTGACCGCGATGCCACGGTTTCAGCATCCACAGTGGCCCTAGGTGGCGACTATTCGCGAGTGCGTGCCGGCGTGCGCCTCGTGGGCAAGGGTGCATCTGCCAAACAAGTCGCGTTGTATTTTGCCGATGGCAATCAGATGCACGACTTTCGTACATTGCAAGATCACGCCGCACCACGCACGCACAGCGACCTGCTCTTTAAAGGCGCGGTGCGTGACACCGCTAAGAGTGTGTACACCGGGCTCATCAAGATTCGAGAGAACGCCGACAAATCTGAGGCGTTCCAAACCAACCGCAGCCTGACCTTGTCGAGTGGGGCGTGGGCCGAGAGTGTGCCAAACCTAGAAATCGAAACCAACGATGTGAAGTGCAGCCACGCCAGCACAGTTGGGCCGATCGACGACGACCAGCGTTTCTATCTAGAAAGCCGTGGCATTCGCCCCGAAATCGCCGAACGTCTTGTGGTGTTCGGGTTCTTTGCCGATGTCATCGACCGTTTGCCCGCGGCAGCCCAGCCCGACGCATTGCGCGACAAGGTTGGCGTCAAATTGCTCGGCGTCGACTTCGTGCCCACCAAAATTGGAGCCAAGGTATGACTATGCAACCTAAAGCGACGCAACGTGTTTGCGCACTCAGCGAACTAGTTGATGGTGCTGCGGCAAAGTTTGAAGTCGGCCGTCACGTGGTGGCGGTGGTGCGCATTGGCAACCAGGTGTATGCCATCGGCAACCGTTGCAGTCATGCCGAAGTGTCGTTGGCTGACGGCGACGTCAACTGCGACAATATGGAACTCGAATGCATTCGACACGGCAGTGCGTTCAGCCTCGAAACAGGTCGGCCTCGCACGCTGCCAGCCACCCAACCCGTGCCGGTGTTTGTGGCCGAAGTGCGTGGCGACGATGTGTTTATTTCCAGTGAGCCCACGAAGGCTGCATCGTGACCCCACCGCAGACCAACGACGTGGCATACACGCTCGAGATTCGCGATCTGCACGCCAACGCTGGCGACACTCAGATCTTGAACGGCATCAACCTCACCGTTCGCTCTGGTGAAGTGCATGCGGTGATGGGCCCGAACGGGGCGGGGAAGTCGACCCTGTCGGCAGTCATCATGGGCAAGCCCGGTTACACCGTTACCGAGGGCAGCATCATGCTGAATGGCAGCGACATTGTGGCAATGCCCACGTGGCAGCGCGCCCTTGCCGGTCTGCATCTGGTGATGCAATACCCAACCGAAATCCCTGGGGTGGGCATCGACGAGCTGCTCAGCGAAGCACTCACCGAGCGCGGGCTTGACCCCGCCAAACTCACCGTGCGCATTGCTGGTGAGGCCACTCGGATCGGGCTTGACGAGGCGCTCATTCATCGAGCAGTGAATGTCGACTTTTCGGGTGGCGAAAAAAAGCGCAACGAAACGTTGCAACTCGCTGTGCTCGAGCCGCGCATCGTGGTGCTCGACGAACTCGACTCGGGGTTAGACATTGACGCACTGCGCGACTGTGCGCGACGCGTCGAAGACCTCACCAACGAACGCAACCTCGGCGTGCTGGTGATTACGCACTACAGCCGCATTTTTGCCGACTTGAAACCCAACTTCGTGCACATTTTGGCTAAGGGTCGCATCGTGGCGAGCGGCGGGCCAGAGTTGGCCGATCAACTTGAGCGCGACGGCTACGAAGCATTCAACCGGTAAAGCCGCAAGCAGGCCTGCGGCCACTCTGGTAGAGACTTAGAGATGTCGCAGCGCAACCTCATCGAAATTCGCGACCTGTCGGTCACCTTCCCGAGCGAAGCGGGCACTGTGCATGCTGTGCGCAATGTGTCGTTGGACATTCGGGCCGGCGAGGTGCTCGGCATAGTGGGCGAGTCTGGTTCGGGTAAGACCGTGATGTCGCTTTCAATGATCGGTCTGGTTGCCGAAAGCGCCACCATCACCGGCTCGATCACCTATAACGGCGTCAATCTATTGTCGCTCAACGACGACCAGATGTCCAAGTACCGCGGTCGCGACATCGCGATGGTGTTTCAAGATCCGCTGTCGGCGCTGAACCCTGTGCACACCATCGGTCGCCAAATTGCCGAGGCAATTCATATTCATAGTGACGTCTCTAAGGAAGCTGCACTTGCTCGAGCAGTTGAGCTGCTGGAGATTGTGGGCATACCACGGCCCGCCGAACGCGCGCAGTCGTACCCGCACGAGTTTTCTGGTGGCATGCGTCAGCGAGTAATGATCGCGCTGGCGATTGCCAACCAACCCAAGGTGATTTTGGCCGACGAGCCAACGACTGCGCTCGATGTAACCGTGCAGGCACAAATTCTTGACGTGCTTCGCATTGCGCGCGACATGACGGGTGCAGCAGTAGTGCTGGTTACGCACGACCTGGGTGTGGTTGCTGGCTTGGCTGACCGCGTC
>JBILFO010000052.1:0-10510 GCA_044351505.1 Ilumatobacteraceae bacterium
CACCACGAGTCGTCGTGAAGAAGTGAGCGAGATGTCGCCGAGGGGTGTTGCACCTGCCGACGGAGTCAGGGCAATGGTGGCGATGCCCGCTGCCGCTGCGTTGCGGATGAATATTGCCGTATCAGCCACGCGAGCATGTGGCACGCTGAACGCATTGCCCATCGACACTCGTAGTGCGCGGCGCGCCAACGGGTCGGCGCTGTTGGTGTCCAAAAAGAGTGCATCCCAGCCCATCGCGGCCATGTTGCGGGCAATTGACCCCACGTTGACGGGGTTGTCAACGTTGTCGACATAAATACCGTGCGTGAATTGCGCCAGCAGGGCATCGGCATCCGTTGGTGCGGGGCGCTTGAACAGCGAAATCACTTCGAGTGGCACCCCCAAACCCGTCACGTTGCGGCGCAAGTCTTCGCTGGCCGTAAAGCAGTAGCGCTCATAGTCGGGGGCGAACTCGGCCATTCGTTGCGCCCCCTTTTCACTGCATAACACGGCAACGGGTTCGCAGCCAGCGGCCAACGCGCGCTCGGTAACCAAGTCGCCCTCGGCGATAAAGAGTGGTCCGCCGTTACGTCGCTGAATCACACCCATGAGGCGTCGCTCGCGGAAGCGAAACGGATCAAGCCGCGGGTCGTGCAGATCGGTGATTGCTAGAAGTGCCAGGGAAATTCTGACCAGTCTGGGTCGCGCTTTTCAAGGAACGCATCGCGACCTTCTTGTGCTTCATCGGTCATGTATGCCAATCGGGTGGCTTCACCAGCGAACAGTTGTTGGCCAACCAAGCCATCGTCAATGAGGTTGAACGAAAACTTGAGCATGCGTTGTGCTGTCGGGCTCTTTGCATTTACCTCGCGGGCCCACTCGAGGGCAACCACTTCAAGTTGGTCGTGGTCAACAACTGCGTTCACCATGCCCATTGCGTGTCCTTCTTGTGCTGAATATTCGCGCCCGAGGAAGAAAATTTCGCGGGCGAATTTTTGGCCCACTTGACGCGCCAAATAAGCCGAGCCGTAGCCGCCGTCGAAACTGGCGACATCAGCATCAGTTTGTTTGAACTTGGCATGCTCGCGACTGGCGATAGTGAGATCGCACACCACATGCAAGCTGTGCCCGCCGCCCACCGCCCAGCCCGGCACCACGCAGATAACCACCTTGGGCATGAATCGAATCAGGCGTTGCACTTCCAAAATGTGGAGGCGCCCGGTGCGCGCCGTATTGATGCTGGTGGCGTCGGTGCCGTCTGCATATTTGTATCCGTCTTTGCCGCGAATGCGTTGGTCTCCGCCGCTGCAAAATGCCCAGCCGCCGTCTTTTGGCGATGGGCCGTTGCCCGTGAGCAACACACACCCAACGTCGGGGCTTTGGCGAGCATGGTCGAGTGCGGTGAACAGTTCATCAACCGTTTGCGGGCGAAACGCGTTGCGCACCTCGGGCCGATTGAACGCGATGCGCACGGTGCCTGAATCAACGCTGCGGTGATAGGTGATGTCGGTGAAACTAAAGCCAGGCACGCTGCGCCAGGCGGCAGGGTCAAAGAGGGGGGAAATTGCGGCAGGTGTCGGGGACGGACTCACTCTTTCAGTGTGGCAGCGCGTTTCATGTAATGCATCGGCAGCGTGACGGGGTCGCCGTTTCGCGGTCGTAGCCTCATAATTCCTATGCCGACGCTTCCTACCGCCGCATTTTCCATCAGCCTCGACTGTCAGTTGTCCAATGTTCCAGGGGCACTCGGCCAACTGTGTACTGCGATCGGTTCAGCTGGCGGCAATATTGGGGCGCTTGATGGTTTCGACGTGCGCGGCCCGGTGTTGCGGCGCGTTTTGGTGGTGCATTGTCGTGACGAAGCGCACCAGCAACAAGTGGTGAAAGCGGTGCAAGATCTGGACACCGTAACGCTGCTCGGGTGGTGGGATCGCACGTTCCACATGCACGAGTCGGGCAAGATTTTTACTGGGTCGAGCGCTGTGGTCAATGATCGAGACGACTTATCGATGGCCTACACGCCGGGTGTAGCCCGTGTTTGTACGGCAATCGAAAACAACAAGGAGCTCTCGCACCAATTCACCATTCGCAAAAACACGGTGGCAATCGTGAGTAACGGCACTGCGGTACTTGGCCTCGGTGACATCGGCCCTGAAGCAGCGATGCCAGTGATGGAGGGCAAAGCATTGTTGTTCAAGGAGTTTGGTGGAGTCGATGGGTTTCCGATCTGCATCAATGCGCGCACTGCTGATGAAGTCGTTGATTTTGTGCAGCGCCTTGCCCCAACGTTTGGGGGCATCAACTTAGAAGACATCAAAGCACCCGAATGTTTCGAGATCGAAGAACGCCTGCAAGCCAGCCTTGACATTCCCGTATTTCATGACGACCAACACGGCACCGCAGTGGTGACGCTGGCAGCGCTGTGGAATGCGCTGAAGGTGACTGGCAAGAAAATTGGCGATATCAAAGTGGTGATCGTCGGCATCGGCGCAGCGGGTGTGGCAGTCGGCAAAATTCTTATGAATGCAGGTGTGACTCAAATAATTGGTTGTGACCGCGAGGGTGCGATGTATTCCGGTCGCTCAGGCATGAACTCGGCAAAAGAATGGTTTGCCAACAACACCAACCCTGCGCGAGAAATGGGCACCATCTCAGATGTCATCAAAGGTGCTGATGTGTTCATCGGTCTGAGTGGTCCCGACGTGATCACTGCTTCGGATGTGCGCAACATGGCCAAAGACCCGATTGTGTTCGCCATGGCCAACCCCAATCCCGAGATTCGCCCCGAAGAGATCGACGGTCTCGCAGCGGTGGTTGCGACGGGTCGCAGCGATTACCCGAATCAAATCAATAACGTGCTGGCATTTCCCGGCATTTTCCGCGGCGCGTTGGATGCTCAGGCCACAACAATCACCGAAAAAATGAAGTTGGCAGCCGCCATTGCAATCGCCGAGTCGGTTAGCCCCGACGAGTTGAACGCAAACTTCATCGTGCCGTCAGTCTTTGACCGCTCGGTTGTGGCGCGAGTAGCCCCCGCGGTTGCTGCTGCAGCGATCGCCGAGGGCGTGGTGCGCGCGAGTCGCTAGGTGCACACTGGTGTATTGGGGTGCCAATCGTGATGGCTGCCTATTTCATCAGTGGCTGGCGGGGCTGGCGAAGAAACCGCATCAATCCAAATTCCTCAAGTGGAGCTGGGGGGAATCGAACCCCCGTCCATCAGCCGGTGAGCGCGCGTGATACGACCGTCCCCGCTGTGGTGCTGACGCAACACCGTCGGCGGGTCGACTACTTAGTTACCTAAGTCGCGTTTCGTCTTTCCGAAATGCCATCAGTCTTTCCTAACGTCAGCGTGCTTTCCCGCTGTCATCCTCCGCTTCTGTTGCCGGGCTGCGGTGGATCGGCCCCGTGCGACCTTGCGGCTCACGATTGCTCTCCGACACCTAATAAATTAGGCGGCGAGAGCGAACTGCTTGTTGGCAGTTGTATGGATGCCCCGTTTTTCGAGTCTGAGCAACTCGGGTCGCACGTTCGAACATCGAATCTGACGTCGAAACCTGTCAGCCCCTATGTACTTACGTAACTCTCTCAGTGTACGCACGCTTGCCACACGATTGTGCTGTGCGTGCGGGATGGCACTCAATGCAGTGCTCAACACTTCTACTCGGGTTTGCCTCGGCGCTGGCGGCCAACGGCGCGGCGCATTTCAATTTTGGATTCTTTTTCGGCAATGGCAGCCCGCCGGTCTTCTTTCTTGCGCCCCTTGGCTAGGGCCAACTCGATTTTTACGCGCCCGTCGCGCAGATGCACATCGAGCGGCACCAGGGTGAGGCGTTCCTTGGCCATTCGCTCGGCCAGCCGCCGGATTTCATTGCGATTCAACAACAGTTTGCGTGGTCGCACCGGGTCGTGGGCGCCCACGCCGTGGCTGAATTTGTATGCCGAAACGTGCATGTTCTCTAACCACATTTCGCCCCGCGCTACGTGCGCGTACGACTCGGCGATTTGCACAAGGCCTTCACGCACGCTTTTTACCTCGCTGCCGTGCAGCACGATGCCCGCCTCGACGACGTCGAGGATGGTGTAGTCGTGTCGGGCGCGTCGATTGCTCGCCAGCACGGTCGTTTCATCGTTATTTTTTGCCATGGCGGTGATTTGAGCCTAGGTAGCGTTATGACTTGTGGAATCCCAGCGCTTGGTGTTGAGCGATGACATCGAACAGCAGATTGTTGCCCATGCCCGGGCTTGCAAGCCACATGAGATGTGTGGGTTGTTGGTGGGCGAGCCGAACTCAAGCCACGTATCTGAGTTTCATCCGTGTCGCAACGCAGCAGCCTCGGCAATCGTCTACACCCTTGACCCCAAGGACTACATGCGAGTTGAGCAATCGGCCGATGATCGAGGTTTGGCAGTGCTGGGTGTGGTGCACAGCCACACGCATACCGAGGCCTATCCAAGTGCCACAGATGTCGCCCAGGCGCCTGACCCATTGTGGAATTATGCAATCGTCAGCCTGAAACATGACCCACCGCAGTTGCGCAACTATCGCATCGTGGCTGGCGAAATCACCGAGACAGCCGTCGACACGGCGCCAACCGCCCGCCCTCAATAACCCGCCCGGAAGCCGGCTCGTCCGAGCCCGACTCCGCGTGCCGGTGTGACCCTCGGCGTGGGTTCGCCCACCCGCTGGCAACGCCAGTAGATTGTTGACAACTCCTATCGGGATTCCCGAGATTCTGATTCGAGCCGCATACCCGCCTCGCTCTACCGATTGCCCCCTGGAGACCAGCATGACGAAGACCAACTCACTGCAACACGCAGTGCAGGCCCATGCCAGCGTGCTCGATCTCATCGGCAACACACCACTCGTTGAGGTCTCCCAACTTTCACCCAGCCCGCAGGTGCGGCTGTTTGCCAAACTCGAAAGCCAAAATCCTTTTGGCTCAGTCAAAGACCGCATCGCCAACGCAATGATCAAGCGGGCCTACGCCACGGGACGCCTAGTTAAAGGTCAGCGAATTCTCGAACCGTCATCGGGCAACACCGGCATCGCACTGGCAGCAATCGCGCGCATCACGGGTAACCCCATCACCATCTTGATGCCCGAGAGCGTGTCGATTGAACGTCGTCAAATGCTCGAGGTGTTCGGCGCCGAAATCATTATGACGCCAGGTGCTGAAGGTTCGAATGGCGCCGTGCGTCGTGCCGAAGCCTTGGCAGCCGAACATCCGGAGTGGTGCTTTTTGCATCAGTATTCCAACGAAGCCAACCCTCGCGTGCATTATGAAACCACCGGGCCCGAAGTGTGGCGTGACTGCCCGTCGATCACGCACTTTGTTGCAGGTCTCGGCACCACGGGCACGTTGATGGGTGTCGGTCGTTTTCTCAAAGAACAAAACCCCGATGTGAAAATCATTGCCGTCGAACCACCGTTGGGTGAATTGGTGGAAGGTTTGCGCAATTTGGATGACGGTTACATTCCGCCGGTGTTCGAATTGTGGAAGGGTCGCGAAATTCTCGACCGCAAACGCATCGTGCGCCCGCGCGAGAGCATCGAAATGACGCGACGTCTCGTAAACGAATGTGGAATCTTTGCCGGCATTTCGTCGGGTGCTTCGCTGGCCGGTGCGCTAAAGGTCGCTGATGACCTTGCTGCGACTGGCGAAAGCGCCAACATCGTATTCATCGTGTGCGATGGCGGCTGGAAATATCTGTCGACTGGCGCCTACACAGTGGATCTCGACACTGCTGCGGCCAATGCCGAAGAAGTCATCTATTTCTAAACGCGTCTTCTAACTGCGAGTTTTAGACGCGTCCTCCGGCCGTGTGGATTATCCGCCGGCAACGAGGGCGACTAATCCGATGAGCACCACGACGGTGCCGCCGATGCGTCGCCGGTGATCTTGTTCGCCGAGCAGCTTCCAGCCGATGACTGCAGCAATGAGCACGCTGGATTCGCGCAGCACCGCCACGTAGCCAACCGGCGCCAGTCGCATCGCCAGCAGGGTGAGGCAGTAGCTGGCCAACGTGCCAATTGCGGCAAAACCAAATGGCTTCCATTGCTGTCGTAGCGCAGCAAGAGCCGCACCGCGGCGCGTGGCAAAAGTCCACACCGACACGGTGAAGCCGGTAGTCACAAAAATACTGAGTGCATAAGCCGCTGGATCAGGTGACTGGCGCACACCAGTGGCATCGATCGCGGTATACACACCGATGATTGCAGCGGTGGAAACTGCAAAGCGCATCTGGCGTAACGAACCGCGCGACAACAGAAAAAAGCCCACACCAGCTAATGCGATACCTGCGATGGTGAGCATCGACAGCACGTCATCAAGCAACACAACGCCGAGAACCGCCGCGCCGATGGCACCGCCACCGCGGGCAATCGGGTACGACACTGAAAAGTCGCCGGTGTTGTAGGCGCGCACGAGCAGAATGGAATACGGCAGATGGGTAATGCCCGACAGCAACGTGTATTGCCACGCAAAGTCGGGTCGGTCATCGATAATCCACCACGCCACGAGTGCGCCCGCCGCCACGAACATGGCGATGAAAAATTGTCCCCACAAGGCCAACCCTGAGTCGGTGTTGCGCTTGACGGCAAAGTTCCAACTCGCATGCAACGTTGCTGCACCGAGTGCCATCAGCGTGGCGGTGAGCACGACGCAATAGCCTACGAAGCGCATGGTGGTTGCAGGCGAATCACCGATTGGTGTGTTCGACTCGGGTCTAGGTGGCCTCACCGTGATGCGTTCCCTCATTGATCTCATGCCCAACGAATCGTTGGTGTATATCGGTGACACTGCTCGGTATCCATATGGCAACAAGCCAGCCGCGCAGGTGCGCGACTACGCAGTTGAACTAGCCACGAGCCTCGTGCACGATCACGGTGCAAAGTTGATCGTGGTGGCCTGCAACACTGCAGCAGCCGTGGCTCTCGATGTGCTTGCGAACACCTTGCCCGTGCCGGTGATTGGCGTGGTCGAACCCGGCGCGCGAGCGCTGGTGCGGGTAACTCACAACGGCAAAGTGGGGGTGATTGGCACCGTCGGCACCATCGCCTCGGGTGCTTACGACAAAGCTGTCGAACGCACTGCTGCCGAAGTCGTGTTGTCATCAGCGGCTTGCCCAGGGTTCGTTGAATTTGTCGAACGCGACCAACTCGAGGGTGACGAAGTCACGTCGTTGGCTAGCCAGTTGCTGGCACCGCTCAAAGCAGCCGGCGTGGATTCACTGTTGCTGGGTTGCACGCATTACCCATATTTGGCGCCGGTCATTCAGGCGGTAATGGGTGACGGCGTGATGCTCGTGAGTAGCGCCAACGAAACGGCGTTTGCGGTGCGCGACTTATTGGAGTCACAAGCCATCGAGGCGCCAGCCAAGGCGGTGGGCGAGCGGCACTTTTATTCATCTGGCGATGTGGATGCCTTTGCCAAGCTCGGGCGTCGCTTGCTCGGGCCCGAACTCGGCAGTGTGTCACGATGGAGGAAAGGAACATCATCATGACTCGACCCGACGGCCGCGCGCCACACGAACTACGACCAATTACATTTCAACGCGACTTCACCGAAATGGCAAGCGGCAGTGTGCTTGTTTCGTTCGGGCGCACGCGCGTGTTGTGCACGGCATCCGTCGACGAAGACGTGCCCCGCTGGATGAAGGGCTCAGGCAAAGGTTGGGTCACCGCCGAATATTCGATGTTGCCTGGCTCGTCGCCCGAGCGAGTCGATCGTGAAGCAGCCAAAGGCAAGCAGTCGAGTCGCACCGTGGAGATTCAGCGCTTGATTGGTCGTTCGTTGCGTTCGGCATGCGACATGAAGGTGCTCGGTGAGCGCCAGATTTTGCTCGACTGCGATGTGTTGCAAGCCGATGGCGGCACCCGCACGGCGAGCATTTGTGGTGCATATTTGGCGCTACACGACGCTGTCAGCCGCTTGATGATTTCTGGCGCACTAAAAGCCAACCCGTTGCATTCGTTGTGCGCCGCAGTGAGTGTGGGCATTCACGCTGGTACGCCAATCATTGATCTTCCGTATGTCGAAGACAGCACCGCTGAAGTTGATATGAATGTGGTGATGTTGGCGCCGGTGACTGGTGGGGCAGCAAAGTTCGTCGAAGTGCAAGGCACTGCCGAAGGCCAGGCATTTTCACGCGAGCAGTTGGATGTGCTGCTTGGTCTTGCTGAGCAGGGCTTGGTGCAGGTGTTCGACCAGCAGCGCAGCATCATTGCTGTGCCGCCCGCGCCTCGCGCGTGAAACAACTCGTCTGCGCCTCTGCTAACCCCGACAAGGTGGCAGAGATCGCTGATTTGCTGCGTGATGTGGTGGAGTTGCTGCCACGCCCCGATTCTGTCGGTGACATCGTCGAAGACGCCGACAGTTTGCTGGGCAATGCCCGCTTGAAAGCCTGCGCAATCGCCCAGGCCACAGGCATGTCGGCGGTTGCCGACGACACTGGTCTTGAAGTTGATGCACTCAACGGCGCACCCGGTGTGCACACTGCGCGTTTCGCTGGCGACAACGCAACATATGCCGACAACCGCACGAAGTTGCTCAGCGTGTTGCGTGACGTTGCGCCAGCACAGCGCACTGCACGGTTTCGCACGGTGGCCTTGGTGGCGCACCCCGATGGCAGCGAACAATGGGCGGCTGGGGTGTGTGAGGGCAGCATCGCATTGGCCGAGCGTGGTGAGCGCGGGTTTGGCTACGACGCAGTGTTCGTGCCCAACGAAGGCAGCGGTCGCACGTTTGCCGAAATGAGTGTGGAAGAAAAACATGCCTTTGGCCATCGCGGTCGCGCATTTCGCGCACTAGCGCTGTTGCTCGCGTAGCTCGCGCTACTAGCCCTGCTTACCAGCCCCGTAAGTCGATCGGCAGGCGATCCAACACTTCATCCCCACGCACCAGCCACAAGTGTTCGTGCATGGCCATGGTGGGGTCGACATGGGCTGGCACGATACGCACCCGTGTGCCGACGGCTGGTTGCGGTGTGCGCGTCGCTGCATCGGCAGATTTTTCGGTAGCAAACGTGATGTGTTCATCTGAACAAAACCACACCTTGTGATCAGCAATGGTGGGGTCGCCGTGATCCATGCCGAGGCTCTTTAGCCCCACATCGGCCACCGCCCATTTATCGTGCGTCGACACCACTGTGCCCACGATGCTGAGCGCTTGTCGAAACGGCAAGCCCAGCGTGGAGTAATACGTGTCCATCAAGGCGTACGACCCGGCCTGCACTTCGGTTACCCCCGTGGTGGCGCGATGGCTGGCGTGCACGTCGTAGTTGCCGGTGCCCCCAGCCGACATCACGTCACCGCCCACCTCGCTCGCAGCAGCGTGCAACACCTCCATCGCTGCCAATGTGTCGGTTTGTTGCGTTGCGCGATTTTCGTTCACCATCAAGTGGCCTTCATAGCCCATCACACCGCGCACGACCAGGCCCTTAGTGCGGGCGCGTTCGGCGAGTCGTGCTGCATCGTGCGGTGCACAACCACAACGCGGCAACCCAATGTTCACGTCGATGAGCACATGTTTGATGCCCGCACGGGCTGCAGCGTCGACAGTGGCGTCAGAGTCGACGGCAATGGTGATCATCGCGCGATCTTGCACTGCTGCTAGCGCAGCAAGTCGCTCGGCGTCGAGCACTTCGTTAGCGAGCAATAAATCGTCACCCAGCCCAGCGTTGGCCATGCCGATCATCTCGCGCACGGTGGCACACGTGAAGTGGTGGTGACCATGTTGACGTTGCAGTGCGGCCAAGGCGGTGCTCTTGTGGGCCTTCACGTGCGGCCGCAAGAGTGCACCTGGCAGGCGCGCGGACATTGCGGCAAGGTTGTGCTCGAGCGCGTCTATATCTACAACCACAGCCGGGGTCGAGAGGTCAGCAACGCTGCGGGCGGGCTGGGGTGTGCGAATGGTCATAGTGGCGTGTTGGTGCTGTGTTTGATGCTGGTGCTGTGCCGGCGGAGAGACTCGAACTCTCACTGGCGGCGTCCTAAGCGCCGTGCCTCTGCCATTGGGCTACGCCGGCGAAGTTGTGGTTCAGGGTAGTCGTGCCACCAACCGTTTGACAGAATGTAAAGGTGACCATCGTGAGCGCCTCGCAAACAGCCCGCGATGCAGCAATGCAGGACCAGCTCGGCCTCGCTGACCACATCGTCGACGAGGCTGCTCTTGCTCACAGCGTGGCGCGTTGTCGCGAACGCAACGTGGTGTTGCCGACGTTTGCCCAACTCGCTGACCCGCGCACGATCGATGCATCCATCACCAAAGGCGTCGACAAGAACGCGCCAGATGCCCGCAACTTGTTTCGCGTGCATTGGTACAACGACATGGACGGCAATCGCGTCGCCGTGCCCGACCACGTTGTATTGCCGTCATCGCTAACCGGCATCGAGAGCCCAATCATTGTGATGTTCGGCGACCGCTTCCCGATGATTACCGCGCACAAGGTGCTCGCGGCCTACACAATTTTTGCCCCGCGCATTGTTACGGGGCAGTTTGACCCCACGTATCATCGCGCGATTTGGCCGTCG
>JBILFO010000168.1:0-2800 GCA_044351505.1 Ilumatobacteraceae bacterium
AGTGCCGTAGGCACTCGGAAACACAGTGCCGTAGGCACTCATAAACACAGTGCCGTTGGCACTCGTGCCTAGTTGCTGTGTAACCAACGGGTGATCGGCTCGCCCACTTGCTGCAGATCAATGAGAAACGCATCGTGCCCATGCGGCGAATCGATTTCTACGTATTCCGCAGCCACCCCGTTGTGCGCCACCAAGTCACGAATCTGTCGCTGTTGGTAGGTGGGATACAAGATGTCACTGGAGATTCCCATCGCCAGCGTCGGGGCCGTTACTCGCGACATCGCTTTGGCCAGCCCACCACGACCGCGTGCCACATCGTGAAGATCCATCGCCTTACCAATTAACAGGTAACTGTTGGTGTCGAATCGACGAATCAGCCGGTCGCCGTGGTGGTCGAGATATCGCTCAACTTCAAACTTGTCCCACAAACCGATGCCATTGTTCTCTGCATCCATGTCGGCGAGGTCTCGTCCGAATCGATCGGTGAATACGTTGTCACTGCGAAACGTCACTTGAGCCACCATGCGCGCAATCGCCAAACCTTGCCACGGGCCTTCACCCACTGGCGCTTGGTAATAATCGCCACCGCGCCACTGCGGGTCCAGCCGGATCGCGCGTCGACCAATTGCGCCCCACGCAATTTGTTGCGCCGTTGACTGAGCGCAGGTTCCGATTGCCACGAGTGAACCGACTCGGTCAGGGAAGGTAATCGCCCACTCGAGTGCTTGCATGCCACCCATTGAGCCGCCGATTACTGCATGCCACCGCGCCACACCAAGATGATCTGCCAGTCGCACTTGGGCACGCACCATGTCGCGAATGGTGATGACAGGAAACCGCGAGCCGTACGGTGCGCCATCGTCAGGGTGCGGCGATGACGGCCCCGTCGTGCCTTGGCATCCGCCAAGCACGTTGCTACACACCACAAACCACTCGTTGGTGTCAATTGCCAAACCCGGCCCGATGATGCCTTCCCACCACCCGGGTGTTGGGTGACCATCACCAGCTGCACCAGCCACGTGGCTGTCGCCTGTCCAGGCATGACAAACAAGAATTGCGTTCGAACGGGCGCTGTTCAACACGCCCCATGTTTCATAAGCAACGGTCACGTCGCGCAATGTGGCACCGACATCAAGTGCAACAGCCCGCTCGCCAAACGATACGAACTGTCGTCGCCCTGCGTCTTGCCCAGGCGACCACGCCCCAGTGGCGAGATAGTCGGTGCGTTGCATGATGGATTCCGTTTCGTTATGCCACCGTGCGGTCCGTTGTCCCTTGCGGGACCACATCGTCACCGAAATGACTTGGCACCGTGGATTCCCGGTTGCCGGACCTTATGGTCGCTCCTGATGTAGCACTCGTCAGGCTAGCGGTAGCGTTGCAAGCCTCAGCGGGCGGAGTTGGGACGGGTTTAGTTGGGCTTGGCGCATTGGCGCCGTTGGGCCACTTGGCCATATACAAATGCCGCAATTTTGCGGATGACTGGCAAATTGATCAGCACACCAAAAAGCGAGTACGGCAACCGCGCGTTGCGTAGTGCGGCAGCTGCCGCGAAGTTTGCCGATTGCTGTCGACCATCAGCTGCCACCCACTGCACGGCCACTTCGCACTGTTCTCGAGTCAAACCCAATGCTGAGAGATCAGCAGTTTGATAAGCAACACACACGAGTGGTCGACGCGTGCGACGAACCAAGAATCGCACACACCACTTACAAAAAGTGCAGTCGCCGTCGTACACCAGCACTGGGGCTGCTGTCGTTAGCGTTGCAGGTGTCGTGATGCGCGCGCTGTTTTCACTCAAGATGCTTGGGCTCCATGTGTTTACGATTTTGCTGGTGGTCATCATGGTAAGCCTTGGGTTCTGGCAATTGCGTCGCCATGATGAACGTGTCACATTCAACGACGCTGTGCGAGCGCGCTCGCTGACTGCCCCACTTAGCCCCACTGCCTTGTTGGCCCTTGATTCCGACGTGGCCAATCTTGAATGGTTCACTCTGCAGGCCAGTGGTCAATATCTACCCGACGAAGACTTGTTGCTCGTCAACGTGTCACAAGACGGTCAAGCGGGTGTCGACCCTGTGGCGGCTTTGCAACTTGACGACGGCCGAATTCTGGTGGTGAACCGTGGCTTCATCCCACTGTCGCAAGCCGTGCCCGCAACCCCTGGCGGACAGGTCACCGTGGTAGGTCGTGTGCGCACCACCGACGTGCGCCAGCGAGGTGAATTAAACGACGCCCGCGATGGAGACCTGCGCGAAATTCAACGTATTGATCTGGCGCGACTGCAAGCCCAGTTGCCAGGTGAGCTCTTGCCGGTCTATATCGACTTGTTGGTTAGTGACCCGCCTGAATCTGCAACTTTGTCACGCATCGCTGCGCCAGAGCTCACGCTCGGGCCGCACTTGGCCTACACCGTGCAGTGGATCGTGTTCAGCTTGTGTGCTCTCGCAGCTTGGGGTTTCATCGTGCGCCGAGCGCTCGCACCAGTGCGGCGGGCTGCGCCACAAGCGCCAACCGCGTAGCCATTCCCACGCGCCTAAACACCCCCAACATCGCTGCGCGCACCTCGGTGGGTTCACTGTCGATTCGCAGATAAGCGCTCCACTGCGTTTGCGGTAGCTCAAAGAACGCGTCGAAGAAGCCGCCAATCAGTCGCGGGGGCAGTGAACCCAACACCGCCAAGCCCATGTCATGCCAACCGCGTGAACGCACCAACTGTTTCGGCCATACCGCACCCCAAACGGCCAACGACAAATCGGTGCCTGTTGTGCCGTGCGACAACTGCTGCACGATTTCGTTT
>JBILFO010000053.1:0-10434 GCA_044351505.1 Ilumatobacteraceae bacterium
CACTGACTTGCGTGGTGCTAGATAGGCTCGGCGCTCGTGTCGATACGAGAAATCACTGCGGGTGACCTGGCGTTGTTGTTAGAGCGAGGCGTTGCCGTCATCGATGTGCGCGAGCCAGACGAATACACCGAAGGTCATGTGCCGGGCGCAATCTCGGTGCCGCTTGCTCAGGTGCCGGACTCAGTGGAATTGTTCCGCAAACCAGTCTCGATTTATGTCGTCTGCCAATCTGGCGGCCGCAGTATGCGGGCGTGTGAATACCTGCATGATGTGGGCATCACCAATGTGATCAACGTGGCCGGCGGCACCATGGGTTTCGCAGCGTTGGGCAACCCCCTCGCGGTTGGCGACCAAGCGTGAAATGCTCGGTGCCGGTGTGACCATCGCCGAGCACTTTGTTGCCGATGACGCGGCACTGGCCGACGTGGTGCGTGATGCCCTAACGGCACCGATTTACTCGCTAGATACCGAGTTTCACCGCGAACGAACGTACTTTCCGCGCTTGGCCCTCGTGCAATTGCAGTGGGGCAATAACAACGCGCTCATCGACCCACTGGCAGTCGATCCGCGGGGTCTCGGCGATTTGTTGCGCGGGCCAGGGTTGGCATTGCTCCACGCTTCGCAGCAAGACCTTGAAGTCATGCGCTATGCAGTCGGTGAAGTGCCGAGTCGAATGTTTGACACGCAACTAGCAGCAGGCTTCATTGGATATTCCACTCCGTCACTCGCAGCACTCGTGCAGTCTCAATTGAAGGTGATGTTGTCCAAAGGTGACCGCATGACCGATTGGATGCGTCGGCCACTCACCACAAGTCAGTGCGAATATGCACGCAGTGACGTGGCCTACCTTGAGCAGTTGTACGGACGTATTGGCTCGCGGCTCAACGAACTTGGGCGCAGTGATTGGGTGGCCCAAGCCTGCGAAGAATTGCGACTACGGCCATGGGGGGAGAGCAATCCCGACGAAGCGTGGCTGCGTATCAAAGATGCCCGTGCGTTAAAGGGTGCGTCGCGCGGCGTGGCACAAGCACTGGGTGCCTGGCGCGAACGTCGGGCGATGGCCACGAATGTTCCGTTACGACGTGTAATGAGCGATATGGCGTTGGTCGGCATCGCCCAGGCTGCACCAGCATCTACCGAAGAGTTGTCGCATGCGCGTGGCGTGGATGAGCGTTATCTCAATGGCTCGATTGCTCGGGAGGTGTTGGCCGCCGTGCGAGAAGGCCGCGAGCGAGTGGTGGAGATCGAAGCCAATACGCATGACCCGCTGGAAAAGCGTCTGCGGCCGGCAGTCACCCTGGTGACTGCATGGATTGGGGAACTGGCTCGCACTCACGAAATTGACCCGACGCTGGTGGCAACCAATCGCGACATTGTGGCGCTGTTAGCTGGGGGAGAGTCGCGTCTAGCGCAGGGCTGGCGCCGAGATTTGGTCGGCCGGGACATCGAAAAGCTGCTCGCGGGCGAAACCGGTCTGTCGTTTGACGGTGACGGCAGGCTCAGGCTCATCCCTGCCAAAGAGACGAACAGCCAGTAAAGTATTAGCCAATGTCCATCGCCTAGGCGGATGACCCTCGTGGCTCCGTCAGTAACAACGGAGCCCCCAAGTGAAAAAGGGACGTCATCGTCGGTTTGAAGAAGCGCGTCGCCTGAAGCAGTCTGGCCCCTCCGCTGAAGACCTTGGTTTCGCTGCTCAGAAGTCCGAAAAGAGCGAAGCCGACGAGTTCGCCGAAATCGCCGAGCGATACGGCGTGGTGTTCGATGACGAGGGCGAGATTGCCGAAGATGAAGGGTCGTCCAACTGAGCGATCTCTTTAGAAACGTCGCGATTGTTGCGCACGTTGACCATGGCAAGACCACCTTGGTGGATGAATTGCTGCGTCAGACCGGAACTTTTGCTGCGCACCAGAACTTGGTCGAGCGCGTCATGGATTCCAACGACCAAGAGCGTGAACGCGGAATCACCATTTTGGCCAAGGCTGCTTCGATCGAGTGGCGCGGTGTCAAGATCAATTTGGTCGACACGCCTGGACACGCCGACTTTGGTGGAGAAGTTGAACGCGCGCTGGCGCTGGTTGACGGGGTACTGCTGTTGGTAGATGCCGCTGAAGGCCCACTGCCACAAACTCGTTATGTTTTGTCGAAGGCGTTGAACGCCAACTTGCCTGTAGTGCTTGTGATCAACAAGGTTGATCGCAGCGATGCACGACCCGAAGAAGTGTTGCTCGATGTCGAGCATTTGTTTTTAGATCTCGCCCACGCCGACCACCACTTGAACTTCCCAGTGATTTCGGCAGTAGCCCGCGAGGGTAGAGCCATGAAAGGCGTCGGCATGCCAGGCCCGGATGCCGACTTGGTGCCGCTGCTCGACGCAATTCTCGACACGATTCCAGCACCACATGGCGACGCAACCGCGCCGCTCCAAGCTCTGGTAACCAACTTGGACGCCAGTGACTATCTCGGTCGCCTCGGCATCGGCCGCGTACACGCCGGAACATTGCGCAAAGGTGAAACCATTGCGTTGCTGGGCAAGCCTGAAGGCGACACTCAACCAGTGCTGAAGCGTCGCATTTCGAATCTTTCGCAATTCATCGGTATTAGTCGCAAAGAAGTTGACACCATCGTGGCCGGTGACTTGTTCATTCTGGCTGGCATCGACGATGTCAACGTCGGAGACACCATTGCCAACGTTGAAAGCCCAGTACCACTGCCACGTCTCGAAGTGGACGAGCCCGTGTTGCGCATGAGCTTTGCGGTCAACTCGTCGCCGTTCTCGGGCCGCGAAGGCACGTATGTGACCAGCCGTCACTTGCGTGATCGTCTGCATCGCGAGATTCTCGGCAATGTGTCAATTCGCTTGTTCGAAACTGACTCACCCGACGTCATCGAAGTCGCAGGTCGTGGCGAATTGCAACTGGCAGTGTTGATCGAAAACATGCGCCGCGAGGGCTATGAGATGCAAGTAAGCCGCCCACAGGTAATCACCAAAGAAGTTGCCGGAAAAACACACGAGCCATATGAGCGCGGCACTGTTGACGTGCCCGATGAGTTCGTTGGAGCGGTAACTCAGGCGATTGCACCTCGTCGTGGTCGCATCGTCGACATGCGAACAGGCGACTCGGGTCGCACGATCATGCACTTTTCTGCTCCATCCCGTGGCCTGATTGGCTTCCGCTCACTGCTGTTAACGGTTACGCGCGGAACCGCTTTGATTCACCAAAGTTTCGCTGGCTTCGAGCCGTGGGCCGGTGACGTGCCACACCGTCTTGGTGGTGCCATGATCGCCGACCGCATTGGGCCTGTGACTGCGTATGCGCTCGACAACTTGCAGATGCGCGGCACGCTCTTTGTTGAGCCTGGCGACGAAGTGTACGAAGGTATGGTCGTGGGCGAGTGTGCCCGTGGCGAAGAGATGGTGGTCAACTCGGTACGCGCCAAAGAAAAGAACAACATTCGTACCCACAGCCATGATGACGGTGTCAAGCTTGCCGCACCCGTGATTCACACGCTGGAAACTGCCATCGAATGGATTGGCGATGACGAACTTGTTGAAGTCACCCCAAAGTCGATTCGTATTCGTAAGCGTTGGTTGAGCATCGAAGATCGGCGTCGCGCCGGCAAAAAAGGCGGCTGAGCCCGCACCATGGCGGACTTGGACGACATCGTTGAGCGGCTACGTTCGGCATCTGAAGATATTGCTGATCGCGCTCTCAGCGTGTTGAGCGAAGCCTCACGGGCAGGCGAAACTAAGCGTCCGGATGCCGAGCGGACACTTACCCAAGCACGGCGCGCCGTGGAGAAAGCAATCAACCTGCTCGAGCGAATGCCGTCAACTGAGGCGTAAATCAGCGGCTTTGGTGGCCAAGGCCGCCAACAATTCATCAAAGCTCTTTTGAAACGAGCTCACTCCTTCGCGCTCGAGTTGGGCCGCCACCGCAGCATGATCAACCCCGATGTCGGCAATGGCTTGCCAAACGTTCTTGGCCTGAGAAATGTCAACATCAAGGGTGCGCGAAATACGTCCGTGGTCGTCAAATGCTTCAAGAGTGGCATCCGGCAGCGTATTCACAGTGTGTGGGCCAATCAGTTCGTCGACATACAACGTGTCACGGTAGGCCGGGTTCTTAGTTGATGTTGACGCCCACAGTGGGCGTTGCATTTGTGCCCCAGCTGCAGCCAGTTTGTTCCACCGAGGGCCACTGAAGGTGTCGCAGAACATCTGGTAGGCGAGTCGGGCTTGAGCAATAGCTGCTTGGCCACGCAATGCCAGGGCCGCATCTGAGCCAATCTCGGTCAGGCGACGATCAACTTCGGTATCAACCCGCGAGATAAAAAAACTTCCCACGCTGGCAGTCACCGACAGGTTCTGCACACCACCGGCCAATCGGTCTTCGAGACCGGCCACATAGGCCTCGAGCACTGCGCCGTAACGCTCGAGGCTAAAGATGAGGGTCACATTCACACTGCGACCTTCTGCAATCATCGTGCGAATAGCGGGAAGGCCAGCTTGCGTGGCCGGAATCTTGATCATCACATTGAGTCGGGAAATTCGCTCGTGCAGTGACCGCGCCGCTTGCAGTGTGCCTGCTGCGTCGTTGGCCAGGCTCGGGTCAACTTCGACGCTCACGAAGCCGTCAGTGCCACCCGAATCTGCATACACGGGCGCGAATACGTCAAGTGCCGAGTCGATGTCGCGCAGTACGAGTTCCCAATACGCATCATGAGGCGAGGCGTCGTCGCGCACAAGTTCGGTGAACTGGGTGTCGTAATCCGCCGAGCCCTGAATTGCCTTTTGAAAAATCGTCGGATTGCTGGTGAGACCCCGCACGCCTCGATCGCGCATGGCTGCTAGTTGTCCGCTGGTTATCCAGCCGCGACGCAAATTGTCGAGCCACGGGCTCTGGCCACCCTCACTGTGCAGACGATGCAATAAACCCATCGTCACACCCCAAACGCGTCGAGCAGATCCTTGGCTCGAGCCACGACATTGTCTACCGATATACCCAGCCGTGCAAGCGCTACATTGCCTGGCGCGCTAGCCCCAAAGCGATCAATACCGATTGCATCGTCTGCAAAAGTGCTCCAGCCGAACGTGCTTCCTGCTTCAACTGCCAATACCGGCACACCAATTGGCAGCACGTGGGCTCGATATGTGGGGTCTTGCGCGGCAAACAACTCTGGGCAGGGCATCGATACCACACGAACTGCGATGTCACTTTGAGCAAGTGTTGCGGCAGCTTCGACGGCAAGGGCAACCTCGGTGCCGGTGGCGATCAAGATAAGTTTTGGTACAGCTTCGGTGTCGCGCACCACGGCACCGCCGCGATCAACTGCCATTCCGTTCGTAACAATCGCTGTATTTTGACGCGACAAAATGAGTGCAGTTGGCCCGGAGTGATCGCAGGCATTACGCCAAGCGCGGGCTGTTTCGTTGGCGTCGGCGGGCCGCACCACGCGTAACCCCGGGATCACGCGCAACGACGCCAGCTGCTCGACGGGTTGATGGGTGGGACCATCCTCGCCGACACCGACTGAGTCGTGAGAGAAAATGAAGATCACACGTGCTTGTGATAACGCCGCCAAGCGCAATGCGGGGCGCATGTAGTCGGCGAATACGAAGAAGGTTCCTATGGCTGGCACAACACCACCATGCAGAGCCATCCCAACAGCGATAGCGCCCATGGCGTGTTCGCGAATGCCGTAATAGATTTGCTGGCCACTCGGGTTATCGGCGGATAGGGCAGTAGCGCCTGACAATTTGGCTCCGGTATTGCCGGTGAGGTCAGCACTACCCACGAGCAAACCTGGAACGTCATCGCGTGAAGTATCAATTGATTTCTGCACTGCAACGCGTGTGGCGACGCTGGTTGTGGCATCGAACGAGGGTGGCGATGACTTCCACTCGTTACTGGGCACACGATTCCACATCTGGCTCCACAGTGCGGTGTGATCGGCATCCATTTTGGCTATGGCGGCAAGGTTTGCGTCACGTGCAGGCGCACAACGCTCGCGAGCCGCTGCTCGCATCGCAGCAACGGTCGGCTCATCCACCCAAAACGGTTCGTCGGGAATGCCCATTACCTTTTTGGTTGCTGTCACATGGGCTGCACCGAACGGGTTTCCATGGGCCTCGGGTGCGTCGGTGAAGTCTGGTGACGGCGACCCGATATGACTACGCAGAATCAACAATGTGGGCGACCCGGTGTGCGCTTTGGCGGCAGTCAGCACACGCTCGAGCGCATCCATATCGTCGGCGATGTCACCGGCTTCAACCACGTTCCAGCCGTAGGCAGAAAAGCGTTGCGCTACATCGTCGCTGCAAGTGAGTGAAGTTGCTCCGTCAATCGTGACTTTGTTGTCGTCAAAAATGCAGACGAGCCGATCAAGTCGCTGATGACCAGCGAACGATGCGGCCTCATGACTGATGCCTTCCATAAAACAGCCGTCACCGGCAACTACGAACACATGATGGCTATGCGCATCGGCCCCAAACCGAGCACGCAAATGACGCTCAGCGATAGCCATCCCGACAGCGTTGGCAAATCCCTGACCAAGTGGGCCGGTCGTAACTTCGACCCCTGCTGTGTGACCCGCCTCGGGGTGACCAGGTGTGGTGGAACCCCATTGGCGAAACGCACGTAGATCGTCAAGCTCTAATCCATAGCCATTGAGATACAACAATGCGTATTGCAGAATCGACGCATGACCGTTGGACAAAATGAATCGATCGCGGCTAGCCCAGTCGGGATGTGCTGGGTCGTGCTGCATGATGCGGCTGTACAACACGTGGGCCAAGGGTGCTAACGCCATCGCCGTGCCTTGGTGTCCACTCTTGGCCGCCAGCGGCGCATCCATTGCCAAGCCACGAATCATGGCTACGGCCAAGCGATCCTGCTCGCTCGTTAAACGAATCGCCACGGCTGATGACGATAGTTGCCCAAAGAGGGCTACCCCGAACTTCGCTGCGGGCTACTGATTTTGGCTTATCAAGCTCAACTTGTGGCAACCGGCGGCAAGATCGTAAGCGGCACGGCGAGCCATGGCCCATTATCAATTCGACTGTGGGCGATTACCTGACCGAATTCGGTGATGGGCAGTTCAGCGCGCACCAGGCGATAGGTGAATTTGCCAGACTCAACGGTGAATGGGCTGGCATGTTGGGCCAAGGGGGGCGTGCCCTCTGCAGTTGCGCCAGACGTAACCTCTGGTGCCACTCCTGGTGGATGAAACACCACTTGCAGCACGCCGTCACCTTTGCTGTCTGCTGGACGATAAATCAACACCACCAGGTGCGGCGACAACGTGCACGGCAACGGCTGCGGTGCCACCTGGGAGAAATACACACCCTTAAGGTCAAGCCGCGTTGACGGGCCTTCTACTTGACGCATCGAAAAGTCATCGACGAAAAGTGCTGCAACGATGTGCATGAGGCTGGAACACTACCGTTGGAAGCTGTGGTTGAGTTGCACACACTGAGCGAGCACGAATCCAAACAGCTGCTGGCCACCCGTGGCGCATTGTTTGCCGGTGAAGCCATCGTGCCTGACGCCCAGCAGGCAGTTGCGGTGGCTCAACGCTTTGGGTTTCCTGTGGTGGTCAAGTTGGTAGGTGAGCGCTTGGCACACAAGAGCGAGCGCGGCTTGGTGCGCGTCGGGCTTGGTGATGCAAGCGCGGTGCAGCAAGCTGCCGAAGACCTCTTGGCACTGCGTCAGGCCGATGACGGCGAGGTTGGGCTGCTTGTCGCCCAACACGTGAGCGGCTCGCGCGAGCTGTTGGTGGGAATGGTGCGCGACCCACTGTTTGGTGTGGTCATTGTTGTGGGTGTGGGTGGGGTGAATGCCGAGGCATTTGGCGATGTGCAGATGCGCATAGCACCGCTCGTGCGCGCAGATCTCGACGACATGCTTGACTCAGTTTCTGCGACTTCGTTACTTGGTGCATTTCGTGGCCAACAGCCATTGAATCGCGATGCACTCTGGCGCACCATCGATGCGGTGGCGCAAACCGCCATTGAGCGCAGTGACATTGCATCAATCGATATCAATCCTGTGATAGTCACTCCGCAGGGTGAGCCGATTGCGGTTGATGCGCTCATCGAATTGCGCATCGGCAACCAAGTTTTGGACGCACCAGCGGCGACACCAGTATTTCCGCGCCATGCCGACGCAGGCTTTCGTGCGTTGTTCGACCCACGCGGGGTAGTGGTGTTGGGTGCCTCTACACACCCTGGCAAATTTGGTTTTGTTTCCCTCCACAATGTGTTGGCCAGTGGTTACCGCGGTCGGGTGGCTGCCACCAATTTGGCCCGCGAAATGGTGCTCGGCATCCAAACAGTGGAGTCTGTCAACGAGCTTCCTGCCGGTGAATTTGATTTAGCACTCTTTTGCACACCGGCCAGTGCGAATGAGCAACTCCTCAAAGAGTGCGCAGCCCGCGGCATAGGCGCAGCCTTTATTACCTCGGCTGGTTATGGCGAGGCAGGCGAAAGCGGTCGAGCAGCCGAACTGCAACTGGTTGAGACCGCAAAGGTTGCCAACGTGTTGCTGGCTGGGCCGAACGGCCAGGGTGTGGTGAGCACACCAAGTTCGTTGTGCGCTCAGATTGTTGCGCCGTATCCACCCGCTGGCGCGATTTCGATTGCCAGCCAAAGCGGCAATTTCGTTTCGAGTTTCATGAACTTGGCCCGTGCCACTGGGGTGGGTGTTGCCCGAGCGGTGTCGGCAGGCAATGCAGCCGCTGTTGACGTAGCCGACTACATCGAGTGGTTGTCACGCGATGCGGCTACCGCCACAGTGTTGAGTTACATCGAAGGCGTAACCGATGGTCAACGATTGCGCACTGCACTCGAGCTTGCTGTGGCTCGTAAGCCCGTCGTGTTGCTGAAAGGTGGAGCTTCGGCCGAAGGCGCTCGCGCCGCATCAAGCCACACGGGGGCTTTAGCTTCGAACGACGATGTGTTTTCTGGGCTGTGTCGCCAACTGGGCGTCGTGCGTGCCGCTGGGGTTGAAGAGGCGTTTGATGCAGCTGCATTTTTTGCAACATCACCACTGCCGAAGGGCAATCGGGTCGCGATTCTCACGACTGCTGGTGGTTGGGGGGTCGTCACCGCAGATGCACTGAGCGTTGATGGAATATTGCGACTGGCAGCATTGCCCAACGATGTGATGGCGCGGCTCGATGAGTTGTTGGTTGCCCGGTGGTCGCGCAATAATCCAGTCGATTGTGCTGGTGGTGAAACCCGCGACACGATTCCGTTGGTGCTTGAAGTGCTTGCTTCATGCGCAAGCGTGGACGCGGTTGTCTACCTAGGAATCGGTATTCAGGCAAACCAAGCGCGACTGATGCGTGAGGGCGAGTTTCATCCCGAGCACGGCTTGGCCCGCATCGTGGAATACCACGAGCGACAAGACGAACGATTTGCTACTGCTGCCCACGAGCTAGCGCAGTCAACTCGCAAACCAATTTTGATTGCGACCGAGCTCGCGGTGGCCGACCCACAAAATGCGGGCCCACGTAGGGTGCGCGAACTAGGCGGCATGTGTTATGCCAGTGGCCCGCGTGCGGTGCGTGCACTTGGCCATGCCTACTCTTACGCGCGGCATGGTGGCTTGGCCGATTAGCTGCATGAACAAACGTCGATCTCAGCTGTCGTTGTTGCGCCGTCGTCTGCTGCAGCGGCTACGTGCCTTTGATCGCCATGTGTTGGCAGTCGACGGCCAGCGTGCTGCCACCAGCATCATCGTCGCTGCTCTCGTGGTGTTTGTTCCATTGTTTTCCGCGTGGCAGGTAACGCTGGGATCAGCTGGTGCTGCCACGCCGCTCACGATTCAGCCAAATACTGGGCCACAGCCAACAGAGCCAGTGTTTTCGGTACGACGAATTGCGCGCACAACTGCAATCGAAGCACGCGTTGCCAAAGTGCGCACCAGACTTGCAACGTTGTCAGCCAAATTGCCCCAGAGCGCATGCTTGGTAGTGCTTGCCGAATCGCGCGCCGTAGCCACCACACGAGCGCAGCGGGCACTCATCCCAGCCAGCAACATGAAGTTGCTCGTGGCTGCAGCAGCCCTCGATGTGCTGGGAGCCGACTACCGCTTCACCACGTCGCTGTTTGGCAACCGCAGCGGAGCCATCGTGTTGGGCGACTTGTGGCTAGTAGGCGGGGGCGATCCGGTGCTGAGCACTCGCGCGTATCCGCCCACTCAGACATACCCAGCGATCAACCCGACCTACCTAGAAGTTCTCGCCGATGAACTGGTGGCGAGTGGTGTCACTCTCATTTCAGGAGCGGTAGTTGGCGACGAGTCCCGATACGACACCGAGCGCTACGTGCCCACCTGGGGTGACGGTATTCGTTCCATTGAAGCAGGCCCACTTGGGGCGTTAATGGTGGATGACGGCGTCTTGATCGGTGAGCCCTTCAAGCTGGCCAAC
>JBILFO010000054.1:0-10382 GCA_044351505.1 Ilumatobacteraceae bacterium
ATCCAATGTGGTGGTATCGGGATAATCGGCGCACCACGGCACGAAGCCGACACAACCAAGACCCACATACTCAGCGACCTTTTCACTCACTTGTTCGGGGGTTCCGACGAGTGAGGTGGCTTTCCATTGCTCAAGCGGGTGGCCCCACAAGCTTTGTGACCCGGCTGCATCCAGCTCTTTTTGCGTTTCGCGCATGAATACCTCAGGCGACCACGTGAGTTTGATTTCATCGAAGTCGCGACCCACTGCCACGCAGTGTTCGGCCAGGATTTTCTTTTTGCGTTTGAAGTCCTCAACGGTGCCGCCAAAGTTCGCATAATCAGCGTGTCGCGCCACCACCCGCAGGGTGAGTTGCTCACCACCACCGCCGATCCAGATAGGAGGATGTGGCTTTTGCACGGGCTTAGGGTCGCAATTGCCGCGTTCGAGTTTGTAGTAATTGCCCTTGTAGGTGGTTTCTTTTTCTGACCACATTGACTTAACAATCTCGACGCTTTCGCGCAACATGCCGATGCGATCTTTGGGCACTGGAAACTCGTAGCCGTAACCCCGACACTCGTTTTCATACCAACCAGCGCCAATCCCCCAGTCGAGACGTCCGCCGCTAATTACGTCGATCGTTGAGGTGATTTTGGCCAACAGCGCAGGCTCGCGATACAAGTTGCAGCCCACCATCTGACCAAGACGAATTCGGGAAGTTCGTTGACTGATGGCTGCAATGGTCGTCCAACATTCGAAAACCGCTTCGTGCGCGGGTTTGGGCACATTGTGAAAGTGGTCGTACACCCAAATGGAGTCGTAACCCAAGTGCTCGGCGCGCACGGCGATCTCGACAGCCTTTGCCCATTTGGCTTGATCATCGGGAATACTCTGCAGTTCCATCTTCCATCCTTGCGGCATGAAGACGCCAAAAATCACCTTGTTATCAGTCGTCATAGCGGCAGGTCTCCTGTTGCAGATTTGGTGGTTCCGTGATCTTTATAAGCCGCGATAGTGCGCTGAGCGATTCGCATTTGATGCACCTCATCGGCGCCGTCGGCGAACCGGCTCCAACGTGCTTGTTGCAACATGTGGGCCAAGGGCGTGTCATTGGAATAACCAAGTGCACCGTGCACCTGAATGGCACGGTCAACTATCTGCCACAAACTGTTGGCCACGAAGTGCTTGGCCATCGATACCTCGGATGTGAATGGCAAGCCCTTTTCGATTTTGTACGCCGCGTGCAGAACCATGAGTTTGCACTGATATAGCTCCATCGCTGAATCTGCGATCAACCATTGGATGCCTTGTTTTTCTGCCAACAGTGAGCCATGCGAAAAACGATTCAACGAACGATCCACCATCATGTCGAGAGCAGTCTCGGCTTGGCCAATCCAGCGCATGCAATGGGCCAAGCGCGCTGGCCCGAGTCGATATTGCCCGAGCAGGTGCCCTTGCCCACGCCCGCCCAGCATCTGACTTTGATGCACCCGCAGGTCCTTGATTTCGATCTCACAATGGTTGTGACCACCCGACATGGTTTCGATATCGCGAACGATGTTGAAGCCTTCGCTGGGAATGTCAACAATGAAGCACGAGTTGGCGGCTTGTGGCAGGTCCGGGTCATCCTCGGTGCGCGCCACGAGCAAAGCAAACTGCGCGCCCCGAGCCCCTGAGATAAACCACTTGTGGCCGTTGATCACCCATTCATCGCCGTCTTGATAGGCGTGCGTGCGAATCAGTGTCGGGTCACTACCAGCTACCTCGGGCTCGGTCATCGCGAAGCATGAACGAGCCGTGCCGGCGCAAAGCGGCTTCAAATACTTTTCTTTCTGCTCGGGTGTTGCCCAATGCATCAAGGTGTGTTGGTTGCCCTCATCAGGGGCCTGGGCATTAAGCACGAACGGCCCGATGCTTACCTTGGCGGCCTCGGCAGACACTGCGGCCATTGCGGTCGGACCAAGACCCATGCCGCCCCATTCCGCAGGCATATGTGGGAGCCACAGTTTGGCCTCGTCACGGGCCTTGGCACGCAATTCCACAATTGCTTTCACCACCTGTTTGCGTTCGCTTTGGTCGGTGGCATCCCAGCGCGGGCGCACAACATCATCCATAAACGTGCGCACCCGCAAGCGAACATCTTCGACTTCGGGTGGAAAAGAGAAATCAATCATGTGACCAGTGTGCCTTACCACTGCCGACAATCACGAAGCCAGCTCACCGTAGTCTTGCCTCGTGAACACGGTGAACGAACCCAACCGCAAGAGTTGGGATACCGCGGCCCTTCCCGTTGGCGAAGCCAAGGCCGTTGCAGTGCGCCAGATGTTTGACACCATCGCCCCTCGCTACGACTTGGTCAACCGCATCATGACGTTTCGCCTTGATGTGCGCTGGCGCCGCAGCACCGTGGCGGCACTGGACCTCGATGATGGTGCTCTCGTATTGGATGTAGCCAGCGGTACCGGAGACTTGTGCCGTGAACTCAGCCGCCAGCGCCTGCAGCCCTTGTCTTGCGATTTTTCATTTGGCATGTTGGCTGCCGACACAAGCCACGCCCCGCGCGTGCAAAGCGATGCCCAACGACTAGCAATTCGCACAGCTGGCGTAGATGGCATTACGTGCGGTTTCGCGCTGCGAAACTTTGTTGACCTCTCTGCATTGTTCACCGAATTGGCCCGCGTGGTGCGCCCAGGTGGCCGAGTGGCGTTGCTGGATGTCTCGGTTCCCACCAACCCCTTGGTTCGCTATGGAAACTCGCTGTACTTCGGCAAAGTAGTGCCGCGAATCGGTGCGCTGTTGTCAGATCGCGCTGCGTATCGATACTTGCCTCGTAGTGTTTCGTACCTTCCAGCACCGCCTGAACTGTGTGCGATGTTGTCACGCGCAGGCTTTGTTGAGGTCAAGCACCGCCAGCTGTCAGGTGGCCTGGTGCAGCTGCTTACTGCTACACGGGCCCAATGATGTATCGGTTCACAACACGCCCGCTCAGTGACTTTGTCGATGAAGTGCCCGACCTCAACGACGTGGCAGGCGACGATGGCATGTTGTTCGTGCGAGACGGCACAGGTTTTGCCGGGGTCGCGAGTGTTGCGCGGGTGCCGCTGAGTGAGTGCGCCGAGTTTTTCGTGCAGTCGACGATTGATGATCGTGTTGACGCGCCCGGCTCGCGCGGTGTTGCCTTTGGCTGGTATCCCTTTACCGGCGTTGGCGGCGAAGCCATCATTCCAGCAATTTGTGTGGGTAAGCACTCGTCGATGTCGCCCTGGGTGACATATGTAGAGGGCAACGAGTCGCAAGTGGCTGCAGCCCTCGCACCCCGTCACGCAAGCGTGAGCGCGTCATCCAATCTGACGGCTGCTGAACACGCTTCGTTCGCTATTCGACCGGGTGTCGAAATCGCTCAGTATCTGATAGCAGTAGCCGCAGTTTGCGACGCGGTACGCAATGGCGAAATCACCAAGGCTGTCATTGCTCGCGACATTCTTGTCGAGTCATCGCAACCCATCGCGGTGAACGCACTCTTGCGCCGACTGAAGGCGTCATTCGGCTCGAGCTATCGCTACAGCATCGATGGCCTGGTAGGAGCTTCACCCGAACTCTTAGTTGCGCGCCAAGGCGATGTGGTGACGAGTCACCCTCTGGCCGGCACCGCGCCACGTACGGGCAACCCGACTACCGACGACCAACTGGCACAGCAACTGCGGGCGAGTGCCAAGAACCAAATCGAACATCGCGTGGTCATCGACATGGTGCACGACACGTTGTTGCCGTGGTGTTCATATCTTGACTGGCAACCCGAGCCCGATGTGGTTGCAGTCGCCAACGTGCAGCATCTTGGCACGTTAATTGAGGGCCGACTTTCGCAACCCATCCCCCATGTGCTGCAACTTGTCGAAGCACTGTCACCGACACCAGCATTGGGTGGGTTTCCGCGCGATGCAGCACTGCGGCTTATCGCCCAACACGAAGGCATGCAACGAGGTCGTTATGGCGGTGCCGTCGGGTGGTGTGATCGTGACGGCAACGGCACGTGGGCAGTAGCGATTCGATGTGCCGAGTTGAGTAGCGACCGCCGCACGGCCCGACTGTTTGCTGGCGGTGGCATAGTCGCCGACAGCGAGCCCCTGGCCGAACTCGCCGAAACCCAAGCCAAGTTTCAGGCCATGTTGTCGGCACTCGTGCGACCGTAGATACCCGACTACAACGAGACGTTGACGGCGGCGATGATCGCCTGATGTATCTCATCGTGCTGCACCACATTGCGGTCGCGATTTGTTCTGACCACAGTCACTCGGGGGCCCGCAAGTTGCACAGCGTCGTGCAGTTGTTGTGATGATGCAGCAACCTGGGTGGCCACACCGTGAGCAGCAGCTAAACCAATCAAGTCGGCTCGATGCGGAGTGCCAAACAGGCGTTCAAAGGTCTCGCTGCCCAGGGTTGCGCGTTGCGGCAAGAACGAAAAAATCCCTCCACCGCGGTTGTCGACCACCACCACTCGCAGATCCACCGCTCGCTCAGCAATGCCCAGCAGCCCATTGATGTCGTGCATAAAAGCAATGTCACCGATAAACAGACCTGTTGGTGCCTGTGATGCAGCAGCAATGCCCACGGCAGTTGACACCACACCGTCGATGCCGTTCACCCCGCGGTTGGCGTGCACCACTAAGTGATCACAAGCACCGGCATACCACTCGACATCTCGAATGGGCATCGAAGACGACACCACGAGCTTTGCGTTGGCTGGCAATGCATCCACCAAGGTGCGCGCTACGCCTGGTTCGCTGAGCACTGCTTCGCCATCAAGGGTTTGTGCGACGATTTGGCGAGCAGCAGCCTCGGCGCGCTGCCATCGCTCGCTCCATTGCGCATCGACTGGCGCTGCCACTCGCATGATGTCGGCGCAGATTGTCGCAGGGTCGCCCACGACATGCAGCGACACTCGACGATCAGGATCAATCAAAAACGGTGACGCACTCACTGCGACGATGTCGGCACCAGACTCGCGCAGCCAGCCATTAACCACTTTTGATGCTGGCAAGGTTCCCAGCCGCAGCACCACCTCTGGGGTGAAGTTGCGCGCCACTTCAGCATCACGCAGCCAGGCATCAGCATGACGAATTGCATCTGGGTTATGGGTGCGCGACCCACCCAGCGGGTCGGCCAAAATTGGCCAGCGCAAATGCGCTGCCAAGGCAGCCACCACTTGTTGCTCGGCACCCCGCGCCCCAGCCACGATCACACCGCGACGACCGTCGAGACGCGTCGCCAATTGGCTGAGCACATTGGTGCCAAGCGCAGCGGTCTTCGGGCGGTTCAGCGAGGTGGTTTCGTCGCGCGGCACCACGCGCGGAGAAACTGCATCAAGCAAGGGCTCGCGAAAAGGCAAGTTGAGATGCACGGGCCCGGCTCGCTCTGCCTGCGTGGCACCTAGTGCGCGTCGCGCGGTGCGTCGCCAAGTGTTGCTGTCGTCATCGTCTGGCACTCCGGCATCAATGAACAGTCGCACAGCGTTGCCATACAAGTTGCGCTGGTCAATCGTTTGTGCAGCACCAACACCCTGAAGTTCAGGTGGGCGATCAGCAGTCAGCGCCAAAAGTGGCACTTCGTTGTGTGATGCCTCGATGATTGCCGGATAAAAATTGGCAGCCGCGGTTCCAGACGTACACAGCAACAACGTGGCCAGCCGGGTCGCTTTAGAAATACCTAAGGCAGCAAACGCCGCACTGCGTTCATCGTGAAACACATGCAAGGTGATATCTGGTGCGCTCGCGAGCGCCACCACCATTGGGGTCGAGCGCGAACCCGGGGATACCACAGCATGGCGGACTCCGAGCCGGCACCATTCATCGACCACCGTGGCACAGAACGAAGCGGTCACATTCGTTGATTGCATGCCTCTATCGTGGCAGCAATGCAGGTAGAAGTGGTTTCAGACCTGGTGTGTCCTTGGTGCTACATCGGCAAACGGCGCTTTGATAATGCCCTTGCCCAACTTGCTGCCCCAGTCAGCTCACCCGCTGTCACCATCACATATCGGGCCTACCAGCTCGACCCCGGGGCTCCACAAGACACCGCACCCGAGCCCGTGCGCGATGTGTATGCCCGCAAGTTTGGTGGCGTCGCTCGAGCCGACGAAATTCTGGCCAACGTGACAGCCGTCGCCCGTGACGAAGGCATCACTTTCAATATGCACAATGCGGTGCGTGCCAACACGCTGCGTGCCCATCGCCTGCTCAAGTTGGTTGAACTCGAAGCCCCGTTGTTGCAGGCTGCAGTAAATGAATCCATCATGGCGGCCTATTTCACCGAAGGGCGCAACATCGCAGACGTTGCCACACTCATCGACTGTGCGGCACGTGTTGGTTTTTCATCAAACGCCACCACCGAACAGCTCGTCAGCGACGATCCCCTCAGCGGTGCCAGTAGTGGTGCCAGCAGCATCACTGCCCGCGCAGTGGCAGCCGATTTACTGTGGGCCGCCGACCGCGACATCACCGCTGTGCCCACGTTCGTGATCAACGACTCGTTCGCCGTACCCGGCGCCCAAGACACCAACACCTTCTTGCGTTTATTGACCAAAATGTCCGGTCAATGACAGCTCCACTTCACCGACTCGCTCATGAAGTGATCGGCGACGGGCCGAACCCGTTGGTGTTTGTTCATGGGTTTACCCAAACTCGCACATCGTGGCGAACCGTCGCTCATGCCGTGGTGGCAGGCGTGCCGGCGTCGCGCGCGATCCTCATTGATCTGCCAGGTCACGGCGAATCACAACAAGTCGCTGCCGATATTGCCGAGTCTGCTCGACTCATCACCGAATGTGGCGGTCACGCCACCTATATCGGCTATTCGCTGGGTGCACGCGTGGTGCTACACGCGTTGGTCAATCACCCGAGCGCTGTGCAACGGGCTGTGGTCATCAGTGGCACAGCAGGTTTTGCAACACCCGCCGAACGCGACGAGCGAATTGCTGCCGATGAACTGCTTGCCCAACGCATTGAGGCGATAGGCGTTGAAGCGTTTGTCGACGAGTGGCTGGCACTCCCCTTGTTTGCCGAAGTGCCGCTGGCAGCCAATCAGCGCCGCGAGCGACTCACCAATACTGCACAAGGCTTGGCCACCAGCCTGCGGCGATGCGGACAAGGCACCCAGATGCCCTTATGGAACGACTTGGCGCAAGTCACGACCCCGCTCCTAGCAATTGCTGGCGCACTCGATGCAAAATACGTAGCCCACGCCCGACGGTTGGCAACCACAGCAAAGCAGGCAACGTTGCGAGTTATCCCCGACACCGGCCACGCCACGCATTTGGTTGCGCCGCAGCTAGTGGCACACGAAATAATTCATTGGATAACCAACCCCACGGCATACAGCACACCCACCACGAGCTGAGCCCGGGCAGTCATACCCAACGCTCGCACCAACTCGGGTGTTGAACGCGCAGCACGAACGGTGGAGATTGCCGGGAGCGCAGCCAGTAAACCGACCAAGCCGAGCGCCGCTAGCGGCTCATCGAGGGCCGCAACCGCCATCGCCACAGCGGCAGCAATGAACATCAACGAATACGCAGATCGTGCTCGGCGTGGGCCCAACCGCACGGCTAGCGTGATTTTGCCGCTCGTGCGGTCGTTGTCGATATCTCGAATGTTGTTCACCATCAACAACGCCACTGCAAGAAAACCAGCCACCGCACCCGATACCAGCGCCAAGCGGGTGACCTGTTCAGTGATTACGAACACTGTTCCTGCTGTGGCAACCAAACCAAAAAACACAAAGACGAACACTTCGCCGAGACCGAGATACCCGTAGGGCTTTGGTCCACCGGTATACGTCCAACCCGCTGCCATGCACACCACGCCAACAGCGAGTAGCCACCATGATGTGCGTGCTGCCAGCACCAAACCAAATACTCCTGCCACTGAAAACGAAATAATCGCTGCCCGTTTCACCGCCGCCGCCGAGGCTGCGCCCGACGCCACCAGACGCATCGGGCCTTGCCGATTGTCATCGGTGCCGCGCACCCCGTCGGAGTAGTCGTTGGCGTAATTCACTGCCACTTGCAACGCCAGACTCACGACGAGTGCCAACCCGCCATGCAGCGCTACTCGCCCCGCATCAACACCTGTTTCGCCGGCCACTACCGCCATACCGATGGCAACTGGCACCACAGCGGCAGGCAACGTTCGTGGCCGCGCCCCACTCACCCAGGCAGCGCGAGTTGTCATCGCTTCGCAGATTAGTCGGCACCGTGTACCAACGTCATGGCGCCCGAAAAAGCCATAGCGTGGCGATGTGCAAAGGCTGATTGCCGTTGATATTGCCGCATCGGCACATTTTCGCAACGCAGTGCAACAAATTTGGCACGACAGCGATGTGGTCTTAGCGCTAGATCAGCGATTGCTGCCGGCGGCGCGCCATCGAGTTGCTGTTGCACTGGGTGCCGACTTACTCGTCGACGAACACGGCACCCATCATCTGCCCATCGAATCAGTTGCCACTTCATCCGCAACTCGTCTAGTTGCGTTGCAACCCAATGACGCACTCGTTATTGCCACGAGTGGTTCCACCGGAGCACCCAAAGGTGTCGTTCACACTCACGCCAGTCTGGCCGCGCATGCCCAAATGACGGGTGAACGGCTGGGCTTGTCGTCAACGGATCATTGGTGGCTTTGTCTGCCGCCTGCGCACATCGGGGGTTTTGGCGTCTTGTATCGAGCGTTGCATTTTGGTTCCCAACTAAGTTTTGCCGCCCACGTTGAAGAGAGTTCGTTACAAGCTGCACTTGCGGCCGGGGCGACGCACACCGCTGTGGTGCCCACTCATCTTGTGCGTCACGACTTTTCACCATGGCAAGCCGTGTTGGTGGGTGGGGCACGTTCAGGCGTGCTGCCAAGCAATGCCATCAGCACCTACGGGCTCACCGAAACTGGTGGTGGCGTGGTCTATGACGGGGTGGCACTCAACGGTGTTGCTATGCAACTAATCGCCGGTCGCATCTTGCTGCAAAGCCCGAGCATGGCGCGCACCTACCGTCATGCCGCGTTGCCCCTGCAAGACGGCTGGCTTGACACCGGCGACGTGGGGATAATGGTTGACGGCCGCCTGCGGGTACAGGGCCGCGCTGATGACCTCATCATCACCGGTGGTAACAAAGTATGGCCGCATGTGGTGGAACAACGTTTGCGCGAACATCCGCTCGTGCGTGATGTAGCAGTGCGCGGCCGACCGGACCCCGAATGGGGCTCGATTGTGTGCGCCTACGTAGCGCCGGTGTCTCCCACTAATGCTCCGACACTTGAAACTTTGCGTCATCACGTCAAAGAAACGTTGGCGTCGTACTACGCGCCGCGTGGCTTGGTGGTCGTCGACAGCATCCCGCGCACCGCATTGGGCAAAGTTATTACCGCAGAACTTCCGCAATGAAGCGCACAAAGGAGCGGAGTCCCCGCCTCCCATCGGTTTTTTGGCGCCATTTTGCTGCGTCGACAACATCCAATCTTGGTGACGGGCTCGTTGCTGGTGCGGCTCCGTTGTTGGCCCTCACCCTCACCGACGACCCGCGGCTGCTCAGCTCAGTCAGTGTTGCCGCCATGCTGCCGTGGTTCGTCATGGCGCTTCCGGTTGGGGTCTTTATCGACCGCCACGAGCGACGGCGCATCATGGCCACGGCTAACGCACTGCGCGCGATGCTTTTTGTTGCTGCCACCACTGCGATTCTCCTGAACGCCATGACCATCTGGTGGCTCTTTGGTGTGGTGCTAGCGCTCGCAGTGTGTGAAGTGTTCTACGACATGTCCGCCCAGGCGTTCTTGCCATCAATCGTTGATGAACATCAACTTGAAACGGCTAACGGGCGCCTGTACGCCGCCGAGGTCGCTGCCAACTCTTTCGTGGGTCTGCCACTGGGCACTTGGCTGTTCGTTCTGGCAGCAGCCGCACCGTTCGGTGTCCAGGCAGTGGCTTTGGTGATTGCAGCTTTTTTGATCGCCTCAATTCGACCCAAACAGCCCTTCATTGCTACACCAACCGATGAAAATTACATGCAAAGTTTGCGCACAGGGTTGGCGTGGCTCTGGAGCCACCCACTGTTGCGAATGTTAGCCATCATGTTGGGCGCAGCGAACATGTGCCACATGTTTGCCCAATCAATTTTTGCCAAATATGTGCGCGACGAACTGGGCCTTGGCCCGCGCGGCTTTGGCTTGTTGTTGGCTGCCACTGCGATCGGGTCGATCGTCGGCGGGCTCGTCGGTGCGCGGCTGGCGCGGCTAATTGGGCCGGCTGTTGCAATCGTGTTGTCCTATGCGATGTTCGCAGCGCTAGAAATCATCCCGGCAGTGTTGCCGCGAGTCTGGGCTGTGGTGATCGCCGGCGTACTGATGGCTACATTCGGAACCGTTTGG
>JBILFO010000071.1:0-8193 GCA_044351505.1 Ilumatobacteraceae bacterium
CAAGTGGGGCAAGCGATTCGCTTGGTGATGGTGTCAATGCGGTCTTGTTGGGTGAGCGGGCCCGTGTCACGCACTGCACCGAAAGCCAGGAGGCCTGCGGTAACCACGATGATTGCTACCCACACCAATCGACGACGAGTCAACATCACGAGCCCTCGGTCGCGCGCAGCTTCGCCATTTGCTCCTCGAGCACACCGTCGGCGACCGCCCCAAGAATTCGCAGTCGCACGAAGCCATTGGGGTCAATGATCCATGTTTCAGGAACCTTGGCGACACCAAAGGCCACTGCTATGGCTCCGTCGTTGTCGCGCAGTTTCGGCCAGTCACCATCGTTAGTAGCGAAAAAATTTCGTACTGCATCGTCAGCGTCATCGTTGATGACGGTGTACAACTCGACACCATCTGGTCGTCCGGATTCTCCTTCGGCAAAGCGAATGAGCGACGGGTGCTCAGCAATGCACGGCACGCAGGTGGAGTTGAAGAAATTGAACACCACCCACGACCCTTTGCGCCGTGCCAAGTCGAACTGAGCGTCATCAATCGTGGTCGTTTGAATCGCCGGTGCGGGCTGGCCGAGCAACGGCGAACGCACTGCCACGCCGGTCTCGCCGTCAGACACCAGCAAGACCGCGATGAACGCAGCCACCACAACAGCCACGGACAACGTGCCGATCTTGGCGGACTTCATCGACCACTCACCTCGTCACGAATCTCGTGAATCGAGCGACGTCGCGTCGGCAACACGGCCAGCAAAGTGCCGAAGGCCATGACGAATGTACCCACCCACAACCACAAGATGAGCGGCTTGACGAATACCTTGATGCGCGCCTGACCCGAATCTTGTCGCACTGGCGGCTCGAGCGTGAGGTACACGTCATGGGTAAAGCTCGTGCGCACCGACGGTGTTCCCACGTTCATTCCGATGCGGGTGTATTTCGTGATGGACGGCGAATACGCCTTGCCGCCGTCAACGCTGACCAATGCTTTCACCGTGGTGCTGCGCGCATCACGAACTTCGACCACGTCAATCAACTCGAAGGTATGCCCAGCAAACGTGGCTACCTGACCGGTTACCAGATCTATTTCTTGGCTGCGAGTAAACGAGTTGGACGCAGCGAGTGCCACACAAATGAGAATCACACCAAGGTGCACGATCATCCCGCCGTTGGCACGCCCGACGAACCCGCGCAGTCGCTGCACGCGCACGGCACGCACGAGGTGTCGCAGTGCACTGCCGGCCGCAAACCCGCCCAAGGCAAACGCCAACAGCGGCGCCACGCCCGATGCACCAACTACGAGCGACAAGACCAGCGCCGCCAGCCCGACGAGCGCCGGCACGAGCAATCGTTGCGACATCACCTCACGCCCGTCTTGGCGCCATGGCAACACCGGTGCCACCGCCATGATGAACAACATCGTCAAGCCGATCGGGATGGTCAGTCGATCAAAGAACGGCTCGCCAACCACGATTTGTCTTTGTTGAAGTGCCTCAATCACGAGCGGAAAGACCGTGCCCAACAACACGACAAATGCAAACACTGCGAACAACACGTTGTTGACCAAGAACGCACCCTCACGAGAAAACACGTTGTCGATGGCACCACTCGCCCGCAGTTGGTCGCCTCGCAAGTAGACCAACACGAGCGACACCGCGACGATGATCACAAACATGGCCAACAACCACGGCCCAATATCGCTTTCAGAAAATGCATGCACGCTGTTCAACACACCTGAGCGGGTAAGGAAAGTTCCCAAAATTGTGAGACTAAAAGTGGCAATCAGCAACGACACATTCCAGACGCGCAACAGACCACGGCGCTCTTGCACCATTACCGAGTGAATGTAAGCAGTGCCGGTGATCCATGGCAGAAGTGATGCGTTCTCCACTGGGTCCCACGCCCACACGCCGCTCCAGCCGAGCACCTCGTAGCTCCACCAACCACCGAGTGCGATACCAAAAGTAAGGAACCCCCATGCTGTGACGGTCCAGCGACGGGTGAGATGCAACCAGCCGTCTTCGACCTTGCCGGCGATCAACGCCGCAATCGCAAAAGCAAACGGCACCGTCATGCCGACGTAACCCAAATACAAGATTGGTGGATGGAACATGACCAACAAATGGTTCTGTAGCAACGGGTTGGGGCCGGGCCCATCGGTGACCCCTGGTGGACCGATGACGAATGGATTCGCTGGCCCGAACGACAAGAGAAAAAAGTATGCAAGCACGATGAGCAGCACTGCCATCGCCCAACCGACGAGCGGTTCGTTGAGTCGTTTGCGCATCCACCACATGGCCGCTGCTACATACCCCGCCAAGACCAACACCCACATCAGAATCGAACCCTCAAGGGCGCTCCACACCGCAGCGAAGTTGTACAGAGCTGGAGTCGAATACGACCCAACTTTTTGCACATACAGCAGCGAAAAGTCGCGGGTAATCATCGCCCATTCCATGACGGCGAATGCCGCCAGCGCCATGAACGATGCCAGTGCGACAAACCGCGGCACCAGACGCAATGTTCGTGGGTCGTTGCGGCGTGCCCCTATGGCTGCGGCAAACGCACCAAAGAATGCGGCCAGAAACCCGGCCAGCAGTACGGCCCTACCGAGATGTGCAGTGGCGCTTGCTATGAGCATGCGGCACTCTCGGACTCCTCAATTCGGTCGGCGTTCTCCGCTTCGTATTCATTGGAGTGTTTCACCTCAATCCGAGTGGCCATCAAGGTGCCATTAACTACCCGACCGTGCGCAACAACAGGAATGCATTCCTGAAAAACTCCGCCAGGCTCGCCGTCATAGACCACTGGCAACGATGCCCCGTTGAATGACATTACGAACGACGTCGTGCCCGCCTGCAATTGCAAACTGCCTTCATCCACGCTGCCCTGCACGCGCACCCGCTCGTCGTCGTTGCAGCCCTCACGCACACCGACTTCGTCGACGTTGCAGAAATAGTCGATGGATGAAGTTAAAAAGACTCCGACGATTGCCAAGCCAGCCACACCTGCGAACACAGCAAACGCGATCGGTAGCCATCGACGCCCGGCGCGCGGGGCATCGGGAACTTCACGCGGCGAAAGATCCATCGCTAGATCAAACCCAGGGCTTTACATCGTCAGGAACTTGGCGGGAAAGTTCGCGGGCACGACGAATGGTGACTGCCGCCAGCACCCCGATTGACCCGAGGGTGGCTAGCCAACTGGCGAGAATGAAACCCAGGTCTTTCACTTGACCACCCCACTGGTTTCGCTGCGGCGCAAGGCAATTGCGGCGTCGAGCCCAACCGTCTGGCGGATGTCTGCGAGCGCGGTGAGTCGTTGCCGGTGAATCACCAACCACGCAAATATCAAAGTGAATGCAGCAACACCAGCGAACAAAGTGAACAGCATGAGGTCGTCGAGTCGCACGTCGCCATCAGGACTCAGCACGCTGGCCTCTTGATGCAGTGAGCGCCATAGCACCACCGAAAAATGCACGAGTGGTATCTCGAGTACGGCCAGTAATGCGATTACTGCGCTGCGTCGAGCACGTTGACGCGGGTCGGTGTCGATGCGACGCACGGCGAGATATCCGACATACGTGACGAACAAAAACAACGTCGTGGTCAATCGTGGATCCCATTGCCAGAACGTGCCCCAGGTGAGGCGCCCCCACAAACTGCCGGTGAGCAGTGTCATCGCCATGAACAACACACCGACTTCGCCCGAAGCGCCTGCCACCCGGTCAAAGCCAAGTGTGCGATGACGCCGAGCCAGAGAAAAACCCGAAGCAACTGCAGTGGTGATAAACGCGAGATACGCGACCCAAGCCGTTGGCACGTGGGCATACATGATTCGCACGGAGTCACCCTGCACAGAGTCGGCTGGTGTCAGAAAAAAGGCACTCACGACCACGAATGCCGTGGTGGCCAGTGCCAAAACTCCAATCACCCGAGTAGTTCGGGTGCCTGTGCGCGCAGCTGCACCAGGCACGGCTGCAGTTGCTGTGTGCATCGACATCTCAGGAATCGCTTTCGGTCAATGGCGAAAATGCAGCCGACCCTGCAGCGCCAAACACAACGCCGTAAACGCCGAGCAACCCGACCCACGCCCAGCCGTTGGCCATATCAATGGTCTGACTGCCGAAGGCAGCCTCGGTGGCACGCGAAGCACCAATAAGAAGGGGTGCCAAAACGGGCAGCGCCAGCAACGGCAAGAGCGAATCGCGTCCGTTCATGTTGGCAACCACGGCACCGTAGAGAGTACCCACCAAAGCAAGCCCACTCGTCGCTGAAATCACGACAGTGACCAACAGCACCACACGACCACCACTGACCGTTACCCCGTACAAAACAATCGCGGCCGTCACCAACACCACGGCCAGGGCAAACAACTGCACGAAGAGCGCTAGTGCTTTTCCGAAAAATACCCGAGCCGGGTGAACCGCGCAGGCCAGCAACGTGTCGATTGCCGCATCAGCCGTTTCGATATCAAAGGCACGCTGCACCACCAACATGGTGGAAAACAACATCGCTAACCACACGAGCCCGGCCGCAGCACGCAAGACGAGCGGTTCGCTGTCAAGGGCTACGGCAAACAACACCATCACCAATAACGCAAACGGCACGACTCGCGCCAACAACATGCGTGTGCGCCATTCAATTTGCAAATCTTTGCGGGCAATCGACAACGCCACGTTCATGGTGCCGAGCCAATCGTCGAGGCCACATCACTCGCCACACATCCACCGTCAAGGGTGATGGTGCGGGGCGTGCCGACCACTTGATCAATTTCGTGCGTGGTGTACAACACTGTCGCTCCGCTGGCTGTGGCGTCACGCAGAATCACATCTAACTCGTTTCGGGCCGCAGCATCCAACCCCGCGTGTGGTTCATCAAGCAACCACAGTTGGGCCCGTCGCACGACCAAGGCCGCCAATGCCGTGCGTCGTCGCTGGCCAGCTGACAGCAAACTCGCCCGTGTCGTTGCAACTCGTTGGTCGATGCCCAATCGCTCGAGTGCCGACGACACATCGCTCGTCGTAGCACCAACTAAGTCGGCGACGAATTGCACATTTTGTTTGGCAGTCAGATCGCCGTACAGACCATTGCGATGACCCAGCAGCCCGACACGCGGCCGCACTGCAACTCGGTTGACTAACAAATCGACTCCGGCTACGACTGCTGCACCACGAGTGAGTGGCACCAGGCCTGCACACAACCGCAGCAACGTAGATTTCCCAGTTCCGTTGGCGCCACGTAGCGCCACCAACTCGCCTCGACCAACACCAAACGTGACACCCGCCAGAGCCGGAAACCCGCCCAGCGCCACGACCGCGTTCGACAAGTGAATCGTCGTGTCACTAGCCACAAAATTTGTCACGGATGGTCGCTCGATAGGACTTCAGCCTAGATTGACGAGTGAACCATGAATCCCGAGAACGACCCCGTCGTATTGCGTCGCAACCGTATTGACCACTACAACAAAATCGCGTCGCGCAGCGGTTACGGCATGTGGGGTGTTTCCGTGGTCACATTTTTTGCTGGCTTGTGGTCATCGTTCACCCAGGTGATGCACTTCGTGAGCGGTGCCACCCTCATCATTGGATCAATTATCTTGGCGCCAAGCATCGTGGTGAAATACGGCATTCGCGCGGCGCGCCGTGAAGACGCAGCCGCAGCAGCGACCACACCTCCCAGTAACCCGCCGACCGGCGAGACCACACCGTGAGCATTCGACTGTCGGCAGCCGAGCGGCGCCCACTTATTTTGCAGGCGGCTTTGCGCGAGTTTTCAGCAGCAGGGTTTCACGCCACATCGATGAACGACATTGCGGCCACCGGTGGCATCACCAAACCTGTGCTGTACCAACACTTTGCATCCAAACGCGCGCTCTACCTAGCGCTCATCGACGAAGTCGCAGCCAGCATGCTGGAAGCCATCGGAAAAGCAACTGCCAATGCACCTGATGCCCGTGCCCAAACCGAACGGGGCATTATTGCCTATTTCGAATGGATGGCAGTCAACCGCGATGCCTTCGTTTTGCTCTTTGGCAGCGGTGCACGGCGCGATGAAGAATTTTCTACAGCCGTGCGCAACGTCGAGCGACTTGTTACCGAAGCAATCGCGCCGCTCATTGACGCAGGTCTTGATACCGAACATCAGCGTCGCCTTGCCTATGCACTAGTTGGCATGTCGGAAGGTGTGAGCCGACACCTCATCACCACCGGCGAAGCCTTTGATGCCACTCTCGTCGGCTCGCAACTCGCCAACTTTGCGTGGGCTGGTCTGCGCGGTGTCGAGCCGCAACGACGCGCCAGCAAATAACTGAACTATTAGTCGCGCAAGACAAGGCCGCGGTATCCGCGGGCGAACCGATGCTGTTCGAGCAACGCCGCAACCTGCACGGTCTCGGGTGTTGCATCGTGCACACCTGCACCATTGATTTTGCGCACTTCAATATTTTTTGCACGCCCATCTTTCACCAGCGCGCCGAGTGCATCGACTATCGCCGAACAGTTGTGCGGTTCGAGAGTCGCTGCAAAAGTCACCAGATGATGGCTGCGCACGTCGTACCACGCCAAGGCCTCGCCACCACCAATCAATACCAACGCCCCTGCACTACGCGAGGGGCGGCCCGTTGTTGCCGGCCAATCGAGTGTGGCGCCATACGGTTGCGCGGGGTCGGTTGCGGCCAACACCTCCACACTCAATGTGCCGTCTATTTCTTTGCAGGCCCGCAGTCGATCAACGGCCCCAGGCACAGCAAACTGTGCGGCACCCAAACCATCGACGAAATATCCACGGCGCACCGTGCCCCGCTCTTCGAGTGCTTTGAGTACACCGTAGACACTGGCAAAACCACCACGCACATGTTCAGCCAGCACGGCTTCGCGAGTGAGTACACCGTGGCGCTCGAGCAGTTGCATGGCGATGGCGTGTAGTGCTTCGGTGGCACTGGCTGGGCGTTCAACGAGTTGCGACACGAGGCTCCAACGCCCCTGCGCTGCTGGTGGGCCAACTCGTCCACTGCTTGCCCCACGCACATGGCGCGGACGCACCAACCGCGCCGCCTGCCGACGAGCACTGCTTGCAGCCGGCAGCGACCGCGCACTCTTGCCACTGCGCGCCCCGTGCAAGACCGCCCGCAGCGGGGTGAGTGAATCGTTGGTCACCTCGCCTGCCCAGACCAAGTCCCACAATGCTGCGAGCAATTCGGTGTCAGTTGCACCACGCACCGCGGTACGCAACTGGCCCCAGAAACAGGCACCACGTTCGCCGAGAGCCGCGCGAATTTGATCATGCACGCCGCCAACGGGCGCATCAAGTTGTTCGAATGCCGGCAAAAATGCTGCGAGTTGGTCGGCAAAAAATAGTCGTATTCGCCCGTCGTTGCCGCCGAGCGAGCCGGCACCCACCCACACGACTTCGCCACTCGTGCACAAATCATCGAGCAGCGTCGAACGATAACCACGCACACGCATCGGCAAAATATCGGTTTCCAGCGTCGAGGCCACCAACGCTGATCCAGCCAACACCGTGAGAGTTTCGACCAAAGCATCGGCACCATGAGTTGGCGCACTCACACCATGCCACTCGGCCAAAAAGCGCGTAAACGTGCGCTGATCGACGGGCTCGACTTCTTTGCGCAACTTGGCGAGCGAACGCCGCCGCACCATTCGCAGCACTTCGTTGTCGCACCACTCACGTTCGGTTCCGAATGGCCGAAACTCACCACGCACCACACGGTGCGCAGCCTCTAGTTGGGCAAGTGCCACCGCGATGCGTTCGACTGTGATGCCAAAGCGAGTAGCAACATCGCGCGTAATGAACGGCGCATGGGTGCGGGCATACCGCGAAACTAACTCGACTAGGGGTGCATCAACCGGGTCGGTAAACGCCTGGGGCAACCCGAGTGGCAGCGCACAACCCAGTGCGTCACGAAATCGCCCCGCATCTTCTGCGGCAACATAGCGTCGCTCGCCACCCACCACCAACTCGATGGCTCGTCGCTGGGTAACCAGTTCGGTGATTGCAATTGAGGCATCGGTCTCGCAACGCAACGACACTTCATCAAGCGTCAAATCACCCACCCGTCGCAACAAGTCATGCACCTCGTCGATGGTCTTTGCGCGTCGCTCATCAACGAGTTGTTGCAGTTCAAGTTCGATATCGGCCAAGACTTCGCCGTCGAGTAGTTCACGCAATTCTTCCGA
>JBILFO010000017.1:0-20648 GCA_044351505.1 Ilumatobacteraceae bacterium
GAGCAGGTCGTTGAGCAAGTCACGATCTAGTGCCAGTGCCGCCGCCCGACGTTCGGCCAACGGGGCGTCGCCTTCGTACATGTAGGCAGCAATCCAGTTGAAAAGCAAGCTCTGGGCGAACGGCGAAGCTTTTGGTGTGTCAACACTCACCAAGCGAATGGCTCGCGAACGCAACTGCGACAACACGTCGCGTAACGCCGGCACATCAAACACATCTTGCAGACATTCGCGACTGGTTTCTAACAACATGGGAAACGTCGGATACTTCGCCGCCACGGCCAACAAGTCGGCGGCTCGCTGACGCTGTTGCCACAGCGGAGTGCGCTGATCAGGGCGGCGGCGCGGCAGCAACAGCGCCCGCGCAGCACATTCACGAAACCGCGCTGCAAACAGTGCTGTTTGTGGCACTGCAGCCACCAACACATCGGTGATTTCATCAGGGCTGATGAGCAGCTCTTCGATCGGCAAGCGATCAACTGCCTCGGGCAACCGCAACACGATGCCGTCGTCACCCCACATGGTCTCGATGGGAATGCCCAGTCGCTCGAGCAGGCGGCGCTCGATGGCAATCGCCCACGGCGCGTGCACGGGTGTGCCGAACGGCGAGTGAATACAGATGCGCCAGTCGCCGATTTCGTCGCGAAAACGTTCGACCACGATGGTGCGATCGGTGGGCAAGGTGCCAGTGGCTTGCACCTGTTCGTCGATGTACATAAGCAGATTTTTGGCCGCGAGTGGGTCGAGGCAGTGGCGCTCGACCAGCATGTTCTCGGCACCAGCCGTTGGTTGCATCTCTTCGTCACGAATCGTGCGCAAAAATTCGCCGACCGCCTGCCCAAGTTCGACCGGGCGACCAAGTCGGTCGCCATGCCAAAAGGGCATCTTGCCTGGTTCGCCTGGCGCCGGGTTGACAATGACACGATCAAATGACACGTCTTCGATTCGCCAAGTCGAAGCACCAAGCACGAATGTTTCACCTGGGCGTGTTTCATACACCATTTCTTCATCGAGTTCACCCACCCGAGTGCCGTCTGGCAAAAACACTCCGAACATGCCGCGGTCAGGAATCGTGCCACCGTTGGTGACCGCCAACCGCTGTGCCCCGTCGCGGGCTCGCAGGGTGTCTGCGATGCGATCCCACACGATGCGCGGGCGCAAGTCGCGGAACTCTTCGCTGGGGTACCGCCCCGCTAATAGATCCAGCACGTTGTTGCGCACCTCGTCAGACAATTCGGCAAAGTTGGCACAACGACGAATCATCGCCGTAACCGAAGCAACGCTGCAGTCAGGGTGCATGGCCACGTGCGCCACGATGTGTTGGGCCAACACGTCGAGTGGGTTGCGCAGATACCTTGTGGATTCGATATCGGCATCCAACATGCGTCGGGCCACCACGGCGACTTCGAGCAAGTCGTGTCGATGCTTCGGAAACACCTTGCCTCTGCTGGCCTCGCCCACTGAGTGCCCGGCCCGACCAATGCGCTGCAGGCCGCGGCTCACAGCGCCAGGTGACTCGACTTGAATCACCAAATCAACCGCACCCATGTCGATGCCCAACTCAAGACTGCTGGTAGCCACGATGGCGCGCAGTTGCCCACGCTTGAGTTGGTCTTCGATCACGATTCGTTGTTCGCGCGCCAGCGAGCCGTGGTGCGCTTTCACAAAATCTGCCTCACCCAAACCAAGGTCCACCGCCAACTCGTTGAGTTGTGCCGCAAGTCGTTCGGCACCACGTCGGGCGTTGCAAAAAATAATGGTGCTGCGATGCTGTTGCACCAGTTCGAGAATCTTCGGGGTGATGCTCGGCCAGATGCTGGTGCGCCGCTCGACACCTGCGGCCGTGGCTGGGCCACTGCGCAGCTCGGTGGTTACTTTGCCGAGCGAACCCATGTCTTCGATGGGCACCACGACTTCGATTTGCATCGGTTTGCGGGCGCCGGCATCGACAATAGAAACCGTTCGCGGTGCGCCATCGCGATAGCCACCCAGGAAGCGTGCGACTTCTTCGAGTGGGCGTTGCGTAGCCGACAGCCCGATGCGTTGGGGGGCCACAGCGGTGAGTTCTTCGAGTCGCTCCAACGACAACGCTAAGTGCGCCCCGCGCTTGGTGGCAGCAATCGCATGGATTTCGTCGATGATGACCGTGTCAATGTTGGCCAGCGTCGAGCGCGCCGACGAAGTGAGCATGAGATACAAACTTTCGGGCGTGGTAATCAACACGTCTGGTGGGTGGCGCAACATGCGTTGGCGATCACGAGCACTGGTGTCGCCGGTGCGCAAGGCCACTGCCGGTTCGCGAAAGTTGTGCCCGAGTCGTTCGGCAGCGTGACGGATTCCGACGATGGGTGCTCGCAAGTTTTTTTCAACGTCAAAGGCCAGTGCGCGAAGTGGTGACACATACAACACACGCGTGGTCGATACTTCGGCCACGTCACGGGTGACCAAGCGATCGATCGCCACCAAAAACGCAGCAAGCGTCTTGCCGCTGCCAGTTGGTGCAGAAATAAGTGTGTGATTGCCGCCCAAGATGTGCACGAAGCCTTCGGCCTGCGCCGGGGTCGCTGCCGGAAACGACGTAACGAACCACGCCTTTACCGCCGGCGAAAACTGGTCGAGCACGGTGTCAGTAGCCACTGCCGAAGAGTACCTACTCGGTGTGCCGATAGGTACGCTGAGCGCCATGCCCGTGGTTGGTGAGCATCATCCCGCCTTCGAGGAATACTGCGAGTGCATCTACGAAATGCGCGAGGACCAAGCCGAAATCATCCAGGCTCGGCTAGCCGAACGGCTCAATGTGTCACGCGCCTCGGTGTCAGAAATGGTGAAGCGCATGGAAGCCGCCTCACTGCTGAAAGTCGATCAGACACAACTCCAACTCACCGCCAAAGGCGAAGAACTTGCGTCGCGGATCGTGCGTCGCCACCGGCTGGCCGAACGTTTCCTTATCGACGTCATCGGGCTTCCGTGGGACCGCGCCCACCACGAAGCCTGCAAGTGGGAGCACGTGATCAGCGCCGACGTCGAAGAGGGTCTCGCTCGCTTGCTGGGCAACCCGACCACGTGCCCGCACGGCAATCCGATTCCAGGCACAGCACGCAGCAATGTGGCAGTGACCGCGCTGGCCAAGGTCACCAAAGGCACGCGCTTTACCGTGGTGCGTATCCCTGAAGAAATTGAGGAGCGTGATGGAGCACTACACGACCTGCAGTCACAGCACATCACGCCCGGTCGCGAATGCACGCTTGTCGAACACCGCGACGGCGCAGCACAGCTCATCGTGCACAACACCACCGATCATGCCGCGACCCTCGATTCTTTCGTCAGCGCGCGACTGCTCGTCACGCAATAACACGCCATGATTGCGCTGGGCTTGTTTCGAACCAAAATCGTGGCGTTCACAACGGCGATGACATTCGCAGCGGCATCTGTCGCCACGGGGTGTGCCACCGAAATTGTCGAGCTCGACGCACCAGCCACCACCGTTGACGGCCAAGGCGACAGCACCATCTCGCCGTCGATTCCGGCTGACGCGAGCTTGGCCGACCTCACGGTTGTTTTGCGCAACGAGGTTGAACTGCTCGGCCAGGCAATATTTGTCACCGACCGCGATGCAGCGCGCGAGCACCTCGTGAGCGTCAACACTGCCTGGGCGTATCTCGAGCCGCTGATTGTGGCTCAGTATGGCGAGCTGGCCGATCAACTCACCTACGACCTGCGACGCGTCATCGAACTTGCCCGCAGCGCAGTTGAACGCAATCGCCCAGCGGATGCGGGAAAAGCAAACGCGTTTCTCCGGCTGGCGCTTGCTTCACTCGACGTGCAATAGCTGTATCACTCTGGCGGCAGTACCTAGCCGCAACTAGTCACGCAGTTCGACTGGCAACTCGCGAGAGTGCACCACAACAAGGCGCTGGGTAGAACGCGTGAGGGCAACATACAGCCCGCGTGGCCCAGCATCGACAGAGTCATAAATGTCGGTTGGCTCAACAACGACCACACCATCCATCTCTAAACCCTTTACCAAGCTGACTGGCACCAATGTCAATGTGGCCTCGAGTGCGCTGGCCCCTGCACGACCAAACTTCACGCCATTTGATTCGAGCGACGACGAGAGTGCATCCACCAAATTGTCGGGGCACACGATGCCCACGCGGCCAGTGGCGAGCTCGGCCACCAATGTGCGGGCCTCTTTGGCTACCGCAGCAAACAACTGCTCGCGAGACGTCTTAATAATGCGAGGTTCGGCATCGCCTTCACGCACGGCAGTCGGCGGGGTTTGCTGAGGTGCTGCAGTGGGCAGTAGTCGGGCGGCCAACTCCATAATTTGGCGAGGGATGCGGTACCCCACCGATAATTCAGCGACCGTTGCATCACGGTTCTTGGGAAGTAGCGCCAGCACGTCGCTCCAGTCGTGAGGCGCAAATGGCCCAGTGGCTTGGGCGATATCGCCCACCACCGTCATTGCCCCGTTGAGCGACCGACGCCCCACCATGCGCAACTGCAGCGGGGTTAAGTCCTGCACTTCGTCAACCACGATGTGGCCGTAGGTTTCGATTTCATCGGCTTCTTCAATGACACCACCTTTGCGCGGCCTGGGGCCAAGCATGTGTCGCGCTTCGTCAAGCAGTGCCACGTCGGCGTCACTGAACTTGGCAGCACCCAACTCTGCAGCCCGAGGCCGATAGAGCGACTCGATCTCAGCGTCTGACAACAGGTTGCGGCCTGCCGACTTGAGCAACGCCTTTGAACCGAATAAGTCGTGCAGCAGTTCTGCTGCCGACAACGCTGGCCAGATGCGAAACACGAGCGAGCGAAACTCAGGGATTTCGCGCAGTCGTGCTCGTGCAGTGGTCAAAGTGTGTTCTTCGTCGCGCATCATCGGCATGAGCATCGATACCAACTCGCCTTCGACTGCGCGACACAATTCGTTGTGCCGACGATTGCGACGTGCTGCTTCTTTCACCACACGCGCGGTATCACCTGGTTGCAACCGCAGATATCCGCCACCGTACGGCAACTCGAATGGTTCTTTGAGTGCTCGTTGCCGGTCGCGTACTGCTCGTTGCAAAACTTCGACCATGCGCAAGTCGCCTTTGGTGCGGCGCGCCAACGGCGAATCGACTGCCCCATAGTGAACATCGCTGACGAGATCTCCGAGCACCGCTTCGCGCACGCCGGATTCACCCAACGATGGCAGCACCCGTTCGATGTAACGCAAGAACACTCGGTTGGGCCCGATGACCAACACACCTTGGTCGGCGAGTGGAAACCGAAACGTGTACAACAAATATGCAGCGCGATGTAACGCCACGACGGTCTTACCAGTGCCCGGCCCACCCTGCACCACCAACACGCCCTTATTCGGCGCACGAATAATGACGTCTTGTTCTGACTGAATCGTGGCGACGATGTCGCCCAACTGACCGCTGCGGCCTTTGCTGAGTGCTGCGAGCAAGGTGCTTTGGCCGCGCAACTGCGGCGTGTCAAGGCCGTCGTCGCGCCCGATGCCAAGTCGGTTGGCACCAAAGAGCTCATCTTCGATGGCCACCAGTAGTCGGCTTTCCATCATGAAGTGTCGACGGCGCACGAGTTGCATAGTTTCGCGACCCGTCGCCCGATAAAACGGTTCGGCAACTGGTGCACGCCAGTCAACAATCAGCTGGTTGCTGTCCGCATCTGCCACCGCCAGCCGTCCGATGTGAAAAGCCTCGGGGTTGCCGCCACCATCGGGGGTGCGGTCGATGCGGCCAAATGCCAAAGCAGCATCACCGATGTCAAGCCCGTTGAGCATCTGCACCAATTTTTCGTCAAAGTAGTTGCGCTCGTAGCGCTCTTGAAAGGTGCCACCGCGCTGCCCCTCCGTCAGGTTGCGCACGGCCAGGGCCCGTTCCCGCACGTCGACCAGGGCCCGGTAGGCGCGGTCAATGTGCGCTTGTTCGTCGGCGAGATCGGGGTGCTTGGACTGGTCAGTCATTTTTTGGGTTTATGAAGGCTACCGAAGAAAATCAACGCACGATTACGCGGCAGGGGCACACATCTGACAAAGTCATGTTTGGTTCCACATTGGTAGTCAAGCGTGACAAGACATATTCGCTACGACAAACAAGGAGCCATGAATGTCGCACCACCGACGACTGGGTGTTTATGCGTGTGCTTACGTATGCGTTGCAGTGGTGCTGGCCACCGGATGTGCAGCCCCACCCGAACTGAGTTTCGACTCGGCACCAGCTGCAACACAGGCTGTACTTCCCCCGCCCGATGATCTTGCAGCGCCCGCTGCTGACGTGGTTGCTCGCCCCGCACAGCCCAGCGACCCCGCCCCGCAGGTTGTCGAGCAATCATTTACCGCACTGCTGGCGCAGTGGGTCGCGTGTTTTCAACGCCCCGTGCGCTGCGACATCACACGCTTCACCGCCCCCGACTCACCCGAGCGCACACGGCTTGGCGAAGCACTGGCCTTTTATGCCAACGAACAACTGCGCACCAAACCCGACGAGGGCCGTTTGGAGTGGTCGCTAGAAGCACTCACGTTTACATCTCGTGATCGGGTGCGACTCACCACGTGCGAATACGACACACGTATTTATTTTGACGCCAGCATGGCCGACACCGAACTTGGTGACATCATTTTTGATTCCACAATCTGGACACGCCGAGTGGAATGGACTCTGGCCGATGTGAACGAGTCGTGGCAACTGTGGTCGCGGCGAATCGAGCGTCGCTCGCCAGCCGTGCGGTTCTGTGCGCCATGAACATTCGCTTGGGTGTTCCACACCCCTTTGCGGCTGCCACGCTGGCCATCGCAATCTTGCTGGCTATTTTTTTTCTACACGCCACACCGGCCAACGCCGCCGAAGCGGGCATAGACGGCGAACACATCTATGCCGGAATTTCTTACGAAGGTGACACATCACTTGATCGCTGCGAATGGGTGCTGCCAGAAAGCATGTACCAACTTGGTGTGCGAGCAGGCCTGACCATCCGATATTTCAATGGCATCACTTGGACGCTGTACAACTGCGAACGCAATGGTGAATCTCGCCTGGTGTGGTTGCCCGATGTCTCGGTCGAAACCGCAGCCGAGTCGACACGAGACGTGGTGCGCGACCGCGTGCCCCAGTTGCTGCACCACTTTTCTCCGGCACCCCATAAGGGAACCGTCAAAACCCCCACGTGGTTTTGGGTGCACCCGGCGTTGTGGCGACCCGTATCGGTTACGGCTCGGGTCCCCACGCCGCGAGGAATAGTCACCATGACCACCACCGCCACACCCTCGTCGCTCGAATTCCACCCCGGCGACGGCACGGGCGATGTGGCCGACTGCGATGGCCCGGGCCTGTCGTGGTCACCGTTACTGCCGAGCTTCGTTGACTCCGACTGCACCTATGAATACGTGATTCCGTCTACCCAGCAGCAAGGGGGCGTCTTTCGTGCTCGGCTTGACGTGGTGTGGTCAATTACCTGGCGTACCAACGTCGGGGGGTCTGGGCGCCTACCCGATCTGCGGCTTGGCGCCCCATACGGCATTCGGGTGCGCGAGTTACAAGCGGTAATTGTGCGCTAGCACAAAATTGTTCGCTTGGGCTAGGAAACCGCCAAGTGCGTCAGTAGTCTGGCCCTAAGACATATCGATCGATACGTCAATAGCAAACAACGAAATGAGTGGTTATGGCAACAGGTACCGTGAAGTTCTTCAATGATGAAAAGGGTTTTGGATTCATCTCTCGCGATGGCGATTCAGATGTGTTCGTTCACTTCTCCAACATCGAAGGCACCGGGCGTAAGTCGCTCCAGGCTGGCCAACAAGTCGAGTTCGAACTCGGCGAAGGTCGCAAGGGCGTCGAAGCCAACAACGTCAAAGTCATCGGCTGACTTGCCACGGGGCATTCCCCGTCTGTCCCGATGTGATTCGAACTGATTCGAATTGATTCAAGGGGTCAATTAGTTATGCCCATGAACTTGGCCCGCGATCAAATTATTGTCGAGCGGCGCTACATCGCCGTATTCGCCACTATTAGTGACCCGTCACTGGGCGCGCTTGCCCAGGCTCTGCCCGAAGCGTTGCGCGACCCATTCGCGCGCGCTGTTGGCTTGCGCCGTGGTGCATTCGACGAAGCCAACACCCTGGCCACGAACGTTCGCACCGGGATGGTGGCTCGCAAGGCAATCATCGACGCTGGCGTGCTCTTGAGCGAACCGTGCACCGAATATTTCGTTGACACTCTCGGTGACGCCAGCGACGACCCGTCGTTTGAAGATCTGCAGGCAGTGATTCCGGCGGCAATCGACAAATTCACTCTTGATGCGGTGCGGCTCATGGCCGTGCAGTACTCAGCCGCGCTAGGTGGGTTTCGTCGATTGATCACCGAAGACGACCGCTTCAAAATACCTGCCGGCGAAGTAGCGCTGCCGGTGCAGGCGAATGCGGCTGAGCAAGCGGCGAAGCGTGCGGCACGGCGCGAGCGCCGACAACAAAAACGCTAAATCGCGTCTCGACGCACCACCAGGTCTCGACGCTAAATCGCGTCTCGACGCACCACCAGGTCTCGACGCTAAATCGCGTCTCGACCTTCCTCCCCCGTGCGGATGCGCACGACTCGTGAGACTTCGGTGATCCACACTTTGCCGTCGCCGATTTTTCCTGTACCGGCACTCTTTACGATCACCTCCACGACGCGGTCGACAACGGCTTCGTCAACGACCAACTCCAATCTCACCTTGGGGATGAAATCAACTTTGTATTCAGCGCCACGGTATGTCTCCACATGGCCGCCTTGGCGACCAAAGCCGCGCACCTCGGTCACTGTGATGCCGGTGACATTGGCCGCTTTCAGGGCGTCTTTCACCTCGTCGAGTTTGAACGGCTTGATGATTGCGGTAATGAGTTTCATGTTGTTTGTCTCCCTTTGGTTCCCATTTGAGTTAATCGTGGTACGCGGTCTCAGAATGCAGAGCTAGATCAAGGCCTGTCAATTCGGCTTGCTCATCGGCACGAACCCCAATCGTTGCGGCAAGCGCTTTCATGATGATGAAGGTCAACACGAACGACCAGACGATTGCCACACCATTCGCGAGGGCCTGCTCCACCAACAATTTTGTTGAACCGCCGTAGAAAATTCCGGCACTGAAGCTGCCTTCAAAGAAAGACGGATTCGCGAAGAATCCGATGAGCAGCGAACCGACAATTCCCCCAACAAAGTGCACCCCGACCACGTCAAGAGCATCGTCATACCCAAGTTTGGTCTTGAGGCGGACCGCATAGCAACACACCACACCAGCTGCGGCCCCAATTGCAATCGGGGCAATACCCGATACATACCCAGCCGCCGGAGTAATCGCCACAAGGCCAGCCACAATCCCGGATGCAGCCCCCAGGTTTGACGGGCGACCATCACGCAGCCATTCGACGACGATCCACGTCAGGCCAGCCGCAGCACCTGCCAAGAAGGTATTCATAAACGCCTGGGCAGCTTGTCCATTCGCAGCCAGTGCCGAACCGGCGTTGAAGCCAAACCATCCAAACCACAAGATGCCCGTGCCGATCATGACGAGGGGCATCGAGTGTGGAGGTGCCGGGTCGACACGACGCCGACCAAGAACGAGCACCGCAGCAAGTGCGGCGATACCAGCATTTACGTGAATTGCCGTACCACCGGCAAAGTCGAGTGAGCCTCGCTGACCGAGCCAGCCGCCATACACCCATTTGAAAACGGGAACGTACACGATGAAGAGCCACAATGGCACGAACAGCGCCCAGGCGCTGAATTTCATTCGGCCAGCGACCGCACCAGAAATCAACGCTGGGGTGATTGCGGCAAACATGCCTAGGAAGGCGATCGTGGCCAGCGTTCCACCGTCGCCCGCCGTGACCAGATCTTGCAAAATAAAGGCGTCAAATCCCCCGATGAAATCATTTTCAAATGGCACCTGCGCCAGGGAGTAACCGAGCACGATCCACAACACTGGAACGACCAAAATGCAGTAAAAGTTCATCAACAGCATGTTCAGTACGTTGCGACGGCGGTCCATCCCACCGTAAAAAAATGCCAAACCTGGCGTCATGAACAGCACGAGAGCCGATGAAATTAATACCCAGACAAGACCTGCGCTGTCCATTACATTCTCCTTTTTCGATGTTTTGTTGTGAGGTGCAGGAACAACGCTGGCCCTACCTAAAACAAAGGTAGGTCATCCATGTTTCTTATCTGTGTGAAGTATGTTTCAAGAATGTTTTCTTTTCGGTCCCTTACAGAAAGTCAAAGTAGGCTCGCAGTATGACTGCTGAGAAGACCAAGGCGTATCTCGACGACCGCAAGCACGTATTTCACTCATGGTCAGCCCAAGCGCTGATTGACCCTGTCGATGTGGTCAAGTCGCAGGGTTCGCACTTCTGGGACTCAAACGGCAAGAAGTTCTTGGACTTCTCCAGCCAGTTGGTCAATGTCAACATCGGCCACCAACACCCGAAACTGGTCAAGGCCATTCAGGAATACGCCGCCCAGATGTGCACGATTGCCCCATTTCACGCCAACGAGATGCGCTCCGAGGCCGCCCGACTGATTGCCGAGGTGGCCCCAGGTGATTTAGACATGGTCTTTTTCACCAATGGTGGTGCCGAGGCCGCTGAGAATGCGGTGCGTCTCGCCAAGTTGCACACTGGCCGCCACAAAATTCTCACGATGTATCGCTCGTACCACGGCTCCACGTCGGGCGCCATCGCACTCACGGGCGACCCACGCCGCTGGCCGAATGAAACGGGCGCATCTGGCGCCGTTAAGTTTTGGGGCCCCTACCCGTACCGTTCGGCGTTTCATTCATCTAGCGATAAAGAAGAGTGCGAGCGAGCGCTACAACATCTCGAAGAGGTGTTGATGGTCGAAGGCCCACACACGGTTGCCATGATTGGTCTAGAGACTGTCGTCGGCACCAACGGCATCTTGGTTCCGCCCGACGGCTACCTGCAGGGCGTGCGCGACTTATGCACCAAGTACGGCATCGTCATGATGTGCGACGAAGTCATGGCCGGTTTCGGTCGTTGCGGCGAATGGTTCGCTGTCAACAAATGGGGCGTCACACCAGATCTCATCTGCTTTGCCAAGGGTGTCAACTCGGGCTATGTGCCACTTGGTGGCGTGGTCATCAGCCAGAAAATTGCCGACACATTTAAAGAGCGCGTCTACCCAGGTGGTCTTACCTACATGGGTCACCCACTTGCATGTGCAGCAGCCGTGGCATCGATCAACATCTTCAAAGAAGAAAAGGTGCTCGAGCATGTGCGCCGCATGGCGGAAAACGTCATCGGTCCCGAACTTGATCGCCTCAAAGACAAACACCCTTCGGTTGGCGACGTGCGTGGTGTCGGCATGTTCTGGGCGATCGAACTTGTCACGAACCGCGATACTCGTGCACCGTACGTGCCGTTCAATGCCTCGGGCGCCGATGCCAAACCAATGGCCGAAATCGTGGCATTCTGCAAGCAACAGGGCATGTGGCCCTTCACCCACTTCAATCGCATCCATGTGGTGCCCCCATGCACCACGAGTGAGGCAGATATTCGCACGGGCTTGGCCATCATCGACGAGGCCCTGAACATCGCCGACAAGCACTACAAGGGATGAGAATAGTTTCTCTTTTACCAAGCGCAACTGAGATTCTCTTTGAAATTGGCTTAGGAGATTCCGTTGTTGGACGCTCCGAGGAGTGCAACTGGCCATCACAAGTGACATCTTTGCCAGTTGTCTCGGTTGCTCGTGTGCGCTCTGCTGAAGTCACAGGTGCGTCGATTGACGCCCAAGTCCGTGCCGCTATGCAAGCCGACGAACAGCTCTATCTCATTGACGAGGCTTTGCTGCGCGAACTGCGACCTGATGTGATTGTGACTCAAGATCTCTGTCGCGTGTGCGCAGTGTCGAGCGACGAGGTCTGTGATGTCGGGGCACAAGTAATCTCGCTCGACCCACATACCATTAGCGAAGTTGCCGACTCGGTACGTCATTTGGCAAACATGTTAAACGTGGGCAGTCAAGGAAACGCTGTGGCCGATCGCATGCTGGACCGCATTGAAGCGGTAAAGAATCGGGTCTCGACAAAACATCGGCCGCGAGTATTTTTTGCCGAGTGGCTATCACCACCATTTGCGAGTGGTCATTGGATTCCCGAAATGGTCACAGCTGCTGGTGGCATCGAGGTTCTCGGTACACCAGGTATTGCTTCGCGCACTACATCTTGGGAAGAAGTGCGAGCCGCCAAGCCCGAGCTTGTCATTCTTGGCCCCTGCGGTTTTGATGAGATGCGCGCATTAAGCGAAGCCGAGGCGGTTCGCCACGAATTCGACCCTGCTTGGAAGACCGCCGCTGTGAACGCCGACCGATATTTTGCCCGTCCTGCCCCCTCAATAGCCGATGGCGTTGAGCAGCTAGCAGAGATTTTTCACGGGACTCTGTAGCCCCACAAACACGAAGGGTGCGGGCCGCTTATGGCGACCCGCACCCTCGTGCGACGTGTGCAGCGACGAGCGCTGCGTTCAGTCAATTCGCTTAGTTGCCGCCCTCATTGAGGGTGACTTCGATTGGTGCGTATGACGAACCGGTTGTGTCCACACCGAGACCCGCGAGGATGTCGAGTGCTTGCGTCACGATGTCATTGGTGTACGCCCCAGCATCTGGTGCTGCGGTGAGCACGGTGCCACCTTCGAGGTTCTTGGTCTCTTGCGACAGGGTCGCAGTGCGATTCCAAGCAGCATCGTCGATGAAGCCCACGCCGCCGGCCGCTGGCCAGATCAACTTGTTGACTTCGTTCATTTGCCACAACTGGTGACTGGCGCCGAGCTTGGAGCCCTTTGCCAACACGATGTCACGGCACGCTTCAACGTTGTCACGGCAATATGCCCAACCCTGGAGTGAAGCAGCAACGAACTTCGCCGCGGTGTCTGCATACGCAGCATCGCTAGCCAAACGCTCGCCTGATGCCCAGATGGCATCTTGCAACATTCCAACACCGGCCTCTTCGTACGAAATGACGTTGAAGTCATCCGCCGTGTAGAGCGCGCCAGTGGCAGGATTGACCGCTTCGAGTACTTGCGCGTACTCGTTGTAGGTCATTGCCTCGGCTGCATCAATGTCGCCAGTCAGCAAGCCGACCATGTCGAACTGCTGTTGCACGAGCGTGACGTCTGATGCTGGGTCAAGACCAGCTTTGGTCAAAGCAGCGAAGATTTCAAATTCGTTGCCGAAGCCCCAGTTGCCGATCTTCTTGCCGGCAAAGTCTGCTGGCGAAGTGATGTTCTTGTCCTTGAACGACACCTGCAAAGTGCCTGAACGCTGGAACACCTGGGCGATGTTCACGATGTCTGCGCCTGCTTCGCGGCTGGCAAGTGCTTTGGACACCCACGAGATTGCGAAGTCGACATTGCCCGTGGCCAGTTCGGTCTGCGGAGTGATGTCAACGCCACCTTCAACAATGGTTACGTCAAGACACTGGTCTGCATAGAAGCCCTGTTCCTGTGCGGCGAAGTAGCCGGCGAACTGGGCCTGGATGAACCACTGCAACTGCAACTTCACCGGTGTCGGTGTGGTGCAGGTTTCTGTTGTTTCTTCGGTTACTTCTTCGGTTACTTCGTCGGCTGCATCGTCGCTACCGCCACAGGCGGCTACGAGCAACGACAGCGCGGCGATGCTGGCGAAAGCAACCCGTACTGAACGCTTCTTCATGTGTTCTCTCCCCTTCTGAGTGTTTTCACCCAGATGTTGTGTTTGTGTTGTATTACTTGGCCTCACCCTTGCGGCTGAGACTCTCCATGATTACGGAGAATAGGTAGAACAGTAGCCCAAGTAGGCAGGCTGCTAAAACGTAGGCCCACGCAGCAGCATTCTTGGAGTTGGCGATGTTGCTTGATATACGGCTCCCCAAGCCGTTTTGCGAGCCGCCGAAATACTCGCTAACAAAGGCAGTGATCACCGCGGCAGGAGCTGCGATTTTGAGTGAAACGAAAAGAAACGGCAAAGCATTGGGGATTCGCACCTTGCGCAATATCGCTATGTCGCTGGCGGCATACGACCGCATGAGCTCGGCATGAGTCGACGAAATCTGGGTCAGACCCCGTGCAACATTCACTAAGACGATGAAGTACACCACCAAGAGCACCATGATGCGCCGCGGAATCTCACTCGTGATTGAGTACATATTATTCAGCACTGCAACCAACACGAAAATAGGCACGGCGTTAAGGGCTACTGCCAGCGGGCTGATGATCTGGTTGAGAAAGCGAAAGCGACTCAGCACGAAACTCATCATCACGCCAAGCACGGTGCCGGCGATAAGACCGACCAGCGCGTTAGTGCCCGATACGGTGGCCGCGCGTCGAATGAACGAAAAGTTGGTGAAGAATTGTTCCCAAATGCTGCTTGGCGCGGTGAGAAAATAGGGCTTCAATTCAAAGAAACGAACTGCCCATTCCCACGTTCCCAAAAAAAGCACACCGAAAACAACGGCCGGCAGCACCTTGCCGATCAACCGCACCGCGTTGGTCATCGGTCGTCGTTGCCCAGGCCAACATGCGCTGCATGCATGCCACGCAGGCCTTCACGCACGGCGGTGATGGCTTCAAAGAAAGGGGTTTGATTACGGGTGTCTTCGGTTCGCTCGATACCCAGCGATACCCCGACAATCTTCGTGATGCGCCCAGGTCGCGGTGACATCACTACGACACGATTGGACAAATACACGGCTTCTGGAATCGAGTGCGTGACAAACACGACGGTGGTCCCTGTTGCAGCACAGATGCGAAGCAGTTCACCCTGCATGTACTCGCGGGTCATTTCGTCGAGGGCACCGAAGGGTTCGTCCATCAGTAGCAGTGGTGGATGCGCTGCCAATGCCCGGGCGATTGCGATGCGCTGCTGCATGCCACCCGACAACTGCCACGGATAGTGGTCAGCGAATTCGGGCAACTGAACGAGCTGCAGCATTTCTTCGGCGCGGGCTCGGCGGGCGCTTTTGTCCCAGCCTTTGAGCTCGAGCGGCAGCTCGATGTTTTTACGCACTGTGCGCCAGTCGAATAAACCAGCCTGCTGAAACGCCATGCCGTAGTCCTGATCAAGCCGTGCTTGAGCGGCCGACTTGCCATTTACTGCAACTTCGCCGGCTGTCGGCTCAAGCAAGTTGGCAATCAACCGCAACAAGGTCGACTTGCCGCAACCCGACGGCCCAATCAGTGAAATGAACTCACCTGGCTCGACGTCGAGGCTCACTTCGCGCAGAGCATCCACCTGGTTCGACTTGCCCTCGTTGAATGCTTTGCTGACGTTACGAATACTGACGGCGCTCACAAGATGTTCTCCTTTGGTCGGTTGCGCATAACAAACACATCTGCTGCAATCACCACACCAGCCATGGTCAAGCCGAGTGCTGCAGCCCCAAAGATTGCGGTGTACACCTTGGCTGGGTCACCAGTGGCTTCGCGGGCATACTCAATGATCAAGCGACCAATACCACCTTTGAGACCAGTCGAAATTTCTGCCACCACCACACCAATAACCGAAGCCGAGGCACCAAGTCGAAACGCTGGGGTCATATACGGCACCGCAGTTGGAAACCGCAACTTAAACAAGGTCTTGGTCCACGATGCGGCATAACTCTGCATCAATTCCACTGATGATGCCGACGCGGCTGCCAGCCCACGCAATGTGCCGACCGCAATGGGGAAAAACGCCAGGAAGGCACCGAGGACCGCCGCCGACAACCAACGCGGCCACACGAACGGCCCAACTTCTACTTTGCCGCCCCAACTCACCACCAGTGGTGCTAACGCAATGAGCGGCACTGTCTGCGACACCACCAAATACGGCAGGACTCCGCGCTGCACCCAACGAAACCGCGCCATCAACACGGCCAAAGCGATGCCCAGCGATCCACCAATCACGAATCCCGCGACACTCAGGCGAAAAGAAAACCAGGCACCAGCCAGCACTGCTGAGAACACTGTGCGGTCCGAGCCCCGCACTTCTGGGCGATTAAATCGCGAGAACATATCCCACACATGAGGCATCGCGTAATCACTCGTGCGTGGCAGAACCCGAGCACCGAACAACTTTCCGCCGTCGGCTGGGCCGAACGCTTTATAGATCTCCCAGATCACCACGACAAGCGCCAGTGCCGCAACCAACATAAACGTTCGATACGCCGCGCGGCGTAGAAGCGATGTCATTGTTTCGCGCGTGCCAACTCTGCGATGGCCGGCATGATGCGCTCGCCGTAGGCCTCAAGTGTTTGCTCTTTGCCGTCGTGCTGCAAATAAATCGAGAATTGGTCGACACCAAGCGCCTCGAGCTCTTTGAGGCGACGCACATGTTCATCTGCGTCACCAAGGATGCAGAATCGGTCAACAATTTCGTCGGGCACGAAGGTGGTGTGGCTGTTGCCAGCACGACCGTGCTCGTTGTAGTCATAACCCTGGCGGCCCTTGATGTAGTCGGTAAGAGCTTTGGGTACTGCAGAGTTTTCTCCGTAGCGCTCCACGATGTCGGCCACGTGATTGCCGACCATGCCACCAAACCAACGGCATTGATCGCGCATATGCGCCAAGTCGGTGCCTACATACGCCGGGGCGGCAACACAAATCTTCACACTCTTGGGGTCGCGACCAGCATCTTTGGCCGCTTTGCGCACTGCAGCGATGGTCCACTCGGCAATCGAGAGGTCGGCGAGTTGCAAAATGAACCCGTCACCAACTTCGCCAGTGAGTTGCAATGCCATGGGGCCATAAGCCGCCACCCACACTTCGCAACGGCTTTTTTCGGCCCACGGAAACCGAATGGTTGAACCGTTGTATTCCACGCCGCGCCCATTGACTAACTCACGAATCACGTGAATGCTTTCGCGCAGCGTGGCAAGCGTGGTCGGCTTGCCGTTGGTTACGCGCACTGCCGAGTCGCCACGACCAATTCCACACACGGTGCGGTTTCCATACATCTCGTTGAGAGTCGCGAAGGTGCTGGCCGTTACCGTCCAGTCACGGGTGGCGGGGTTGGTCACCATCGGGCCCACGATGATGTTGTTGGTCTGCGCCAAAATTTGGCTGTAGATCACGTAGGGCTCTTCCCACAAGATGTGGCTGTCGAATGTCCAGACGTGCGACATGCCATACATCTCGGCTTTTTTCGCCAAGTCGATCACCCGTGATGCGGGTGGTGTGGTCTGCAATACGACGCCGATGTCCATGGCGGCCTAGCGATTCTGCGGAAAGCCGAGGTTGACCGACGAAGTACGCGGGTCGGGCCAACGCGAAGTCACTACTTTGCCACGCGTGAAAAAGTTGACCCCTTCCGGGCCGTACATGTGTTGGTCACCAAAGAGGCTCGCCTTCCAGCCACCGAATGAGTAGTACGACACCGGCACCGGAATCGGCACGTTGATGCCGACCATGCCAACTTGTACATCGAACTGAAACTGGCGGGCCACGCCACCATCACGGGTGAAAATTGCCGTGCCGTTGCCATACGGGTTGTCGTTGATCAACTTCAAACCAGCCTCGTATCCCTCGACTCGAGTCACCACCAACACCGGACCAAAGATTTCTTCGTCGTAGCACTTCATGCCTGGCTTGGCTTCGTCGATCAGACTTGGATTCAAAAAGAAGCCGTTGTCTTTTGCCTTCGCGGTGCCGTCAATGACCACCTTGGCGCCTTCTTTGGCTGCCCCGTGCACATAACCTGCCACTTTGTCGCGGTGTTCACGGGTGATGAGTGGGCCCATCTCTGCTGAAGGGTCGGTACCAGCGCCAACTTTGATGTTGGGGATACGTGTCTTGATCTTGTCGATGAGCTGGTCGGCAATCGAGTCGACAGCAGCCACAACCGACACGGCCATGCAGCGCTCGCCAGCCGATCCGTAGGCGGCGCTCACCGCGGCATCGGCAGCCATATCCAGATCGGCATCAGGCAGAACCAGCATGTGGTTCTTGGCGCCACCGAGCGCTTGCACTCGCTTGCCGTTGCGCGTGCCAGTTTCATAGACGTATTTGGCAATCGGGGTTGAACCCACGAAGGACACCGCGGCGATGTCGGGGTGCTCGAGCAAGCGATCGACTGCGACCTTGTCGCCGTGCACCACATTGAACACGCCGTCTGGCAGACCCGACTGGCGCAACAAGTCGGCGATGAACATTGCTGCTGATGGGTCTTTCTCGCTCGGCTTCAACACAAACGTGTTGCCGCACATGATGGCATTAGCGAACATCCACATTGGCACCATTGCCGGAAAGTTGAACGGTGTGATGCCGGCAACCACACCGAGCGGTTGACGAATCGAATACACGTCTACCCCGCCGGCGGCTTGCTCGGAATAGCCACCCTTCATCAACGCCGGAATGCCGCAGGCAAACTCGATGTTTTCTAGCCCACGGGCCAACTCGCCCATGGCGTCGGCTGGCACCTTGCCGTGCTCGAGCGACACGATGTTGGCGATTTCTTTGCGGTTGGCATCCACCAGTTCGCGCATGCGAAACATCACTTCGGCCCGTCGCGACAACGAAGTTGATCGCCAGCCAGGTAGTGCAGCTTTTGCCGAAGCAACTACGGCGTCGAGTTCGGCCACGCTGGCGAAGTCGACTGCTGCTTGCTGCTCACCCGTTGCAGGGTTGAACACCACGCCCGAGCGACCAGAGGTGCCGAGTACAACTTTGTTGTTGATCCAATGACCGATGCGATTCATGAATTGCTCCTTTGGGTACTGATGCGATTAATGCAGATACTGACTGAGTCCGCGCTTGATGTATTTGCCATGGCCTTTGCGACCAAGGAACTTGTCATTTTCAATCACGACCATGCCGCGTGACAGCACCGTGTCGACCTTGCCGTCAATCTCGGTGCCCTCCCATGACGAGTGGTCCATGTTCATGTGGTGCTTGTCGTTGATGCCAATCTTGGTCTTTTTGTTCGGGTCCCACACCAAGATGTCGGCGTCTGACCCGGGGGCGATGATGCCCTTTTGCGGATACATGCCAAACATGCGTGCTGGCGTGGTGGCGCAGGTTTCTACCCAACGCTCGAGCGAAATCTCGCCGAGCACCACACCCTGATAGATGAGTTCCATTCGGTGTTCGACGCCGCCCATGCCATTAGGAATCTTGGAGAAGTTGCCAAGACCCAATTCTTTTTGATCCTTCATGCAAAACGGGCAATGGTCGGTCGACACGATTGCCAACTCGTTCATGCGCAAGCCCTTCCACAAGTCGGCGTGGTGGTCGTGATGATCGTGCTTTGAGCGAATCGGTGGCGAGCACACAAACTTGGCGCCTTCAAACCCGGGGCGTGCCAAGTGGTCTTCCAACGTCATATAGAGGTACTGCGGGCAAGTTTCGGCAAACACGTTGAGGCCTTCATGTTGCGCTGCCGCCACTTCGTTGAGCGCCTCGGATGCCGACATGTGCACGATGTACAACGGCACGTTGCCGGCAACTTTTGACAGCACGATTGCGCGATGGGTTGCTTCGCCCTCAAGCAAACTTGGCCGCGAGAACGAATGGTATTTCGGGTCGGTCTGGCCGCGTGCCAGGTATTGCTGCACGAGCACATCAATGGCGATGCCATTTTCAGCGTGCATCATGATCATCGAACCGTTTTCGCCAGCAGTTTGCATGGCCCGCAGAATCTGGCCGTCATCGCTGTAAAACACGCCTGGATACGCCATAAACAGCTTGAAACTCGTCACGCCTTCGTGATCAACGAGATACGTCATGTCTTTCAGGGCTTGATCATCGATGCCGCCCACGATTTGGTGGAAGGCGTAGTCGACGGCACAGTTGCCAGCCGCTTTGCGATGCCATTCGGCCAGACCCAACTGAATGTTCTCGTTGTAGCGCTGCAACGCCATGTCCACGATGGTGGTCACGCCACCCCATGCAGCGGCAATCGTGCCGGTTTCAAACGTGTCTACTGCAGCAGTGCCACCGAACGGCAGCTCCATGTGGGTGTGCACGTCAATGCCACCGGGCACGACGTATTTTCCTTTGGCGTCAATCACCTTGTCGGCGGTTACACCCATCGCGTCGGCTTGACCGCGGGCGTACAACGCCACGATGATTTCGCCGTCAATCAAGACGTCTTGTTCGTGGCGACCAGTCGGGCTTACGACCGTGCCATTTTTAATCAGCGTGCGGGCCATGTTGTGCTCCTTTGGTTAACGACGAACGAGTTCTGGGTAGGCATCCGGACGGCGATCGCGGTAGAACGCCCAGCGGTCACGCACCATCTTGATTTTGTCCATGTCCAAGTCGCGCACGATGAGTTCTGGCTTGTGTGCATCGCCAACTTCACCCACGAACTTGCCTTCTGGGTCGACGAAGTAGCTCTGGCCATAGAAATCGTCGTCGCCGTATTCACTCTCGATGCCGACGCGATTGATCGCACCGACGTAATACATGTTGGCCACTGCCGATGCAGGCTGTTCAAGGCGCCAGATGTATTCCGACAATCCACGACTCGTGGCCGAGGGGTTGAACACAATCTCGGCACCATTCAAGCCAAGGGCCCGCCAACCTTCTGGAAAGTGGCGGTCGTAACAGATGTAGACCCCAACTTTGCCGACAGCAGTTTCAAACACCGGATACCCGTCAGTGCCGGGTGCGAAATAGAACTTTTCCCAGAACCCTT
>JBILFO010000169.1:0-2750 GCA_044351505.1 Ilumatobacteraceae bacterium
CACTCACCTCGGTGACCACTGCCAATGACGGGCTCGGTGGTGATTGGAATGGATATCCCACCGAAGTAACAATCACCGGCACCAGTGGCACAGTAAAGATGTCGGGCTGGGCATTTCGCACAGCGTTGGGCTTGCCCGCCCCGTGGTACGGCGTGACACCTATTTTTCCTGCCGAGTTCGAGGCTGCGCCGGTGGGCCGCATCTTGTTGATTGGCGACTCGATTGGGGCCAGCATCACAGCAGAATTCGCCGGCATTGTCGCGCCGGCATACACGAACGTGGATTTCCAGGCGGTATCGAATCGTTGCTTGGTCGGCTCGGCATGCGTGCAGCCGTCGGTCGGCCTGCCTGACGCACCGGCGATTATCAGCACACTCACCTCTGAAACGATGCCCACTGTTGCCCTGCTGCAATTGGGCTACAACGACAACCCTGCAACATTTTCCGGCAATATCGACCAAGTGGTTTCGGCACTGAATGCTCGTGCCGTGCAGCGTGTGGTGTTCGTCAACCTCTCCACACGTCGCGCTTCGGTGAACTACACGGCATCCAACGATGCGCTCATCGCCGCCACACAGCGATACCCCAATGTGACGGTGCTCGACTGGAACACCTACAGCGCCGGCCCCGACAAGTCACGCTGGTTCAGCGACTCGGTGCATCTCACCAACACGGGTCGAGTGGAATTCGCATTGTTCTTGCGCAACCAACTCGACGAACTTCGACGCGCTGGTTTGATCACCGTCGGCAGTGGTGGAGTCATCCCGATGGCAGTGCCGATGGTGGCTGGCGAACGCGGCGAACCAGTCAAGGCATTACAAGCAGCACTCAATGCCGCACTTGGTCTGAAGAAAAAGCAACGCATCGCAGTCGACGGTGCTTTCGGAAAGGGCACGGTCAACGCACTAAAACAGTTCGAGGAACTCGCTGGTTTGCCGATTGACGGCATTGCTGACGAGCAGGTACTGGCAGCACTAGGCGTTGACCACACCACGTTTACCATCGCCCGTGGTGCCAAGCAGTCGTCGGTTGTATCGATTCAAAAAGCTTTGGCCAACGTGTTGAAGATCAAGATCCGCGCCGACGGCGTGTACGGCAGTGGCACGGCAAAAACGGTGTCGCGCTTCCAGAAGTCGGTCGGCCTCAAGCCAACCGGCGTGGTAGATCGCACCACCTGGATGGCCTTGCTCAGCGCTTCGGCGCGGCGCTAACCCCGTCAAAGCGACGCTGCCAAGCGGCATCGCTCACCAACGATGGGTATGCGGCGCGATATTCGCGCTTCAATCGACCATAACTGCGCGCCAATTGGCCAACAACACTGAACACATCGCGCCACAAGGCCACAAAGCGCGCGCGATCGCGGGTGCACACGAAACCCTCGGGGAGTCGGTCGTGGCGATACAAGATACGGTCGTGACGTAGCGCCAAGCCCACTGCACGCGAGTCGATTGGCGCGGTTCGTAGCGCTTTGCTGCGCAGGCCAGCAGGCAACAAAAACCCACCCAAAAATGGCACGGCCAAAATGAAGCCGATGAGTCGCACGGGTTTGGGCAGCGGGGTCGACATCGGCACTGCGGCGTGTTCAACGCAGAGTGGTGCCGGCTTTTCTTCAGACACTTGGCGCAGTTCATCGTGCAACGCAGTGTGATCCACTTCGGCGAGTGCTTGCGGGCCGGCAAGAAACGCGCGCATGCCACGAATCATGTACTCCGCACTTGAATAGCGAAACCCAAACAGGTTGCGAAAACTCAATGCCAAAAACCGTTGGGCAAGATGCCACCAGCGATGCCGGTCAAAAACGAGCGTGTCGATGGTGGCGAAATTGCGCATCTCATAAAACAGCGACGATGGATTGTTCTTCAGGTGAAAGTCAGCGTGCCATACGGCTACCCCGTTCAGGGCCACGGTGTGGCGCCCCGTATGCATGAGCCCGAATGCGACATCATCACCACGCACGAACACTGGCAGTGGGTTGTCGCGGGTGATGTTGATCGGAAACGCGGTGTACCACCAGGCCGAATACGCAAAGCGGCGTTCTTTGGCATCACGCAGCACCAATGAGCGTTCACGCAAGTCGTCTTCTTGCCCCAGGGCACGAAGTGGATACAACGAGCGCCAGAGATACCGGCTGCCGGATTCGAATTGCATCCACTGACGCTCTTCGCTAATCATCGCACCATGCACGCACAGTTGTGGGTCGCGAGCGTAGGCAAATAGGGCCACCGTGCGCACGAGTGATTCGGTTTCTAGGTTGATGTCATCATCCATGAACAACACATGCGTGGCCCATTGCTTTTCTCGCAGCCACATGAGCCCGCGTGCAAAACCACCGGCCCCGCCGAGGTTGCGGTTGGGCACCACGGTTAAGTCATCGCTCTGGGCTTGACCAAAATCAACATTGTTGGCGTTGTCCACTACCAGCACCCGCACTCGTCCGCGCAAGGCATCAAGCCCGCGCACCAGATTGAGCACCTTGGTGACTGTGGGAATCACGTAGGCCTGGCGGTTAAACGTGGTGATCGACAAACTGAGCCGCACGTCGTGCCCGCCCGCCACATCCGTGTGCCACTCCACGTGTTGCACACGACAGACTCCCGTGGCCACTATGCGCACATACAACACTCCCCACGTGGCGGCCCGCAGCGAGCCCACCGACAGGTCGATTGGTTCGTTGGTCAACTCTGCACTAGCAATTACTTGCTCGCGCCCGCGGTTAACAGCTACTACTTCGGCGCGGCCCGCGCCGGTTG
>JBILFO010000170.1:0-2742 GCA_044351505.1 Ilumatobacteraceae bacterium
GTTGCGCTTCACTTCGGCCAATCCGAACGCCGAACGAGTGCTAGCCACCACCATGTCGGCAGCAAGCACAATCTCGCATCCGCCAGCGGTGGCCAAACCGTCGACTGCCACAATCACGGGCTTCTTGCGCTCGCGATACACAAAGCCAGCGAAACCACCACGTGCCGTGCTGAGAGAGTCTGACTTTCCAGCATTGATGGCTTTCAAGTCGGCTCCTGCACAAAACACCGGCCGTTCCTGCCCAGTGGTATTGGCTTGCAGGATGGCGATCCACACATTGTCGTCGGCTTCGAGTTGATCGATTGCGGATTCGAGACCAGCGGCTACGTCACCATTAATGGCGTTGCGAGCGTCCGGGCGATTCAGGGTGATAAGGGCAATTTTGCCCGTGACTTCGTAAGTAACAATTTGCGCATCTGACATGCGCAACAGCCTAGTTGTCGCTGATTGCTGTGTTCTCTACTGGCACAGCTTCAGTAGGCACAGCTTCGGTAGGCACGGCTTCAGGTACCACAGGCACAGGCACTGCGGCTTCTCCAGGCACGACTGCTGGCTTTACTACTGGCTTTACTGCTGGCTTCTTGGCAGTCTTGGCCTTTTTGTCGCGCCACTCATTGCGCAGTGGACGCGGCATCTGCGCTTTTGGTGCGATTTCCACACCGAACAATGCAGCAATCCGCGGTATCGCCGGTGCTAAGCGTTGCACGGTCGCAGTAAGTTCTGGCGAAACAGTGGCTGGCACTCCGGTGGGCACCACTTCGTTGTGGATTGGTGCAAACGCCAAAGCCTCGAGCACGATCACCCAACGATCGCTGGTGGTGAGCGGTGACAATTGCTCGAGGGTCAACGCCACGAGGCGGGGGCGAAGGTCGTCAGGTGGGCGCGAACCAGCCTTGGGCGGCTGAGCAGCAATCTTGAGTGCCGCCACGATGCGACCCACATCCACTGCAGCACGCAAGTCATCTACCCAATTTTGCATTTCAGATGCCTGTCGACGCTCCAGCGCAGCACGCAGCAACTCACGCTTTTCGGTCAACGATGCGTCCTTCATCAGGCTCGGGTCATTGGACCGCGCAACGACTGCCCGCAAGTCACGCAGATCGACAGTTTCAATAATTTTTTCTACGGCATCGACGCTGTCGTGCCATTCGGCAACACGCAGACGCGGCAGCAATTCGACAACCAAATTGACCAAGCTGTCAGAGTTGATCTTCGGCTTGCCGTCTTTTACTAACAACGCGTTTTGTTTGTTAACCGCTTGGCGTACGGCCCCAATACCACCGGCCAAGGCCTTTTCTGCCAAGACGCGTTCCTCGGGCTTGAGGGCTTCGAGCACGGCTTTGCGATGAACGTTCAATGGGTGCAGACGTGCTGCTCGTGGGCGCTTGGCCAATTCGGGTGGGGGAGGCGTGAACTGACGACGCGCTGCACCTGGGGCACCGGCTCGACTGGTGTCAGCTGGTCCGCGATTGTCGCTGCGCTTATCCGTGCGCTTGTCGCCCCGTTTGTCACTGCGGTTGTCGCCCCGTTTATCACCGCGCTTGTCGCTGCTCTTTGAGCGACGGTTGGTCGACACTTCGGTAACGGGCTTGAACTCGGCACCTGAACCTGTGATGGTGAGCAACTTCACATTGCGCTCACGTTGCTTAACTGGGCTCAATGAAACAACAACTGGGCCGTCCATGTCCATGTCGATTTCGGCACGCAACACGTCGCCAACTTTTGCATCGGCTGGCAGCACATCAGCACCGCCCGAACCTTTGGGGGCCTTCGCGCCGGCCTGACGCCAAGTGAAGGTGCCGTCTGGGCGAGTACTGGTGACTTCAATGTCCATTCGCCGTGTCATGAGGAGCCCACGCTAGTAGAACTATTTCATGCCCATCTACGCACTTGGCTCTCAGGAGCCCACCATCGATACCACGGCTTTTATCCACCCCGACGCGGTCATCATTGGCTCGGTTTTCATCGGCCCGCAATCAAGCGTGTGGCCCACTGCCGTGCTCCGCGGTGATGACGGCGAGATTCGCATTGGGGCTCGCACCAGCATCCAAGACGGGACCGTCGTGCACACCACCCTGGAATGGCCGACGACTGTTGGCAACGATTGTTTGATTGGCCATCTAGCGCATCTTGAAGCCTGCATTATCGAAGACGGAGCCCAGGTAAGTTCTGGTGCATTCGTGCTACACCGAGCCCGCATCTGCAGTGGTGCGATGGTCGGTGCCAACTCGGTGGTGCTCAACGACACCTTGGTGCCCGCCAATGCATTGGCCGTTGGCAGCCCAGCCGTCATCAAAGAAAATCGTGCTCGATCTCAAGACATTGTGTTTGGCGCCAACAACTATGTGCAGCGCACCGAACGATTCCGACGCGAGCTACGACGCATCGATTGAGCACCGTTTCGACTGCGGACTACCGGCCCTAGGCGTCGACGATTTCCAACAGGGGCCGCAAATCAAGCTGAGTCGAAGCATCCAAATAGCGCCGAGCTGCATCGCGACGAAACTGGGAGCACAAGTCAGCGCGAAAGAAACGGGCCCCTTCGCGAATTACATAGTTGAGGATGAATATTCGGTACGCATAAGGCAAGAACTCAACATCACGGCGGCTAAGCGGATTGATCGCGTGGTACTCACGGACGAAATCCAAGAAACGTGGTTCGGTCAACGTGTGTGGCGAATAGGTAAACGAGGTGCGATCGCCCGTGCTAGACGACACTCGCGATAGGAAATAGAAGTCCAG
>JBILFO010000171.1:0-2644 GCA_044351505.1 Ilumatobacteraceae bacterium
AGCGCGCTTACGAGTTGGGTTTGGTAAACCGTCTGTGTGAGCCGGGCAAGACGCAAGAGGCTGCCATGGCCTTGGCGTTACAGGTATGCACCTCTGCCCCGATTGCGGTGTGGGAAAGTCGCAAGGTCGTATTGGCCGCCGACACTGCCGACGATGCCACGTTGATCAAGATGACCAATGAAGGCTTCGCTCGCGTGCTGCAGAGCCAAGACACCAAAGAAGGCCTCAGCGCATTCATTGAAAAACGCCCACCTAATTGGACTGGCCGCTGACTCGGCCCATTAAAACGGTCCGATCAAGTGCTAGTCAAGCGTTGAAGTAGCGACAATCAATCGCGCCGTGAGGCCATTTCGTTCGTAGAGATTCTTGGTGTCGCGATCGCCTGGTAGTGACAATGCGTCAATTCGCACACAGTTAGCTTCACGGGCATGCTGCTTGGCTGCATTTATAAGCGCATCACCCACACCAACTCGGCGGGCTCTCGCCGATACAAAGACACGCACGACCGTGGCGACATTACTGCCAGCAACATTCGAGATTCGCACCGTTGCAAAGCCAACTGCCACGCTGTCAACTTCCACGATGAGGGAGAATCCCCCAGCACCATCGCTAATGAACGAGATGGGCTGTTCGGCGAAAAATGCAGCGGCTCCGCGGGCCCCGGCATTGTTGCCCTGTGCCTGTTGCTCTAGTTCTTGGCAGGATTGCGCGTCATCCGCGGTGGCGACGCGCACCGACGGTGTCATCAGCAACGTCAGCGCTGGTTTCCGCTGATGCGCTTGCTGATCTCGCGGGTACCGAAACGCACGGTCATTTCGCCCAGGGTTCGCAACTGGTTGAGTCGTTGGGCCACTGTCACGTTGTTGCCCACGCTCACGTCTCCAATATTCTGTAGCACCTGCTGAGCAAGAACGATAGGCACGCCAACTAGCGCTTCGGCAATGGCTTTGGCAGATGCGATGCGCTCATCACGTGACTCGGGCATGTGCTGGTCGCCAGTAGCTAGACGGTGGGAAACAGTGGGCACAAGTCGTGGTCGACTGGGCACTTCGGCGCAGATTTGCGCACGAGCAAGAAGCACTGTTGGCAATGCTCTTCGTCGGGACGGCGTGGTTGCAACAACGGTGTGCCATCGGTGGCGTCTTCAATGTCGACTGGTGCGGTTTCATCGTCGGGCGACAACTGGTCATTGCTGCGCAACTTGTCGGCCAAGATTGTTGCCAAGTCGGCTTCTTCATCATCAGAGCCCGACATTTCGTTCTCGTCAACTTCTTCACGAGGCGGACGCTTCTTTTCGGTGGTCTCGTCGTCGTCGTCATCAAGGTTCAAACGATCATCGTCGGTCCTGACTTCGTCTCCCGATGTATCACCTACAGCAGGTGCATCGCCGTCGATGGCGATATCGACGGCAACAACATCGTCTGCATCATCATCTGCAATGTCAAGTGCGTCTGGGTCTACTTCTTCGCCCTCGGGAAGTTCGTCTGGGTCAATTTCGAGCCCGGTCAGATCCTCGGGGTCGCCACCATCACTGTCGACGTCAGATTGCGGGGTGTCATTGTCGTGAACCATTATCGGGCGCGAACCTTAGCCGAAGTTTGGCTCAAGCGGGCGCATTGCCACTAATGCTGCTGTGACTCGCGTCGCTGCTCGCTGCGACGCTCAGATTCGAGCCGCTCCAGGAGGGGCGCTTCGGTGGTCATATGGCTCATGGCGCTAGCCACGGCATGGTGTCCGGCTTGGGTGGCAATCAGGCGGTGCATCTCGAGTGCCACCCGCCGATAGGCAGGGTGTCCTTGGGGGGCTGAGCGCAATTCCAGCATGTGCATGGCTTCACGGGCGTTGAAGTGCATCATGTAGCGCATCCGGTGGGCCATAGCCACGCCGTAGGCGGCCTGCTCGGGGAACTCGGGTCGCAGCAGCTCATAGAGCGCCTGTGAGCGCTCCATGGCGTCGTCAAAGATGGCAGTTCCGCCAGCCTCGTCGACCAACTCAGGGCGGGCGTAGCCAAGATGCGGGGTAAGACGCTGCCACTCGATGGTCAGCAGGCGATGGCGCTGCATATCGCGAAACGCGCCGTAGTCGCCCAACACGTCAAAGCGGTAGGACAGTCGTTCAAAGGCGCGTCCAGGTTTATGGCGACGATTCGAGCGCTCCCCCACATAGGCGCGAATCAGCGCCACGCGCTGCTCTTGGCTTAAGTTGCGCACCCGTTCAAGCAACTGTGTTTCGGGGAGATCTGAGGACGAATAACAAATCGCAGCAAGCAACTTGTCTTCGCCATCCGGATCAAAGTCAACAAGGGTTACTTCGGGGGCATCTTGTGGCTCGATGATGCCGAAGTATTCGTCGACGAGATCTGCGGTGTTGTTGGCATTGTTGGCTAGATAGTTGCTCCAAGCAACGCCGCGCTCGGGCATGTCGACTCGACGCAGAAATGTCGGAATCACTTTGCGCAGCTCGGTGAGCATCATGTCGGCGTAAGCCTGTGCTTCAGGCAAGGGGTTGGCGCGCATGCGAAGCAACAGTGCCTCATAGCCCTGACCGGTGCCGTAAATGCCAACGTTCGAAAGTGAGGCAGCCGGCAAGATGCCTCGCACTGCATCGAGCGCCTTGGCGCGGGTGGCCTGGCGGTAGATGAAGT
>JBILFO010000172.1:0-2567 GCA_044351505.1 Ilumatobacteraceae bacterium
CTCATCGAACAAGGCAAGACGGTGCGACACGAAGTGCTGAACGGCTGGTGGATCGACACCGGCAAAAAAGACCCTTTATTGGAATGCAATCGTCTGGTGCTCGAAGTGTTAGAGGCGTGCAATGACGGCAATGTAGATGCTGGCTCGCAAATTGAAGGACGCGTCGTAATTATGAAGGGTGCCAAAGTGGTGAACTCGCGCATTCGTGGCCCGGTGGTGATTGGCAGCGATTCCAAAATTGAAAACAGTTACATCGGGCCGTACACCTCGGTTGGCAACGGCTGCAGCATCGTGAATTCCGAGCTCGAACATTCGGTTTTGCTCGATGGGTGCACTGTCACCGACGTTCACAAGATGACCGACTCGTTGTTGGGTCGCAACGTGCAGGTGGTGCGTTCGCAACACCTGCCCCGCGCCCTGCGGTTGATGCTCGGCGACGATTCGAAAGTGGAGCTCGACGCCTAGATGCCAAAAATTACCGAGTCCAACCTGATTGCGGGCGTGCAGATCGTCGAGCCGAGCATGCACGGTGACGAGCGGGGTTTCTTTATCGAAACGTACCGCCGTGAGTGGTTTCCACTCGGACGCGAAATGATTCAGGGCAACCGTGGCGATCGCAAGGCTGGCGCAATAGTCGGCTTGCACTATCACTTGCACCAAGCCGACTATTGGTACGTGCCGTACGGAACTTGCCGAGTGGTGCTGCATGATTTGCGCAATGGGTCACCGAGTGATGGTGTAACGCAAACAATTGATCTTGGCGCACGGCCCGACGGCACCCATGACCATCGCGGCATCTTCATTCCGCCAGGGGTTGCCCACGGCTTTGCATCGCTTACCGATATGACGATCACGTATCTGGTCGATAATTACTACAACCCCAACGACGAGCTCGGTGTTGCGTACGACGACCCGGCCATTGGCGCCGACTGGGGCATTGCAACCCCCACATTGTCGAAACGCGATCAAGCCAACCCACTGCGCAAAGACATCGTGCCGCATCAGCAGCCGATCTGGGGAATGCGAACCTAGATGCGCTCGGCCCGAGGCACAGACGCTTGAAGATTTTCGTAACGGGTGGCGCCGGGTTCATCGGCAGCAACTACGCGCGTTGGGTGTTGCGTAATACCGATCATTCGGTGACCGTGTACGACTCATTGACCTACGCCGGAAATTTGTCAACGATGCGCGACTTAGACGACAGTCCACGATTTTCGTTTGTGAAAGGCAACATCTGTCACCCAGATGAGATAGCACAAGCAATGGCTGGCCACGACTGGGTGGTGCACTTTGCAGCCGAGAGCCATGTTGATCGCTCGATCGAAGGCGGCGAAGATTTCGTGCTCACTAATTGCTTTGGCACCAACGTGGTCATCGATACTGCGCGCAAGCTGGGCATGCAGCGCGTGGTGCATATCGGCACCGATGAGGTCTACGGCAGTGTCGAAGTTGGTTCCTCAAAAGAAACCGATTCACTCGAGCCGCGTTCGCCGTATTCAGCGTCCAAGGCCGGCAGTGACCTAATTGCGCTGTCGTATCACGCCACCCACGGCACGCCCGTGTTGGTCACGCGCTGCACCAACAACTTCGGCCCGTTTCAGTATCCCGAAAAGGCGATTCCACTGTTCACCACCAACTTGCTTGATGGCAAGAAAATTCCGTTGTATGGCGACGGCCTCAACGAGCGCGACTGGTTGCACGTCGACGACCATTGCTCGGGCGTGCACCTCGTGCTGGAACGCGGCACGGTTGGCGAGATCTACAACATTGGCGCCGGCAACGAGACCCCCAACCGTGTGCTCGTGGACAAACTGTTGGCGCTGCATGGCAAAGACGACTCAAGCGTTCAATACGTGCAAGATCGCAAGGGTCACGATCGTCGCTATTCGGTCGATATCGCCAAGATCACCAAGTTGGGCTGGAAGCGCGATCGTTCACTCGACGAAGCCCTGGAATCCACGGTGGCCTGGTATCGCGACAACCGCTGGTGGTGGGAGCCGCTCAAGGCCAAGCCGTGAAGATTTTGATCACGGGTGCTGGCGGGCAACTTGGTCACGAGCTGGTGGCTGCAGCCAACAAAGCTGAAAACAAAGTCGTCGGCTTGACACGTGCGCAACTCGACGTCACTGATCGCGGTGCAGTGCAGCAAGCGGTGACAGCTGCCCAGCCGCAGGTGATTATTCACGCAGCAGCATGGACTGCAGTCGACGCCTGCGAAGGTGACGCGGCCAAGGCAATGTTGGTCAACGCCACAGCAACACAACATGTTGTTGATGCAGCGCGTCATGTTGGTGCGCGGGTGGTGTACATCAGCACCGACTATGTATTCGACGGAACCAAGCCGAACCCGTATCTGGAAACCGATACACCGAATCCGCAATCGGTGTACGGCGTTTCAAAGTTGGCAGGGGAGCAGGCACTCGACCTTGCACTCGACTCGGTAGTGCGGATTTCATGGGTGTGTGGTTACCACGGTGCCAACATGGTGAAAACAATTCTGCGACTGGCCGCCGAGCACGACACGCTCACTTTCGTTGATGACCAAATCGGTAACCCCACCATGGCTG
>JBILFO010000055.1:0-9723 GCA_044351505.1 Ilumatobacteraceae bacterium
GCTACGGATTCGTCATCGTCAGAATATTTCGGACTAATTCCTTAAAAACAAGCTAGAAAACTATATCCGAGTTTAACTGAAATCTAGAGTTCTAGCGTATCAATCAACATTTTTCAAACACGAAGAACACATGTTGGTTGTTGGGGTGAGGAATCTCGCTACGAATTAATGATAGGCCCTCGCTGGCCGCCTTCTCAGTTATCTGTTTCAATGAAGCCCCTCTCTCTCCAACTTCCCAAAAATGTCTACTGCTTGGAACTGGCTCAGACGCCGCTCTCTTTTTGTTCACCAAAACTGTAGTGTCAAATCTTCCACGAGCCCTTGGAATCAAAACTCTAGGGAGTCGCACCCGGAATGAGAGTCTTGGTCGCCTCCGCGCCTGATACCCAGAAAAAAATTTAAGCTCTAAACTAACGATAAGGTAAGGCTGCGAAGAGGGCAGTGAGATCACCACAAATCTAGAGCTCAAGCGCCCAAGAATTTCAAAAATTTCTTGCAGTTGAACTAAGGGATTGTGCTCAAGGACTTGAAATGCGCAAACAATGTCTGCTTCAGACGATTCCTTTAAAAGCTGCAGGTTCTCCGCTTCTAACTTCACCTGCGAAGGCAAACTTTTACTTATAGAGTACCGAAATCCGAGATGTTTCAAAATTGCCCCGGTCACACCCCTTCCTGCTCCAATTTCGCAAACCGAATTCACGCCGAATTCACGCCGCAGAGCGACTACTGTTGAAACTTGATGCCAGATTGACGCTCCGCGATACGTCTGGTTGGGATGAAAATCTGTATCTAATTTATTGTTTTCCACAATTTACCTTCTCCAAATTTTTATCTGAGAAATCCTAAAACTGGTTTCGGTTAATTCTAAACATGTTTGCCAATTTGTATTTGATATGCTGCGAACAGAGAGCGCCTTAAGCGCCAGTTACTGTCTGACCAATCACGTAAAACGGCACCCTCTAGTTTGGTAAGCATTATCACCATACTGCTCGTCACGTTCAGGAACGGGCCACTAGTTAGTAGTGCGCTCATTCCTCCATGCCATGGAGGCGCTCTACCAACTGAGCTACAGCCCCGAAATCGCCAAGTCAACCTATCGGATGCTGCGCCGCGGCAATCATTCGTAGTGGGTCAGTCCCGCCAATCAACATTTGGGCGGTCTCGATAAAGGCGCTCAATTTCATAGAAACGGCGTGTTTCTTCGGCAAAAATATGCACCACTACGTCGCCGTAGTCGAGCAACACCCACATAGATTCCGCAATGCCTTCAGTGCGCACCGGCGAGCGGCGGTGGTCTTTTCGCACACGATCTTCGACTTCGCTGGCGATGGCGCGCACCAGCCGCGGGTTGCCGGCGCTTGTCACCACGAACAACCCAACAATCGGCAACACTTCTGACACGTCGAACACTCGAATGTCGCTGCCTTGTTTGTCGTCCGCGGCACGGGCAGCACTACACGCCACTGCAAGCGTGTCGGTGTCTACTCCAGTTGTCATTTGCCTCCGTTGCGAACCAGGTCGGCAAAGCTAGTGCCCAATGTGATCGATGCGTCAATACCTGTGACCTTGCCGGGCCATTTGCGCGTTTCAAGTTCGCCGAGCGTGCCAGCCAAGAGTGCCGACAGCGCCTCTGCAACCTCGAGGTCGCCGGCCACCACCGTGGCAGTCGCTTCTTGGGCAGAAATCTCGCGCATCACCGCCACCCCAAACCCGGCGTCAAGAATTGCAGCAACCGCAGCACGACTCACCACCGGGTCGTTGAATGGGCTATCGATCAGCACCGAGAGCGCCACATCGCCACCCGATAGAGCACTTGGCGCCACCGAGGCAAATACCATCACCACTTCGGCGCGGTCAAGTGAATACAAATCGGCTCGTTTCGGGTTGGTTTTGGTATCCAATATCGGAGCAGCGCTCAACTGCCACACCTGCAACGCCCCACCAAACACACGGCGCATGAAGTTGGTGACATCCGCAAGCCCAGCAGGTGTCGTGTCGACCTCGGGTGCAATTTCCAGACCCGCACCCACGCGTTGCACGATGCCATTCCACACTTCTCGATGGCGCGAAAAACGCAGTGACTCTTTTCCAGCGCCGCGGGCGAGCAAAATGTCGACTACACGATCAATCGGATATGTGGCTTGCCCCACGTCGGCAAGTTTGGTGGGTGTTCCATCAACGGCAAGCGTGACCACTTCGCGATCAAGCAACACATCCACTCCACCCATCGGTGCAAACAAGTTGATGAGCTCAACTCGCGCCAAGGCACCAACCGCCACGAACGACACGTCTAACAAGCCCTGCACTTCGTTGGCCAGGCCACCCAGCCCATCTGTGGCATAAACATCGGCCAAGCGTCGAGGCGGCTCAGCAGTCGAGGCGTCTTTCGCATCGCTGACTGGCGCATCGTCAAGTTGCGTGGTTTCGGTTGCCGCGCCAATCGGCAACAACACCACCGTGCCACCCACGCCGTTGGCTGCCAAGGTGGCCACAACCACATGGCTCAACTGGCCGCCCTCACCGATGGCAGCCAGGAGCGCAGCCGGTGTATCGGGAATCGTGATGCCGCCCGTAACAACGGTCGTTGATGCACGCGAATCCAGCAACTGGTTCCACGCTGCAGCAATGCCAATCGGCAACACAAGTGCGGCTGCAACCCCGGTTGCAATCGCAACACGCAACGCGCGCACCTGACGGGCATGAAACACCGTCACGAAGTGGGCACTGCTTTTTCTGTGTTGGTACCGTACAAACCCCGTGAGCGAATCACCTGCAGCACTTCAGGCGTCATATGGCTCAGCACTTTGCTGTCTGCGGGCGAAGTGTGTTGCAATTGTTCGCGCAATTCGGTGCTGCTCACATCAACAGGCTCGATGATCAACATCTTCCAATCGCGCAGCGGGTCGGTTACATAACCTGGGCGGTCTACCACCACGATTGTTGCGAGCCGACCAATCTCCACTGATTCGTGCCACGACGAAAAGTCGTCGACCAGATCACGACCAATGATCAAAAAAAGTTCGCTGCCCGGATGCGCTGCCGCTAACTCGCGCAAAGTAACGACGGTATAACTCGGGCCGCCACGGCGAATTTCTCTGTCGCTGACTTCTAACCCAGCTCCATCACGGGCCAAGGCCTGCACCATCGCCAAGCGATCAGCGGCCGGCGTAATGGCTCGATCCGGCGACTTCTTCCACGGGTCGTTGGCCACCACCAGCAGCACTCGATCAAGCGCAAACGTGCTCTGGGCGGCCTGCGCCACGGCGAGATGCCCCCGATGCGGGGGGTCAAAGGTGCCGCCGAACACCCCGAGTCGTTGCGGCACGCTGGGAATTCTAGGAGTGCCCTACCCCCAGCCCCAAAAATTCTTGAACCACAACGGGCGCCAAACCCAATAGTCATGCCAATGTCGTGGCCGAGAGGAAAGCTTTTATTAGGTCATAGATGACTTTTGCAACATACCCCTTGACATTGTGCGTGACAATCCTGTAACTTCGTTCTTCCCCGAATACCCCCGAATACGCTCTACCCCCCACAACCCCCCGACGTCACCAGTTTCCCCTCACAGGGCTGCTGGTGTTGTCGTCCCCTAGAAAGCACCCCTCATGTCTGACTCGATCGGTCTTTACCTCAATGACATCGGCAAAGTTCCCCTGCTTAACGCTGAAGACGAGCGCACGTTGTCCAAAGCCATCGAAGCGGGTCGTGCTGCTGAGGCCAAACTGAAAAAGGGTCAGCGCACCGCTGCCGTGCGTAAAGATTTGCGCGACGCCAAGCGCGCCAAGGATCGTTTCATTCGCGCCAACCTGCGACTCGTGGTGTCTATTGCTCGTCGCTATCCACTCCCACAAGGCATGGACCTCTTGGACCTCATTCAAGAAGGCAACCTCGGGCTCGAGCACGCCGTCGACAAGTTTGACTGGCGCCGTGGTTTCAAATTCTCCACTTACGCAACATTCTGGATTCGCCAGGCCATCGGTCGCGCACTTGACCAAAAGGCCAGCCTCATTCGTATCCCCGGTGATCGTTCGGCAAACTTGCGCGCAGCATTGCGTCAAGGTTCGGGCGATGCCGAAGGTTTGACCGCTGAAAATGCCGAACTGCACCGCCTCACCACCCCGGTGTCGCTGGACAAGCCCATCGGCGACGATGGCGACGCAACGCTCGGTGACTTGGTGCCAAACCACGACATGAGCCCCGAAGAAGCCGTGATGTCACGCGCCTCTGACGACATGTTGAACAAGTTGCTTGACACCCTCGACCCTCGTGCACGTTACGCCGTTGAAGCCCGCTTCGGCCTCTTTGGTGGCGAGCGCAAGAGCTTCCGTGAAGTCGGCGAAGAGCTTGGCGTCACTGCCGAGGCTGCCCGCCGTCTAGTGAGCCGCGCCGTCGAGTCGTTGCAAGAAGACGCGCCCGACTATCTGACCGTATAACTCTGACCGTATAACTTCACCGCACCTCCCTAGCCTGAAAGGCGAGGTTGACATGCCGCGAAATTGGACAAAAACTTCTTGGCAATCACACGAAGCCGCCCAGCAACCGCAATGGCCTGATTCGGCAGCTCTTGACCAGGCGCTCAAACAAATTGAGTCGTATCCCCCACTGGTGTTTGCTGGTGAAGCCCGCACGTTGCTGGCATCGCTTGGCCAGGTGGCTAACGGCAATGCATTTTTGCTGCAGGCTGGTGATTGTGCAGAGAGTTTTGAAGAGTTCACCGCAGTAAATATTCGCGAGAAGTTGCGAGTAATTCTGCAAATGGCGGTGGTATTGACCTATTCGATGGGCGTTCCCGTCGTAAAGGTTGGTCGAATTGCGGGTCAATTTGCCAAACCTCGCAGCAGCAACACCGAAACTGTCGGCGGCCGCGAACTGCTTTCCTTCCGTGGTCACATGGTCAATGACCCTGCGCCACATGACGAAGCCCGCATCCCCAACCCACAGCGCTTGGTGCAGGCCTACCACCAGTCGGCCAGCACGCTCAACTTGTTGCGGGCCTTCACCAAAGGTGGCTTTGCTGACCTCAATCGCGTGCACGCTTGGAACCAAGAATTTGTGGCAACAAGTGCCGAGGGACAGCGCTACGAGCAGATGGCTGCCGAAATTGAGCGCGCACTGGCGTTCATGCGGGCTTGCGGTGTCGACACCGAGAGCCACAGTGCCTTGCACGAAGTCGACGTCTTCACTTCGCACGAAGCACTCATCCTTGGCTACGAAGAAGCACTCACCCGCCAAGACTCACTCACCGGGCAGTGGTACGACTGCTCGGCCCACATGTTGTGGATCGGCGAACGCACCCGTCAACTTGATGGCGCCCATGTGGAGTTTTTGCGTGGCGTCGGCAACCCAGTTGGCGTAAAGATTGGCGCAAACACCACGGCCGACTACGTGTTGTCGCTGTGCGAAGCGCTCAACCCCAACCGCGTGCCTGGCCGCTTGACGCTCATTACGCGAATGGGTGCCGACAAGATCGAAGCATCGCTGCGGCCATTGCTGCGTGCTGTGCGCGAAGCCGGACACCCCGTGGTGTGGATTTGCGACCCGATGCACGCCAACACCTTCACTGCTGACAACGGTCGCAAGACCCGCCACTTCGACGAGATTCTGCGTGAGATTGTTGGCTTCGTTGCCGCCCATCGCGCCGAAAACACGTGGCCAGGTGGCATTCACATTGAACTCACTGGTGAAAACGTCACCGAATGTTTGGGTGGCGTCGAAGCATTATCACAGGGCGACCTTGACACTCGCTACGAAACCGTGTGTGATCCACGCTTAAATGCGAGACAGTCAATTGACCTCGCATTCCGTGTGGCCGACATGATTCGTAACGCCAAGTAACAACAAGTAGCGTCGCACGCGATGCGAGCATTCGAACTCATTGCCGCATGGCCAGTGGACAACGTGGCGGCGGCAGTTATTGACCGGCGTGGTGAGATTCATTTCTATGGCGACGAGTCGCGCGAGTTTCGCCTCGCATCAGTGAGCAAGGTGATCACCGCGTGGGCCGTGCTCGTGGCCTGCGAAGAAGGCACACTGTCGCTGAGTGACGCCATTGGTCAAGACGATTGCACCGTACGGCACTTGCTGGCCCATGCAGGTGGCTATGCATTCGAAGGTGACGCACCAATTGGCAAGCCAGGTGCGCGACGCGTCTATTCGAACACTGGCTATGAGCTGCTGGCCACACATCTCGCAGAACGCAGTGAGATGCCGTTTTGGGAATACGTCGATGGCGCAGTGTTTTCGCCACTGGGCATCGTGGCTAGCCAGCAAGAGGGTTCGTCAGCCAAAGATGCACGACTCGACATCGTGAACCTGTCGCTATTCGTTGCCGAAATGCGGCGCCCACGCTTGTTGGCCCGCGACACATTCGTCGACGCAGTTACTGCCCAATTCCCCGAGTTGGACGGCATTGTGCCGGGCATCGGTCGATTTGATCCGTGCCCGTGGGGTCTAGGGCCCGAGATTCGCGGCGGCAAACATCCACATTGGACTTCACCGCACAACTCGGCGGTCACCTACGGACACTTCGGCGGCAGCGGCACCTTCGTGTGGGTAGACCCCATCGCTGACATTGCCTGTGCGGTGGTGGGCGATCGCGACTTTGACAGCTGGGCGCTCACCCACTGGCCCGAATTTTCTAGCGCCGTGCTGAGCGAACTGTCGTAGTAACGCTGTATTACAACGCGTTGCGTTAGCTGAGGCGCTCGACGATCATCGCCATGCCTTGACCGCCACCCACGCACATGGTTTCGAGACCATATCGCTTGTCACGATGTTGGAGTCCATTTATGAGTGTGGTCATGATGCGCGCACCAGTCATGCCGAAGGGGTGACCAAGAGCAATCGCACCTCCATGAACGTTGAGCCTGTCCATCGGAATGCCGAGATGCTTGGCCGACGGAATCACTTGCGCGGCAAATGCTTCGTTGATTTCTGCCAAGTCAATTTGGTCGATGGTCAAACCAGCACGCTTCAACGCCTGGCGTGATGCTTCGATTGGGCCGAGACCCATGATTTCAGGGTTCAAACCCGACACACCCGACGACACCACTCGTGCCAACGGTGTGAGCCCGAGCTGTTTAGCTTTCGTATCACTCATCACGAGCACGGCCGCAGCACCATCGTTAAGCGGGCAAGCATTGCCGGCGGTGATCTGACCGTCAGGTCGGAATGCAGGCTTCAAACCCGCGAGACCTTCGGCAGTGGTGCCAGCACGTGGGCCATCGTCTTTACTGATAACGCGACCGTCAGGCAGCGTCAGTGGAGTGATTTCACGCTCAAAAAAACCGTTCTCGGCATTCTCACAGGCGAGTTGTTGCGACCGTGCGGCGAATTCATCCATCTCTTGGCGAGTCACGCCTTCGACTTCACGAACATTTTCAGCAGTCTGACCCATTGCGATGTACATGTCAGAGATGCCCTGCGGCGGAGTCCATGTCGGCTGGCCGCCAGCGGCACGAATCTTGGTGCGCCCGCCAGGAGTCTTGAAGATGGCATTCGGCGCAGTATCACTAGCGCCGCTTGCGTAACGGCTAACCGTTTCGACTCCTGCTGCAATAAAGCAGTCGCCTTCACCGGCTTTTATGGCGTGGGCAGCCATGCGAATGGTCTGCAAACTCGACGAGCAGTAACGGTTGACGGTGACGCCAGGAACGTTGTCTAGCCCAGCGAGCATCGCCACGATGCGGGCGATGTTGAACCCGGCTTCGCCCGCAGGCTGACCACAACCCATGATGAGGTCTTCGATGTGGTCAGGCTTCACTTGCGGCACTTTGGCCAACAGCGCTCGCACGATCTGTGCACTCATATCATCTGGGCGCAGATCGATGAGCGAACCCTTATTAGCGCGGCCGATCGGGCTGCGGGCTGTGGCGACGATAACGGCTTCGGTCATGATGTATCCCCTTCGAATTTCTGCCACGGTACCATTCGGGCATGCAATTGACCCCGTTGGACGTCAACAGTTTCGACATCTCTGACCCCGAGTTTTGGGTTACGCCCCGCGAATACCGCGAGTCAGCCTTTGCATCGCTGCGCCGCGAGGCCCCAATCAAGTTCTTCAACGAGATGCCCCTGGCAAATTTTCCGGTGGGCCCGGGCTACTACGCACTCACCAAACACGAAGACATCTGGGCCGTGAGCCGCAACCCCGAACTCTGGTGCAGCGGCCAGGGTTCAAACATCACCACGCTGACTCCTGAGCTCAATGAGTTCTTTGGGTCGATGATTGCCATGGATGACCCAAAGCACTTTCGTCTGCGATCCATCGTGTCAAAAGGTTTCACCCCGAAAGAAATTGCGCGGGTAGAGGAATACGTGACTGCCAAAGCGCGAACCCTGGTTGATGCTTTGCTTGAGCAACACGCCGACGACGAGTTCGATTTTGTCGAGAAGCTCGCCGCGCCGTTTCCGCTGGAAATCATCTGCGACATGATGGGCATTCCACAAGAAGACGCCAAGCAGATTCTCGACTGGACCAACGTGATTCTCGGTGCAGGTGATCCTGATTTTGGTGGAACACTCGAGAATCTGATGAAGGTAGCGCTCGAGATTTTCTCGTACGCCCAGCAACTTGGCGAGTCTCGGTTGAAGAACCCCACCGACGACCTCACTTCGGTGATGATGCAAGCTGAAGTTGACGGGCAACGTATGACCAGCCAAGAATTCGGCAGTTTCTTCATTTTGTTGGTCGTCGCGGGCAACGAAACTACCCGCAATGCAATCAGTCATGGCATGTTGGAGCTCACACGGCGCCCCGATCAACAACGCATCTGGTTCAGCGATTTCGAGACGCACACTCGAACTGCAGTTGAAGAAATCGTGCGATGGGCCTCACCCGTCATTCACTTCCGTCGCACTGCAACGCGCGACACCGAACTACGCGGTATACCGATGCCCGCCGGCACCAAAGTGGTGATGTGGTACAACTCTGGTAATCGTGACGAGGATCTCTTTGTTGACCCCTACCGTTTTGATGTGACGCGCCAAATGCAACCCGGGCAGATTGGCTTTGGTGCGGGTGGCCCACACTTTTGCCTCGGTGCCAACCTGGCGCGGCGCGAAATCGCGGTGATGTTCGATGAAATTCACCGCCGTCTGCCCTATCTGCACATCACGGGTGAGCCTGCGTATCTACGCAGCAACTTCATCAACGGCATCAAACGCATGCCATGCCGGATTAAATAGCGCTACGCCTCAAAATCTCCCTGATGACGATTACTGGATTAGTGCTCATTGCATCTGCCAACATCTGCTCGCGAATTGGGGCCCACTGTGATGCAACAGTTTGCCGACTTTGCATACGAAGAAACTCGAGACGATCAGAAAATTCCTGATAGGAGGGCTCTGTCATTAGCCAGTCTCCCTCAAATGGAAATGAGAAATAGGTTCCAGTTTCTGCGGCTTGTCCGAACATTAGTACTTTATTTCCACGCCCAAAACTTTCGGTCAAGCTACCCGAGGGCACCCCAATTGTCACATCTGCGGCATCACTTGCAACGTAGGTTGAGTGCGGCACATACGGGTCAGTGAATGAAAGTGTGACTCCCGCAAAAACCTGTTTATAGTGCCGAATTTCGTCTTCCACATGACCTGGCTCAGGAGTGCCAGAGACTGGTGGTCGCATCGCTATTTTTAGCGGCAGATTTCGTTCGGAGCAATATCTAGAGAGATACTCTTTGAGATTTCTCAACACCCTGCTGCGGTCTGGGCGACGAATAGGGT
>JBILFO010000173.1:0-2531 GCA_044351505.1 Ilumatobacteraceae bacterium
GACGGGAACACGTTGTCGCGCTGGGGCACATACCCAATACCGCGTTCTACCAGCTCGTGGGCGTGCAGACCGACGATCGACTCGCCGCGATGAGTGATAGCGCCGGACTGCACGCTCAACAGACCGAAGAGGGCTTTAAGCAACGTGCTCTTGCCGGCCCCATTGGGGCCGATGATGCCAACGATCTCACCGCGATGCAACGACAACGAACAGTCGTTGAGGATGTTTACCCCAGGTGTGTAGCCCGCCGTGACCCCCTTGGCCTCGAGTAACACTTCGGCAGTGGTTGGATTGGCGCTCATGTCAGCTCTACTTGCGAGAGGTCTTCGCCATGGTGGGCTCCGAGATACGCATCAACAACAGCCTTGTTGGTTTTAATCTCCGCTGGTGTTCCTTGGGCAATGATGCGACCCTCGGCCATGACCACAACCCAGTCGGCAATCTCTTGCACCACATCCATATTGTGCTCAACAAATATCACAGTGCGGCCTTCACCTGGCAAAGCCTTGATGAGTTCGAGCAAGCTCTGGGCCAAAGCTGGGTTGACACCTGCCATCGGTTCATCAAGCATGACCAACCGTGGGTCGGTCATCAGTGCCCGAGCCATTTCCAATAATTTGCGTTGTCCGCCCGACATGGTTCCCGCATACTCATCACGCATGTGAGTGAGATTGAATCGCTGCAAGATCGCGTCGGCCCGCTTTTCAATTTCTTCTTCCTGTTTCGTCCATGAGCCCGGAATGAGGGCGGCCCAGAACTTCTCGCCACGCTGGCCCAGGGCGCCCAGCTTCATGTTTTCGATCGTCGACAATTTGGCAAGCGCCTTGGTCAATTGAAAAGTACGCACCATGCCCTTGGAGGCAAGGCGATGCGGCGGCGTGCCGGTGATGACCTTGCCGTCAAAGCGAATCTCGCCTTCATCCACACGATCAAACCCGGTGAGCAGATTAAAAAACGTGGTCTTGCCCGCCCCATTGGGCCCAATCAGCGCAGTGATCTTGTTGCGACGAATTTCGAGTTGTTCAACGTCAACTGCTCGCAGACCACCAAACGTCTTGACGACTCCAGTGGCAACGAGGATTGGTTGGTCAGCGTCGGTCAAGGGCCATCTCCTCACGTGAGCCAAAGATTCCCTGCGGACGGAAGCGAGCCAGGAGCATGAGCCCCAGCCCAACCAGAATGAATCGCAGCATCGAGATATTGAAGTCCGACAACTGCACGGTGTCTTCCAATGTGGAGCGCACATTGGGTGGAAGTTGGCGCAGCGTATTTTCGATGAACACAATGAGCGTCCAGTAGATCGACGATCCGATGATTGGCGACCAAACTCGTCCAGGGCCACCGATAATCAAAATGGTCCAAATGGTGAAGGTAATGACTGGGTTGAATGTGTCAGCCTGCACCGAGGCTTTCTGAATAACTTGCAGCACACCCGCCACAGCACCGATCATTCCACCGAGCATCAGCGATTGCATCTTGTAAAAGTACGAGTTCTTACCCAGTGCACGCGCTGCGTCTTCGTCTTCACGAATAGCCCGCAACGTACGACCCCACGGTGAGCGCATCAGTTGGCGAACCATCAAGGTGATCAGAATCAGCAACGTCCAGCCGACTAGGAGCACCCAGACGTCACGACCCAAGTACTTGAACGGACCAAACGAGTAGAACTGCCCCAATTCAAACGGGCTCAAGTCATAGAACGGCCCAGCAAATTGATTAACACCCTCCACCCCACCAGTAATCGGCTGCATCACTCGCGAACGAGCCAGCAAGCGGATGGTTTCTGACGCAGCGATGGTAACTAGCGATAGATAGTCAGCCCGCAACCGCAGCGTGGGCAGACCCAACAACAGCGCGAGCACGCCGGCATAAACGAAGGCGAAAACGATACCCACCCAGAAGTTCCATCCAAGCCAAAACACCGACACGCCAACGCCGTAAGCGCCAGCGGCCATAAAGCCCACCTGGCCGAAATTCATGAGCCCCGTGTAACCGAAATGCACGTTGAGCCCCACTGCAGCCAACGCATAGACGACCACTTCGGGGCCGATCATGGCCGAGAACGACCGCTCGAAAATGAAACCCCAATCCATGTCAGCCAATCCGTTGTTTCTGGCCGAGGATGCCCTGCGGCCGAAGGAGCAACGCCAAGATGAGCATCACCAAAGCAGTCATGTTCTTCAGCTCGGTGTCGATGACAAGTGTTGACCAGTTGATGGCGATACCCACCATCAACGCACCAACGAGAGCACCGTACGAAGTGCCGAGCCCACCAAGAGTCACCGCGGCAAATACGAGAAGCAAGATACGCGCACCGATATCCCACTTAACGGTGTCGAACCCAAAGAATGTGCCTGACAATGCCGCCAATGCCCCGCCAAAGATCCACACTTGGGCAATTACTCGCTCGACATTGATGCCAGATGATTCGGCCAAGTCGCGGTTGTCAGATACTGCGCGCATGGCACGGCCGGTTCGTGTGCGGTTGAGACCGATACCCACTGCAATCAAAATGATGATTGACACCACCA
>JBILFO010000056.1:0-9559 GCA_044351505.1 Ilumatobacteraceae bacterium
AGTGGCTGACAACGCCGCTGGTATTGCCGAAATGGCTGGCGAATTCGAGGGCGAATCACGCAAGATTCTGGTGAGCCTCGATGCCGTGGGTAACACCACCAAGGCCGTCACCAAGGGCTTTGCAATCGGTTCAGCGGTCATTGCTGCGGTCGCACTCTTTGCTGCCTACATCGAAACCATCGCTGGTGAACTCCAACTGAAAGATGCGGCAGGAAAACTGCTCGAGGGTGACCTCCTCTTCCTAGCCCCTGAAACACAAATCAACGTTGCAGATGTGAAGACCTTCATCGGTTTGCTCATCGGTGGGTCGATTGCGTTCATGTTCTCGGCACTCGCGATTCGCGCAGTGGGTCGCACGGCCGGTGTCGTTGTACAAGAAGTGCGCAAGCAGTTTGCTGACGGCGGCATCATGGCCGGCACCAAACAGCCTGACTACGGCCCGGTTATCGACATCTGCACGGCTGCCTCGTTGCGCGAGCTCACGACGCCCGCCTTACTCGCGGTGTTGACACCAGTCATCGTTGGCTTCGGTATCAACTACTTCGCACTGGGTGCATTCTTGGCGGCAGTAATCCTCACCGGTCAGCTCATGGCCAACTACCTCAGCAATGCTGGTGGTGCATGGGACAATGCCAAGAAGTACATCGAGGATGGCCATCACGGCGGTAAGGGTTCCAACTCTCACAAAGCAGCCGTCATCGGCGACACGGTGGGCGACCCGTTCAAAGACACCGCTGGCCCAGCACTCAACCCGCTGATCAAAGTGATGAACCTCGTGTCGTTGTTGATCTTGCCCGCAATCATCAACCTGCGTGACAACGACGGTGCCCGCTACGCAATTGCAGGCATCTCCCTGGCCATCTTGGTTGCATCAATTGTGCGCTCTAGCCGCAAGACAGTGAGCTTTCAGGCTGCATGACCGCCACTGATCCACTCGTCGTGCAGTATTTGAGCGACGAGTGGATCTCGGCTGTTGCCCAAGAGATCGCTACCGACGCAACAATCAAAGTCGCAGCGGCCGACCATTCGGTGTCGGTTTCCCAGTTAGTGACTGGTACACCGTTCGGTGATGTCAACTACCACCTTGTTTGCCGCGACGGTGCGGTGGGTTTCAATAAAGGGGCAGCACCATCTGATGTGGTGTTCACGCAAACTTACGCCACGGCGGTCGGGGTGGCTACGGGCAACATCAACGCTGCCGATGCATTCATCAACGGGCACGTGCGGTTTCAAGGCGACCATCAACGACTAATTGACGCCCAACCATTGTTTGCCGCACTCGACGCGGTGTTCGCCCGCGTGCGCCTGCGCACTGCGTTTAGTTAAATCAGGCCGAGGGCCCGCACCGCTTCGCGCTCTTCTTGCAACTCGGCAACCGAGGCGTCGATCTTGACGCGGCTGTAGTCATCGATGGCCAAACCCTGCACGATGCTGTATGAACCGTTGGCGCAAGTGCACGGAAACGACGACACCAAACCTTCAGGCACGCCGTACGAACCATCGCTTGGCACCGACATGCTCACCCAGTCGCCTGGTGCAGTGCCCAGGGCCCATGAACGCACGTGATCGATTGCGGCATTGGCCGCAGATGCTGCCGAAGATGCACCGCGTGCTTTGATAACCGCAGCACCACGCTTGGCCACCGTTGGAATGTAGGTCTCATCGAGCCAAGCGTCGTCATTGACCAACGACTTGGCTGGCTTACCATCAACTTCGCAATACGACAGATCGGGATACTGAGTTGTGGAGTGGTTGCCCCAAACGGTCATCTTTTTTACCGAGGCAACGGGGCGGTTCACCCGAGTTGCGAGTTGCGAAATAGCACGATTGTGATCGAGGCGAGTCATGGCGGTGAACTGACGCGGGTCAATACCCGAAGCATTATTGAGGGCAATTAACGCATTGGTGTTTGCCGGGTTGCCCACCACCAACACCTTCACGTCTTTTTTGGCATTTTTGCCGATGGCCTGACCTTGTGGCTTAAAGATGCCGCCGTTGGCCGACAATAAATCTTTGCGCTCCATGCCATCTTTGCGTGGCATCGCACCAACCAGCAACGCCACGTCAGCATCTCCGAATGCGACGTTTGCATCATCAGTGAGCACGACATCCTGCAACAGTGGGAACGCACAATCGTCGAGCTCCATCTTCACACCACCCAAGGCTCCTAGTGCTGGGGTGATTTCCAGCAACTGCAAAATGATTGGCGTCGTGGGGCCGAGCATGGCACCCGAAGCGATACGAAAAATTAGGCTGTAGCCGATCTGGCCGGCGGCGCCGGTAACGGCGACTCGAATTGGACTTGTCACGGGGGCACACCCTAGACGATTCACCGCGACCGCGTGAAAACGGGGCTACAGCCGCCCAACGGACTGCATAATCAAGTCGGCATAAAAGCGTGCGCCGACTGGCCGCAGATGCGTTTGATCTGAATACAAATATTCGGGATATTGGCCCACGATCGCGTGCCAATCAAGCACTTTCACGTTGGCGTACTTGGTGGGCAACGCGTTGATAAGGCGATTGTTAATGGTTTGTCGCGGTTCACTTGGCACGTGAACGGTCAAGAACACCACCAACGGCGTGTCGCGCAGCGTTGACATGATTTCGTCAAAGACAGCTTCAGTGGCGGTGTTGTTCGTGCCGAGATGAATCACCACAATCGAACCCAAGCGACGAGTGGACTTTAGATAGTTCACGATCTCCAGCGCCTGCCGCACGGGGCGACTCTTTAGGGCATCCACCGTGGCACCTCGGGAAGACAACTCGCGGGCTGCACCCAACATGACCGAGTCGCCAATCGCGAGCACATCAATGAGCTGACCGTCGAGCGTTGTCGTTGCAGTGACACCACCACCAGCAATGATTACTGGGTCATTTTGCGCCAAGGTTGTCGGTGTTGTTGGGTCACCCAGCACGTTGACAACTGCCGATTCGCTGTCGGCCAGGCTCTGGCTGATGTCGTTTAATCTCACATCAGCCGTTGCCACGCTGAACAGCGCAAATGCCGGCAAGACAGCACCGAAGGCCAGCGCCCCAGCGCGACGGCGCAGTACGGCTGGCGAAATTGGTGTGCCAAGTTGGCGCTCTGTGCGACGACTCCGCCACCAGGCCCCAAACCGACCATCACGAACTGGAATTTCTACATAGCGGAATGACAGTTCGCACAAGGCCAACGACAACAGCACCAACAGCACGAACTCGTACGGCGTTAAACCCTGCCCGGCAAATCGGCGATACATCTGAAAAACTGGCCAGTGATACAGATACAGGCCGTATGAGCGCTGCCCGATATAGGTCATCACGCGGTTGCCGAGCAACGCATGGGTCATGGTGGCCGTCGGGTGCACTGCAGCAGCAATCACAGCAACGCTGCTCACACCGACAAAAAAGAACCCACCACGAAACAACAAGTCGTAACCCGTCGTGCCGACATCGGTGACTTCTACGACGTCGCGAAACACTGCCGCCGAAATCGCCAACCCTCCAAACCCGGCCAGCGAAATGCCATCAAGTAACTTGCCGCGGGTGCCAATTGGTGAGGTCTGCAGCAGCCACGGGCGCCAGAACACTGCAAGTGCGGCGCCGAGAAACAAGCCGCCTGCTCGGGTAAACGTTCCCAAAAAGAGAAAATCGATGCGTGAAACGGCTTGGCCCAAAAAAGCCATGTACTGCTCGGGGGTTTCGCTGACGGTAGCGATTGGCCCACTGCGATAGGTGAACGCCACGAAAATAGCAATCGCAACGGCTGTAGCAACGAACAATAACCCCACGAGTGGCATGCGGCGGCGTGCGAATCGGGTGAAAACAAACATGATCAACGGCCAGATCACATAGAACTGTTCTTCGACCGCCAGCGACCACAAGTGGCGCAGCGGCACAAAGTCAAAGGCAGTGAAGTACGAGGTTCCTACCCAAATCTGAAACCAATTGAAGCCATAGAGCACGGCAGCGATAATGTCGCCGCGCAAATTGCCCAGCATGGCGCGCTCAAACAACGAGCAATAGATCGCTACACCAACAAGCAGTAACCACATTGCCGGCAGCAAGCGTCTGGCACGCCGCAGCCAAAACTGCTTCAGGCTGATGCTGCCGTCTCGTTCGGATTCAGCAATGAGCAGCGAGGTGATCAAAAAACCACTGATGACAAAAAAGACCTCAACCCCAAGAAAGCCACCACCCAGCCACGATTTGTTGGCGTGATACACGATTACGGCGCCAACAGCGAGCGCCCGGACACCATCAAGGGCCGGCAGATAGCCAAGCAGGCTTGGGCGTTTTTCCGCCTTGGCCGAACTCACGCTTGGCCGAGACCCAGGTTGACCGCAATTTCATGCGCAGCCACGGAGCGGTTCAAGGTATAGATATGCAAACCTGGCGCACCTGCTGCCATGAGGTCGGCGCACAACTGCGTGGCGATTTCTACGCCTGCCTTGCGAATATCGGCCGGGCTTTCGAGCGGCGCCAAGCGATCTGTGAGCCACTGCGGAAGCTCGCTACCCGACATCTGCGCCATGCGCGCAACTTGGGCTTTGTTGGTCACGGGCATCACCCCAGGCAATACCGGCTTGTGCACGCCGAGTGCACCCAGCTCGTCAATCAATCGCCGATAGTGATCAACGTCGAAAAAGAATTGGGTCATTGCAAAATCGGCAAGGCGAAGTTTGTCGGCCAGATGTTGACGATCCGACTCACGCGACACCGACCGCGGATGCACCTCGGGGTGTGCCGCAACCCCGATGCAGATATCAAAGTTGGCGCGCACGTATTCCACCAAATCTTGGGCATAGCGAAAGTCGCTCGGGCCCAGTTGGGCTGGGTCGGCTGGAATATCGCCACCCAAGGCAAGAATGTTTTTGACCCCCGCTGCTTCGTACTCGGCCAACAACGCACTGATTTCTTCGCGGGTGTGCCCCACACAAGTGAGGTGGGCCACGGGTGGAACCGAACCACTCTGCGCCATCGCCACCACTACGTCTCGAGTACGAGTGCGCTCACCGCCTTGTGCCCCATAAGTAACTGAAAAGAAATTGGGATGCAACGGTGTGAGTTCGCTGATGGTGTCGTTGAGTTGCACCTGGGCTTCGTCAGTTTTGGGTGGAAAAAACTCAAACGACAGCGTTCGTCCACGCGCAAGTAGTTCGTCGACACGCATCTTGGTATCAAATGCTACGGAAGTAGCAGGTGCTAGCTGAGCGAAGCGATAATCTGCGCCATTAACTGCCCGGCTTCCGTTGGGTTGGCGCCAATTTGCACACCAGCGGCACGCAATGCATCCATCTTGCCCTGTGCCGTGCCTTTGCCACCCGAAACGATTGCCCCTGCATGGCCCATTTTTTTGCCTGCAGGTGCGGTGACGCCGGCGATGTATGCACTCATCGGTTTGGTGACGTGCGCCTTGATGAATTCAGCGGCCTCTTCCTCGGCTGAACCGCCGATTTCGCCAATCATCAAAATGGCACTGGTCTCGGGGTCGTTTTGAAACTCGGCCAAGCAATCCACGAACGACGTGCCCGGCACAGGATCGCCACCAATGCCGACACACGTGGTCACACCAATTCCTTGTTGCTTCAGTTCGAACAACGCTTGGTAGGTGAGCGTGCCTGAACGCGACACGATGCCGACGTTCTTGCCACCTGGGGTTGGTGCCTGGGCAATTTCACCAGCGGTAATGCCGATGTTGCATCGTCCTGGGCTGATGATGCCTGGGCAGTTGGGCCCGAGCAGTCGCGTGTTCGGAAAGTCGCGCTTGAGTGTGGCAAAGACCCGCGCTTCGTCTTGAGCGGGCACACCTTCGGTGATGCAGACGATGAATCGCACACCGGCTGCGGCGGCCTCCAAGATTGCAGCAGGGGCCGCTTTGGGCGGCACTGCCACGAATGATGCGTCGGCACCAGTGGCCTTGACAGCATCAGCAACACTGTCAAAAACGGGAATTCCTTCGACGTCTTGTCCGCCTTTGCCTGGGGTCACGCCACCCACCACGTTGGTGCCATAGGCGCGGTTGCGCAAACCATGGAACTTGCCTTGACCACCAGTGAGGCCCTGCACGATTACTTTCGTGTGCTCGTTAACGAAAATTGCCATGACTAGACCACCTTTGCGTTTGCGATATCGACTGCCGCACGTGCTGCTTCGAGCATGGTCGGCTTGGAAATGAGTTTGCTGGCCGGGATACCCGCATCGAGCAGAATCTGGCGGCCCGCATCGGCGTTGGTGCCGTCGAGACGAATCACGATTGGTGCGCGCAGTTCTACACGTCGCATGGCCTCGACAATGCCCTTGGCGACTTCGTCACCGCGGGTGATACCGCCGAAGATGTTGATGAAAATGCTCTTGACATTGGTGTCAAAGTTGATGACCTCGAGCGCCGCCGTCATAAGTTCGGCATTCGCTCCGCCGCCGATGTCCAAAAAGTTCGCTGCTGAGCCACCAGCCTGGCTCACCACGTCGAGCGTGCTCATGGCAAGGCCAGCACCGTTGGCAATGACGCCGACTGTGCCGTCAAGGCCGATGTATTGCAGGTCTTTTTCGCGCGCTAGGCGTTCGCGATCGTCGAGCTCTTCTGTATCGCGATATTCCTGCCACTCGGGGTGACGAAACAGGGCGTTGGCATCAAGACTGACTTTGGCGTCGAGTGCGTGCACCTCGCCGGTGGGCTTCAAGATCAACGGGTTGATTTCAGCCAAGTCGCAGTCACCTTGGGTGAAGCAGTCATACAACTTGACAAGAATCGCGGCCACGCCATCTTGCGCTTTGGCCGGAATCTTTGCATCGGCCGCTGCCTTCTTGGCCGTCGCGACATCGATACCGATAATTGGGTTGATGTGCAGTTTGACGATTGCGGTTGGATCTTTGGCGGCAACGTCTTCGATTTCCACACCGCCCTGCGCCGACAACATCAACAAGTGCTGTTTGGCGGCACGATCCAGCGTGAACGACGCGTAGTACTCCTCAGCGATGTCGGATGCGCACTCCACCCACACACGCTTCACCACATGGCCTTTGATATCCATACCCAAAATGTTGGTGGCGTGTGTTTGCACCTCGGCTTTGCTACTGGCCAATTTGATGCCGCCAGCTTTACCGCGACCACCGACTTGTACTTGAGCTTTCACCACAACGGGGTAACCAACACGCTCGGCGATTGCGACGGCTTCGTCCACCGTGTACGCAACATCGCCCGCCGACACTGGGATACCGAATTTGGCAAAGTATTGCTTGCCTTGATATTCAAAGAGGTCCACTATGTTGTCACTTTCTCTCGGTTGTCGAGCGCTACTTCGAGCCATTCGGCAATCGTCTTCAACGACGAACCCGGCCCGAAAATTTCACTTACCCCTTGCTGCTTCAAGGCTGCTGCATCGGCGTCTGGGATGACCCCGCCACCGAAGATCAACACATGGTCCATGTCGCGTGCACGCAATTCGTCCATCACTCGTGGAAACAAAGTGAGATGTGCGCCAGACAACAACGAAAGCCCAACTGCATCCACATCTTCTTGCAGCGCGGTTTCGGCGATTTGCTCAGGCGTCTGATGCAGCCCGGTGTAGATGACTTCAAAGCCATGGTCGCGCAAGGCTCGCGAAATGGTCTTTGCACCCCGATCGTGGCCGTCGAGACCCGGCTTGGCAACAACGATGCGATAGGGCCGTTTCACAAGAAGAGCATGCTACGCCCTTTCTAGAACGCCTACCTACCTAGAAGGCGAGAAAACAGGCTGCTACGCGCAGTAGTGACGCTGCCCTCACCACACTTGCAGCGCTGGTCGTGGGGAACCCCAGCCAGAGCCTGCTCGATATGGCGGCCGCAGCCAGCCCACGTGGGTTTGTTGCAGTCATTGCAGGTAACTCGTGAACACATGATGATTTCTCCTGATTTAGTTGAGTGTGAGGAAGAGCTTTTGTAGTTGCTCGGCGGTGTATTTATTGTCGCGTGAACGGCTGGTGAGGCACTCTTCAAGATTTGCAGCGATGATGGTGAACGCCGCGGCGTTAATGGCTTTGTTGACTGCAGCCAACTGAGTGATGATTTGGTCGCACGACTTGCCTTCATCAATCATGCGAATAACTGCGGTGAGCTGACCCGATGCTCGACGCAAACGGGTACGCGATGCCAGCACTGAGTCTTGAGACGAAGACTTCTTTCGCGTGGACGTCGAAGTGCGAGTGGATTGTGATTTAGCCATTAGCCGGCACCTGAGTGTTTGCTGCTGACGCAATCTCGCGACGAACTTCGTCCATATCTAGGCCTTCTACGCCTTTTATCAATTGCTCTAGCGCATGAGCCGGCAAAGCACCTGGCTGACGAAAGACCATGACTCCATCGCGAAACGCCATCAACGTAGGAATCGATGAGATATTGAGTTCTGCAGCGAGTTGCTGTTCTTGCTCGGTATTGACCTTGGCAAAGGTGATATTGGTGTGTTGGGTTGCAGCTTGCTCAAAGATCGGCGCAAACATCCGGCATGGCCCACACCAGGACGCCCAAAAATCCACGATGGTGATGCCATCTTGTGCAACTGCGGCTTCGAAGTTTTTAGTGGTGAGTTCAACTGTGCTCATAAGAGATTCCTTTCGACTTGGTCAGCATACCCCCTGGGGTATTTATTTTCAAGTCATCGGGCCACCTGTGACGCCAAGCCCTAGCGGGCCTTGGCACACTGAAGGAGATGTTTCGCCGGCTGAGGTCCCCCATGGCGCGAGCCGTCGTACCGATTGTGGCGGGGCTTGCCTTTTTCGCCCTGCTCTTTGGTGTTACCTGGCTGTTTGCCGACCAAGCGACCGACAACCGCAAGCGCGAGATTCGACCTGGCAACTACACCTTTCGAGTGGGACCAGTAGACGACATGGCCGGCATCGTGAAAAAAGAAGGGCCGATTCTGTATCCCGATTTGCGTGACACGTTGTATCAACGCACCATCGTCGTCGACCATCAAGGGCAGGAGCCCTCGGTCGGGTGGCAGGTGTACTACGCCTACCCCGCTGACCGCAGCCCTGAATGTTTGGTGACTCACCTCAAAGGAACACGGAACTTTGTTGACTGCGAAAATCGCACGCTGCCCGTGGAAGCACTCCATCGACCGATTGATGCGCGCCCCGTTGTAGAAAATCGCACAAGTTTGTTGATTGACCTGCGCGCCCCATAACACGCATCGGGTGACAACTGGCACATTGGTTCATGACGAGCTGCGGAACTTTCTGGCTCTCCTTGCGGTCTTCCTTATGCCAACGATTTGGCAACGGTGATGGGCGACCGTACCACGCTCACAGAGGATGCATCAACATGAAACACAACATCATGCGAGCAGCGCTCAGCGTTGCTCTCGCCCTAGGTGCCGTGCTCGGCACAGGTGTCGGTAACGCTTCGGCGCACGCGTCGATTCAGCTCTACGGCGAAAGGGCCACACCGGGTGGATATGGCGTGGTCTTTATTCGTATTCCGCACGGCTGCACTGGTGGGCTCACCACCGACAGAGTGGTCGTCTCTATTCCCACTGGGTTCGCATCAGTTCGTCCTCAATTGATCCCTGGCTGGACGGCAAGCCGCACGATGATCG
>JBILFO010000057.1:0-9481 GCA_044351505.1 Ilumatobacteraceae bacterium
GACCACAACCGAACTTCAACGGCGGATCTACGGAATCGAAACCGAGTACGGCGTTACCTGCACCCTGCGTGGTCAACGACGCTTAAGCCCCGACGAAGTAGCGCGCTACTTGTTTCGCAAGGTCGTGTCGTGGGGTCGCTCGAGCAACGTGTTTTTAGAGAATGGAGCCCGTTTGTACTTGGACGTTGGTTCGCACCCTGAATATGCAACGCCGGAGTGCGATTCAATTCTCGAGTGCATCACCCACGACCGCGCTGGAGAGCGCATTCTCGAAGGCTTGGTGACTGGAGCCGAACAACGACTGCGTGACGAAGGTATTCGCGGCACCATATATTTGTTTAAAAACAACACCGACTCAGCGGGCAATAGCTACGGCTGTCACGAAAACTTTCTCACTACCCGCACCGACGATTTGTCGTATTACGGCGCCACGCTGCTGCCGTTCTTTGTGTCGCGCCAGATCTTTGCAGGCGCCGGACACATCTTGCAAACCGCACGTGGGCCGGTGTTTTCGATTTCCCAGCGAGCCGAGCACATCTGGGAAGGCGTTAGCAGCGCCACCACTCGCAGCAGGCCAATTATCAACACTCGCGACGAACCGCACGCTGATTCTGAACGCTTTCGCCGACTACATGTGATTGTCGGCGACTCCAACATGAGCGAATACACCAACTTCTTGAAGGTAGGTGCCGCGGCCTGCGTGCTGCGAATGATCGAAGACCCTGTCGCCACACTACGTGACTTGACCCTGGAGAACCCCATTCGCGCGATTCGCGACATCAGCCATGACATCACCTGTCGCCGCAAAGTGCGCCTGGCGAGCGGACGTGAATTGTCGGCGCTAGATATTCAACGCGAGCTCTTGGATCGCGCACTGCGCTATGCAGACCAACGTGGCTTTACCGTCGAAGAACAACGGGCTCTCGACATGTGGGAGCACTGCATTGTTGCGCTAGAGAATGACCCACTCAAACTTGACCGCGAAATCGACTGGGTCATCAAATATCGAATCATTGATGAATACTGCAAGCGCCATAACGTGGGCCTCAACGACCCACGGGTACAGATGCTGGATCTGCAGTATCACGACATTGATCGTGAGCGTGGCATTTTCTTCAAGATGCAGTCCCGCGGCATGGTAGAGCGCCTGTGTGACGACGAGGCCATCGAATTGGCCAAAGACATTGCTCCCCAAAGCACGCGAGCCCGATTGCGCGGCGACTTCATCCGCCGTGCAAAAGAGCGCAAGCGTGACTTCACCGTGGATTGGGTACATCTCAAGTTGAACGACCAAGCCCAGCGAACCGTCTTGTGCAAAGACCCGTTCAAGAGCCAAGACGACCGGGTGGACAAATTGATTGCCTCGCTGTAAAAAGACTGCCTCGCTACAGCCCACGACCTTTCGCAACTAGCGTTGCACGAGTGAATGACGCAGCACCAGACCTGCGACGCGTGGCGTGGTTGAAACAGTTACGCGAGTGGCTCGTTGTAATAGTCGCTGCGATCTTTATTGCAATGGCTCTGCGCACGTTTGTGGTGCAGCAGTTTTATATCGCTGGTCCATCAATGGAAGTCACATTGTTCGGCGACGATCGAGTGTTGGTCAACAAACTGTCGTACCGCTTTGGCACTCCATCGCGCGGCGATGTCATTGTGTTCGATCGAATCACCCTCAATGGCGACACGGTGCAGCACGATGATCTCATCAAGCGTGTAATCGGCTTGCCCGGTGAGACTCTCACAATTGCTAATTGCGTGGTATCGATCAACGGAGCCGTGCTCGACGAGCCTTGGTTGGGCGACCAAGAACTCGATTCCACACTTGAGCCTGGTTTGCGTTGTGGCTCTGGTGACGTGGGCCCCACCACTATGGGTGACAACGAAGTGTTCTTGATTGGCGACAACCGACCCATGTCGTTTGACAGCCGCATGTTCGGCCCGGTGGATATCGATTTGATTGTTGGGCGGGCCGTAGTGGTTATTTGGCCGCCCAGCAGCATGTCCACTTTGTAAGCAGGGGAGCTGTCAACCTGCAGAGACGAGCTACAGCACGCGGGCTGCATCAACCATGCGGTCTACCCAGTCGCTGTACAGCCCGTCAATGCCCATGAGCAGCGTGGTAGTGAGTTGGTATTCAAACTGTGCGTCCCAGGCGAGTGCCAGGCGGTTAAAGCGATGAGCGAGCGTGACGAGACCGCCATTCCAGTCGGTGTGGTGCATGTTAAGCCCCACCACGCCGAGATTGCTTAAGTCAGCTAGGCGACGTTCCGGCCCAGTTTTCATCGTGGCCAATCTTGACGAGTCGATCAACTGCAAGTTGCGCAAACGCGGAGCAATGGTTTGCAGCAATTCGAAATCTTCACAGCAAATAAAGGAGCGGTTAACGAGATCAGAAGACACATCGGCAAGGGTGCGGCCGACCACGTCATAGGCGGCAGCATCTTTGATATCGAGCGATAGTGCAAGTTGATGAAGCTGCGCCAACTCAGCCAGTTCGGCAAGTCTTGGGATATGTTCAGGCAACGCACTGCTTATGGTGTCGGCAATTGGCCGGCGCCGCCAACGTGGGCCAACCCAGCCGTCGTGATCCAAGACAGCAACACCGTCATTCGTCAACCACACATCTGACTCGAGCCCAGTGGCACCCAACTTGACCGCTAGGCGAAAAGCCGCCATCGTGTTTTCGCGCTCGTGTGCACGCGCGCCTCGATGAGCAAACAACCAAGGTGGTTGCACAAGAGAGGGCAATCGCTGTTGCACGGCGCAACACTACGAGGCCGACAAACCCGTCTCGTAGGCTTGCTACGTGTTCAATCTGTCGGGCACCGAATTGGTCTTTATTGCCATGCTCGGCCTCATTGTCTTAGGCCCCGAGAAGCTGCCCTCAGCCATGCGCCGAGCCGGCAAGGTGTATCGCGAGATTCGCAACATCACTAGCAATATGCAACGTGAAGTGAACAAAGTGATGGAAGAACCCATTCGTGAGGTGCGCAAGTTGGTAGATGAGCCTGTTGCGGAATTTAAAAAGACCGTGAGCAACAAGCCCGCGTTGGATGTGGCTGTGTCGAATGACCCTGCATCACCGCCAACGCCTGATGTGCCGCCCGCTGTAGGTCCTTAACGTGGTCGGTTCACGGCGCAGCGTCGACGATATGTCGATCATGGGGCATCTTGCCGAGCTGCGTACGCGACTGCTATTTAGCCTGCTCGCGATCGCCGTGGGGGCAATTGGCTTGTTATTGGCCTATGAACCCGTTCTGCGATTCTTAACCAAGCCCTACCGCGATCTGTGCGCGGTCAACTCGTCGCTCAACTGCGATGGATCGCTCTATGCGCTTGGCCCCATCGATGGGTTCTCGGCCCGTATGCGTATTGCGTTATGGGGCGGGGTAGTGATTGCCCTTCCTGTATTGCTCTGGAACATCTGGCGATTTATTGTGCCGGCTCTCACCAAACGCGAAAAACGATATTCGTACTTCTTTATTTTTTCGTCAGTGGTGCTCTTTGCTGTTGGTGCGTTTCTGGCGTACTGGACACTTGACCGAGCACTTGAGTTCTTGATCGGTTGGTCGGGGGCGGACGTAACACAGAATTATCAGATCAACAAATACGTCAACTTGGTCGTGCTCATGATGCTGTCTTTTGGTGTCGGCTTTTTGTCGCCGGTGCTGTTGGTTTTCTTACAGTTGGTCGAAGTCATTTCACCACGCACGCTGATTACACAATGGCGATACGCCATCATGATCATTTTCATCGTCGCTGCTGTAATTACACCGAGCGGCGACCCCATCACGCTGATGGCACTCGGCGTGCCCCTCACCGTGTTGTACGTCATCGCCGTTGGAATTGGCGCACTTATTTTGTGGCGCCGCCGCAAGTCGGCTGTCGAGTGACCAGCACTGCCCGCCAACGCCGCTTGGCGCGTTACGAGTTCGCCCCTGATCCGTTTCAGGTGCAGGCTTTCGACGCTCTTGATGCCGGAGAATCGGTGCTCGTTGCTGCGCCCACTGGTTCGGGGAAAACTGTCATCGCCGAGTATGGGCTGGCGATGGCTCTCGACGAAGGCAAGCGCGGTTTCTACACCGCACCTATCAAGGCGCTCTCGAATCAGAAGTATCACGACCTGTGTTCCTTCTATGGCAGCGAGCAAGTGGGGTTACTGACTGGCGACAACGCCATCAATGTTGATGCACCTTTGTTGGTGATGACCACCGAAGTACTGCGCAACATGATCTATGGTCGCTCAAAAGCGCTCGACACGCTCGGCGTGGTGGTGCTCGACGAAGTGCATTTTTTACAAGATGAGTACCGCGGCCCGGTGTGGGAAGAAGTCATCATCCATCTAGAACCCGAGGTACGCCTCGTGGCATTGTCGGCCACGGTGTCCAACGCTGAAGAAATCGCCGACTGGCTCTCCACCGTGCGTGGGCCAACACGGGTGGTTATCGAAGGGCGCCGACCAGTTGAGTTGCGCAATATGTATGCCTACGGCGACAAGGCCACCGACGAAGTCGTGCTCGTCGACACGTTGGTGGATTCAGCCCCCAACCCCAAGATGTTGCGTATCGAGTCGGGCGAGCAAGGTGGCCAGCGACGACGCCAAGGTGGTCGCGGTTCACGCAGTCGACTGTTTCCGCCATCGCGCATTGACATGCTCGACGTGTTGCGCGACAAAGATCTATTGCCGGCTATCTATTTCATTTTCAGTCGCAATCAGTGTGACGAATCGGCAGCCATGTGCTACAAAGCGGGCGTACGGCTAACAAGCGAAATCGAGCGCGCCGAAATTCGCGAAATTGTGGATGCTCGCGTTACTGGCCTGAGCGACGACGACCTAGCGGCTCTCGGCTTCACCACGTTCAGCGCTCAGGTCGAGTCGGGGATAGCAGCCCACCATGCCGGCATGGTGCCCACCTTCAAAGAGATTGTTGAAGCACTCTTTATGCGCGGGCTGGTGAAGGTGGTGTTCGCTACCGAAACTTTGGCAGTGGGCATCAACATGCCAGCGCGGGCCGTAGTTATCGACAAGATGTCGAAGTTCACCGGCGAGCATCATGAACTGCTGAAGGCTTCGTCATACACGCAACTCACCGGTCGCGCCGGACGGCGGGGCATCGACACCCTTGGTCATGCCATCGTCGTGTGGAACCAGTTCGTATCATTCGACCAAGTGGCAGCGGTGGCGATGAGCAAGACGTTTCGGTTGAGTTCAGCGTTTCGTACCACGTACAACATGGCGGTGAACCTCGTGCGCACCCATTCGCCCGCTGAAACCCATCACCTGCTGAACCTGTCGCTGGCGCAGTACCAAGCCAACAAAGGTGTGGTCGAAGTACAGGCGCGAATTGCCAAACGCCAGAAGGAACGGGATCGCTTACGCGCCCAAGCCCACAGCGAGTTTGGAGACATCGATGAATACCGGCGTCTGTTCGTGCGCGATGCTGGCGAACGCGACCGTACCGAAATTGAGATGAGCCTGATGGCGCTTAACGCCGGTGACGTGGCGTACTTCGACGACGCGCTCGGCGTGGTGCTCAGCACTTCGGTGCGTAGTAAAGGTGTGAAGGTCAAAGTGTTGTTTGCCAACCGCTCATTGCGCGCCTTGACGGCAGACGAACTGGTGCGATCCGTACGCACAGTGACTCGACTATCGACCGACGGCATCGTTGACCAAAGTGATACGCGGGCACTGCGGGAGGTGGCGCATCGGCTGTCGAGGGTCAAGATTGACAAGCCTCCACTTGCAGCCTCGGCATCGAGCTCGGCACGCAATGCTCACCCGTGCGCCAAAGACCCTGACCTCAAGTTCAAGATCAACGCAGCCAAATCCGCAGATCGCATCGATCGAGATTTGCGGCAGCTGGTGTCGCGCTCAGACAAGGCATCAGAAGTGGTCAGTCGCCGGTTCGACGATGTGGTCAGCCTGCTTGAGCGCTGGGAGTATGTGACAAATTGGCAGTTGACGCCACGTGGCACGTTGCTATCGCGCGTGTTCCATGAATCCGATTTGTTGGTTGCCGAAACCATTGCCACCAAACTTCTCGACGGGCTCGATCCCACTTCGCTGGCTGCGGTGTGCTCGGTGTTTGTCTATGAGTACCGCAGCCCAGACGCAGCCCCCGACCCGCGGTTTCCCTCAAGCCAATTGCGTTCGCGGTTTCGCCAAATTGAAGTGTTGAGTAAGCGCTTGCAACGCGAAGAAGCGGCTGCTGGGCTGACACCACACCGGGCCCCAGATGCGGGTTATGTGGAAACGGTTGCCAAATGGGCTGGTGGTAGCGAGCTTGCCGACCTGCTCGATGACGACACCACCCCGGGTGATTTTGTGCGCACGATGAAACAGCTCATCGACTTATTGCGTCAAGTGGCTCAGCATGCACCCGACGAAGTAACCCGCAGCGTGGCCGACAATGCGGTGAATCGTGTTTTGCGTGGCGTGGTGCTCAGCGCCAGCAGCATGCCCATAGGTGGAGCAGCGTGACTATCGAGAAGGGTGTCGCATGGGGCACGGTCGGAGCGACACCGTACGACTGCGTGGTGTCCAAAGACGAAGCAGCAGCTGCACTCGCCGTGCAACAAGGCGCCACGCACGTGTGGTTGGAGTCGGGGGATATCTTGCGTGCTCTCGGGCTTTCGGCAGCAACGGGGGTTCTGAAGGCGGGGGAGCCGTGTCGCTTGTTGCCGTGTGATGTACTGATGGTGCAACTTGATGATGCTGCACCAGTCTTGGCGCTATCGAGTGTGGTAGTTGGCTCATGGAGCAACCCGCAGATGTGGGTAACAACGGGCGGGTTCCTCGGAGCGTTGAATGTGGCGCCGCGCGCCCATGTCAACGACGGTCTCATTGATGCTTTGGAATTTACGGGCAGCATCCCATTGCGCCAACTGTTGCTCATGCGCCGACGCATGCGACTGGGCGATCATCTCCCGCATCCGCGACTCACCATGCACCGCGCGCCCCAAGTCAAATGGCCAAGCAACCCCTACGGTGCAAAGAGCAGCGCCGTGATCATCGACAGCAAACAGCGAGGGCGTGCTGCACAAGTGGCCATCGAGGTGCGTCCTGATGCCTTTTGGCTATGTGTACCAATGCAAGGGGCATAAAACTTTGGGTGCTGACTAGCCTGACCACATGGCGCTCGACACCAAACAAATTGCTGACTTAAAGGCCCATGTTGTTGCCGATATTGATCGGCGAGCCGCAGATCTCATCGCGGCCAGCCACGCGATTCATGCCAAGCCCGAATTGAACTACGAAGAACACTTTGCACACGACTTGCTCACTCGGATGATTGATAAAGCCGGCCTCGGCGTAACACGCGGGGCCTACAACTTAGACACCGCTTTCGAAGCCAAGGTGGGCGACAGCGGGCTCAACGTGGCAGTGCTGTGTGAATACGACGCACTCCCAGGCATCGGCCACGCCTGCGGCCACAACGTAATTGCTGCAGCCGGCCTAGGTGCAGGTCTGGCGTTGGCTGGCGTAGCCAATGATGCAGGCGGACGCCTCACGTTGATGGGCACACCAGCCGAAGAAGGTGGCGGGGGCAAGGTGGAAATGGCTCGGGCCGGAGCCTTCGATGGCATCGCAGCAGCCATGATGATTCACCCAGCCGATCGCGATTTGGCGCGGATGAACGCGATCGCAATTCAACAGTTGATCGTGCGCTACTACGGACAAGCAGCCCACGCCGCAGTGTCTCCACACTTGGGTCGCAACGCTCTCGATGCCGCTGTGCTGGGATACATGAACGTGGCCGCAATGCGCCAACACATTCGCCCAACCGAACGCGTGCACGGCATTTTTACCAAGGCTGGCGAAAAGCCCAACATCGTGCCCCGCGAGTCAGAGATGAATTGGTACGTGCGCAGCGACACCATCGAAACGCTGCAGCCGCTCAAGCAACGTGTTGCCGCCTGTCTTGAAGCGTCAGCAACCGCAACCGACTGTCGAGCCGAATTACAGTGGGAAATCAACGCCTACGCCGACATCGTCGACAATGTTCCGCTGCTGGATGCGTACGCAGCAAATTCCACCGACATCGGTCGACCACTTACGTCGGCGATGTTGCCGGGCACCGGGGGTGGCTCCACCGACATGGGCAATGTGAGCTATCTCACGCCAACTATTCATCCGATGTTGCAGGTCGCACCGCGTGGTGTGTCGTTGCACTCACCGCAGTTTGCTGAATACACGGCCTCGAGCGTCGCCGACAAGGCTGTGCTGGACGGGGCCAAAATCATGGCCATGACGGTGATCGACTTGTGGACCAAGCCCCAATTGCAGGGCAGCGTGCGCGAAGCGTTCGGGGATGGCACCGTTCCAGCAGGGGTGCTCTAAAACCCCGGTCATCTTTCGTAGTATCGGCACTCGTGTCGGTCTACGTTCCAGAACACTTCAGCGATGGCGAGTCAGCAATATTGCGTCGCTATTTCACCAATCTTGACCTGCCAGTTTTTGCGCTCGTCAATTTGCCCGAAACGGTGAAGGGTGCGTTGTTTGCTCGCTACAGCCGCACCGCGAAGAGTTTGCGGCGCTTGTTTCTTGATGAGTTCGTCAACGACCTCGACTTAACAGGTGACGAAAGCGTCGATGCCACAATCGGCGTGGCTCGTGCCGAGGAGCTCTACGAGCGAATTTTTGTTGAGTATGGCGATGATTCGGTCGCTCAACTTGGCGGTGTTCACTTGGCGTGCGAACAGGCTTCGAATCTGCTGACCAAGATTTTGGAGTGGGGTCGCCTCATGGCGTACCTCGAACAAAGCACTCGCTATGTGGCCTACGACGCGCGTCTAGGTGGGCGATACCGCTACTACCGAGACCCAGCAGTGTTGGGAAGTGCGTTTGGCACTCGCTATGTCGGCGACATGGACCGCATGTTCGACACCTACAGCGAACTGGTGGAAATGGTCACCACTCATGTGCGTGCCACGGTGCCGCGCGGCGACAACGACTCCGACTTCATCTACCGGCAGGCCACCCGCGCCAAGGCGCTCGATGCAGTGCGAGGCATCTTGCCGGCTGCCTCACTGTCGAATGTGGGCATTTACGGCACCGGTCAGGGCTACGAAGCACTCTTGCTGCGCATGCGCGCCAACCCTCTGCCTGAAGCACAGGCGTACGCCGACATGATGCTCACCGAGCTGCGCAAAGTGATTCCGACATTCTTGCGTCGCGTCGACATGCCCGAGCGCGGCGTTGCGTGGAGCAACTATCTAGCCAACAATGCCAACAACACCGCCGAGCTCGTCGACGAATACTTCGGCATCATCGAGCCACAAGATGCCCCCGAAGTAACCCTTGTTGACTTCGATCCGGATGGCGAAGACAAGTTGCTTGCTGCGATTTGTTATTCGTCCTCAGATCTGCCCGAAACACAGTTGCTTGAACGGGTGCGCAACTTAAGCCAAGAGCAGCGCGTGGCGCTGATTCGCGCCTACGTGGGGGAGCGCTCGAATCGTCGCCATAAACCTGGGCGCG
>JBILFO010000058.1:0-9395 GCA_044351505.1 Ilumatobacteraceae bacterium
GTGCCGTGCTGGAAGGTTTTCGCCGCGGGGCTGCGGGCACCAACCTCACCATCTACACCATTTTGTGTGCAATGCGCACTGCGGCACGCAGTTCAGAAATCGCCCAACTTGCTGTGAAGTTTCGCGACGAAGGCGTCGTGGGTTTCGACATCGCTGGCGCCGAGGCTGGGCATCCGCCCACTCGACATTTAGACGCATTCCAGTTGGTGCAGCGGAAGAACTTCCACTCCACTATTCATGCCGGCGAAGCATTCGGGTTGCCATCCATTTGGGAAGCGTTGCAATTCTGTGGGGCTGAGCGACTCGGCCACGGCGTGCGCATCGTTGACGACATCACCGGTGAGCCTGGCCACGAACGACTTGGCCGACTCGCTGAGTATGTGCTCGACCGGCGTATTCCACTGGAGTTATGCCCGACATCCAACGTGAACACGGGTGTATGCAAGTCGATTGCCGAACACCCCGTTGGCATGTTGCGTCGACTGCGCTTTCGAGTAACGCTGAACACCGACAACCGTCTGATGAGCAATACCTCGATGACTCGCGAGTTCACCCAATGTGCCGATGCTTTCGGCTGGACGCTCGACGACTTTCAGTGGATCACGGTCAACTCGGTCAAGAGCGCCTTCGCCCACTTCGAAGAACGCCTAAAGATCATCAACACCGTCGTGAAGCCACGGTATGCGGAACTGCGCAGTGAATTGACTCGGGTCTAGCCGGGCGTCGATCTCAGGTGGCTGTGCGCATTACGTGAAACGTATTGATATCAAACCAGTGTCGTAAGCCAAGTTGATTCCAGGCAGCCTTCACAGAAGTATTTGCCGACTGTGTTGAGATCACAAGTTTGGTCATGCCATCAATATGGCGGAGCGCCCGAGCGGCGCCAACCAGACAAGTCTGATACACCCCCTGCCGTCGGTTCGCCGGATCAACTCCATTTAGTAAGACTTCTGCAATACGTTGTTGCACATTTACATCTGCGACAACGAATCCCAAGGGCTCAAGCTGTCCGGTCTTGGTTGCAAGATACATCCGAGCAGTCTCTGAATGCATAGCTGTTTCAACCCACTCCAGATAGCCCTCAACTGTGGCGCTTTGAGCCAGCTGTGGATTTTCAGAGTAATGATTGCGGTATCCATTAAAAGACACTTCAACAAGCGACCGAATTGTTTCAAATTGGTTTGACGCATGAGTCTCAAAATCTAAAGATTCGCCAGACTCGGAAGGCAAGTTGGATAGATCCCAGACGAAGTACTCCAACGTGTCAGCCTGAAGCACACTTCTTTCAGCGAGGCCTTGAAGTGACGACAGCATCCCAGCTCGACCAGCCGAGACGCGAACAATAATGAGGTCGTGACTCGATACAGCGCACAGTTGTGCGATCTCATCATCTGCCTCGACTGAGGAGAATGGTACCGACAGACGTCCAACCGACATTCCAAAGCGCTGACTCTCAGTCAATGAAACCTGAACCTGAGTTGGTTTGTCGTCGACAAAGTCGCTAAACACTCTCTCAAGTGTACGAACCCAAAAGTCCAGGTCACGTACCCCTACAATCGGGAAGATGGAAAGAGCCGTCTCCGTGCTCGTGCCGACATACAAATCAGCCGAGACACTCTTAGCTGTAGCGGAGCGAATCCACAAGTTGACTTGGTTTACACCAGATTCAGAAGTTGTTTTCATTGATGACGGAAATGCTGACAAAACGTGGAGCACTCTTCTAGAAATTGCCCGAGTACACCCGTTTGTACGGGCTATTCGGTTGAGTCGAAATGTTGGGCAGCATGCTGCCCTGTTGGCTGGAGTTCGTGAAGCTCGACACCCGGTGATCGCAACACTCGATGACGACCTTCAAAATCCACCTGAAGAATTGGCCCACCTTCTCAAAGCCCTCACTGACGATGTAGATGTCGTCTACGGCGTGCCGAGAAAAATCAAGCAACCAATCTGGCGCTCGGTTGCATCTGTTACAGCAAAGCGACTGATGCAAAAAGCACTTGGTTTCAGTAGTGCGGTAGACATTTCCTCGTTTCGGGTGTTTAGGTCACAACTACGAGACGGTTTCAATAATGACCTTGGCCCTGGGGTGTCACTCGACGCACTCCTTAGCTGGTCCACCAGTCGATTCACATCAGTCGAAGTCGAACACCAGGAACGCAAGACTGGAAAGTCCAACTACAACTTTTGGAAACTGTTCCGTTTCATGTTGGATACAGTCACTGGCTTCAGCACCGTTCCGCTACGTTTAGCAACCGGCCTTGGGCTCACCACCATTGCACTTAGCGTTGGAGTTCTTATATGGGTCCTCGGACGACCACTTATTACTGGTGAGTCGGTGCCAGGGTTTCCATTTCTCGCTGCGACGATTGCAATCTTCTCGGGTACGCAATTGCTGGTGCTCGGAGTCATCGGTCAGTACATCGGCCGCATGCATTTTCGTGTGATGAATAAGCCCACTTACACCATCGCTGAACGAACTGAAAGTAAATAGGCGTGCCGGAGACGTCCATTTACTTCAACCGTCCTGACATTACGGCAAGTGATCGCGACTACCTCGCAGAAGCGATCATCGGCGGTCATACTTCTGGCAACGGCGCATTTACGCAACGCGTCGAAGAGCACATCTGCTCTACCACCGGCACAGGGCGCACCTTGCTCACCACATCCTGCACTCACGCGTTGGAAATGTCGGCGCTGTTGTGCAACCTTGCGCCCGGCGATGAAGTGATTGTGCCTTCCTACACCTTTTCGTCGACGGCTAGCGCCTTTGCACTGTTTGGCGCCAAGCCAGTGTTCGTTGATTCACGACAAGACACCCTAAATATTGATGCTTCACTTATCGAGGCTGCGATTTCACCACGAACCCGTGCCATCTGCGTGGTGCACTACGGCGGTGTCGCCTGCGAGATGGAGCAGATTCTTGCCATCGCGCATGCCCACAATTTGATGGTGATCGAAGACAACGCTCACGGGCTGTACGCCAAATATCAAGGCGAATACCTCGGCACGCTGGGGTCTCTCGCTACCCAGAGTTTTCATGAGACCAAAAACATCACCTGTGGCGAAGGTGGGGCGCTTCTCGTCAACGATGCTGCGCTGGTTGAACGCGCCGAGATACTCCGTGAAAAAGGAACCAACCGCAGTCGCTTCCTACGTGGGCAAGTTGATAAATACACCTGGGTCGACATCGGGTCGAGCTGGGTGATGAGCGACCTGCTGGCCGCAATTCTGTACGGTCAACTGCAGCGCTCGACCGCAATCAACGCACGTCGTGTAGAAATTTGGAACCGCTACGACGCCGAGTTGCGTAAATGGGCAGACCTGCACGGGGTCATGCGGCCGTATGTTCCTGCCGGCAGCGAGCATGTCGGACACGTGTACCACTTGCGATTTGCGCGTGGTGAGCAACGCACACGGTTCATTGACCACATGAAGTCGCAGTCAATTATGTGTGTGTTTCACTATCAACCGCTCAATGTTTCACCAGTTGGGCAACGCTTTGGCGGTTATCCCGGCCAGTGCCCTGTGTCAGAACACGCAGGCGATTGCCTAGTACGCCTGCCGCTATATAACACACTGCCTGACAGTGACCACGAGCGCGTTATCGCAGCCGTGCAACAATTCGTGCCGTGAACTAGCCCAGGCGACGAGCAACTAGCGTCGGGGCGATGAGCACCGCCACTCCTGCATCTCAGCACGCCGAGTTAGCTGAGAAAATTGTCTCGCGGCAGATTGGGGCATCATCGCCAGCGGTCTCGCCAGATGGCAGTCATGTTGCATACGTGGTCACACGAGTCGACCAAAAAGCAAATAAATACCGCTCGCAGGTGTGGGTGGCTGCTGCCGACGGCGCCACTGCCCCACGACCGCTGACCGCCGGCGAAAAGCGCGACGGCAACCCGAGCTGGTCGCCCGATGGCACTTGGCTTGCATTCACCAGTGGTCGCAGCGAGAAAAAAGGCGAGACCACACTCTGCATCATCCCCATTGGCAGCAGCGGCGAGATTCGCACAGTCGCCACAATGCCCGATGGTGTGGGGGCTATCACATGGTCACCCTGTGCAAAGTGGATCGCTTTCACTTCGCGCACTCAAGACGAGCGATACACCAAGGACGACGCATCGTGGATGTCGCCGCGCAAAATCGAGACATTTTTTACACGCCTCAACGGCGAAGACTTTGTTTTCGACCGACCAGAACACATATATGTGGTGCCAAGTGATGGCACCATCGCACCGCGCAACCTCACACCTGGTGCACGCGAACACTCGTCGCCGTCGTGGCTACCCGATTCGAGTGGTGTCGTCACCAACGCAGCACTGCACGAAGGTTGGGACATCGACCTTGCCACCGACCTGCACATCGTGAAGTTGAACGGGGATATCACCACGCTCACCGATCGCAAGGGCGTGTACTTTCAGGCCTCGGTTTCACCCGACGGAAGCCAAGTGGCATTTCTTGGCCACGACGACCCGCTCACCTCGCCGCAGAACGTTCATGTTGGTGTGCTCAATGTCGCGACGAAGCAACGTCAATGGGTATCGCGCGCACTTGACCGCACGTTTCAAACCACCGGCGGCAGCATCGCACCAATCTGGATGAATGACGGTTCGTTGCTCGCGTACGCCGAAGATCGCGGCACTGCTCACCCCGTGCGTGTCGACCCAACAGGCAAGAAGTCGCCCGAGTGGGTCGCGACCGGCCGCCGCATCACCAAAGGCGTGCACGCTGCGTCAAACACCATCGCTCTTGTTGCCAGCGCAGTGAATCAGATGACCGAAGTCTTTGCCATCGTCAATGGAACGGAACGTCAACTCAGCCACCATGGCGCCAACTCACTCGCTGAAATTACCCCGCAAACATGGGAGCATTTCACGGTTGCCTGCGGATCCACCTACACCGGTGGCCCAGCAGAGATTGATGCGTGGGTCATGAAGCCAGTCGGCTTTGACCCGAAGAAAAAATACCCTGTGCTACTCAACGTGCACGGCGGCCCTCACACGCAATACGGCGAAACATTCTTCGACGAAGCACAAATGCAGGCGGCGGCAGGTTTCGTGGTGCTCATGAGCAACCCCCGCGGCTCGAGCGGACGCGAACAAGCCTGGGGCCAGGCAATTCTTGGCCGCAAACACCCGGTTGCACCTGGCACGGGCTGGGGTGATGCCGATGTGAAAGACGTGCTCGCGGTGCTCGATGGTGCACTGACGAAGTATTCGTTCTGCGATGCCAACCGCGTTGGCATGCTCGGCGGAAGTTATGGAGGCTACATGGCCACGATGCTGGCTGGTTGCCACGGCAACAAGTTCAAAGCCATCTGCTCTGAGCGCGCTGTCAACAACATGTTGTCTGAAGAGTGGTCAAGTGACATCGGCACGGTGTTCCGCGTGGAGCACGGGCCGAATCATCTTGAAGACGAAGATGAATACAAGCGCATGTCACCTATTCGCCACGTGCGTGATATCAACGTGCCGTTCCTCATCATTCACAGTGAAGACGACCTCCGCTGCCCCATCAGCCAGGCCGAAGAGTTGTTCGTCGCCATGCGACTGCTTGGTAAAGACGTGACCTTCTATCGGTTCCCTGGTGAAACACACGAGTTGTCTCGCAGTGGCTCGCCAGTGCATCGCGTGCAGCGAGCAGAAATCATCCTCAACTTCTTCGCCAAGCACCTCGCCGTATGAAGATCACTCTGCTGGGCACGGGTAGCCCGATACCTGACGCGAATCGCGCTGGCCCGTCAACACTCGTGCAGGCGGCGGGCCAACACATTTTGGTTGACTGCGGCCGCGGTTGCGTCATGCGGCTTACCGGCGCAGGATTGTTTCCGCCGTTTCTCTCGGCGATTCTGCTTACACACCTGCATAGCGATCACATCAGCGACCTGAACGATCTCGTCACGTCACGCTGGATCATGTCGCCACAACCGATAGTCACCCAAATTTATGGCCCAGTCGGCACCCAAAAAGTGGTCGATGGCCTACTGCAAATGCTGGCACTTGACCAGCACTACCGCTTGGATCACCACGCCGACTTGCGTTCTGGCCCAGGCATGCAGATCACCGTCACCGAAGTATCACCTGGCGACACATTCAACATTGGCGACGTGCGAGTGATTGTCGGCCACACCGACCATCGCCCTGTTGCCCCAACGGTGGGGTTTCGATTCGAAGCCGAAGGAAAAGTTGCTGCCCTCGCTGGCGACACCGTGCCGTGCGACGAACTCGATGCACTGTGCAAAGATGCCGATGTCTACGTGCAAACAGTGCTGCGACCCGACCTCATCGAGATAATGAAACAGATGTTGCCGGCCCAAGCCCCGCGGCTGCACGACATTCTCGACTACCACTCGTCGGTGGAAGATGCCGGACGCACTGCGGCGCGCTGCAACGTGAAAACACTCGTACTCACTCACTATGTGCCGGCAATGCAACCAGGTCAAGAAGCAGAGTGGATCGCCCAGGCTGCCGCACACTTCACGGGCAACATCGTTGCTGGGCCCGATCTAACGAGCGTCGAGGCCTAAACGAGTTAGCCGATGATGCGGTGTTCGTCGACGAACATGCGCACGCGACTAGCAACATTGGCCATTGAATCAGCCACTACTTGCTTGCCGATCTCGCTCGCATAAGCAGCGTCAAACGCCTCGCGCGTATCAAACCACAATTCCGTGATGCCATCGGGCTCGCCTGCACCGGGGTTTTGCACCACGTTGAACACAGCGCCACGCAAACCCGGCAACTGCCTGGCTAGTGGCACGTGGGTTGTCAGCCACCACTGCTCGTATTGCTCGTGTGTCATGTCGGCACGACGTGTGAGCAAGATTATTGCCTTAAAACTCATGACGGCTTCTTTGTGCGCGCAAACGGGCGCCCGCCGACGGCCAATACGACGCTCACCACAATTTCGTTCGCGTGCGGCGCGTCAGCAATCCACACATCAATGGCATCCATTTCATCAAACGACCAAATGTCGTCTTTGTTCGTGATCGGCAGCGTGATGTGTGCACCAGGGCCGCCAATTTTCTTCGTGGATGGAATGATGTCGTCGCCCTTCACCACAGTCTTTCGAACTGGTGCCCCAAAGCGTGGGTGAATGAGCGCTGCGGCATGCTCAATTTCGCCCGCAGTTCCGACGATGGCCCCTTTGCCGTATGCGGTCACGTCACCGGCTGCAACACCGAGAGCCGCTAGAGCGCGTTCGGCAAGTTGACCCGAAATTTCAGCGCCCATCGCTTCGAGCTCAGCAAGGTCAGCCCCCGGTTTGCCAGCGAGTGGGTTAGCGATTACCGCACTGCACACAGCGCGACGCACCAGCCGCCCGACTTCACGACCGTTTTCTTCACGAATGTCTTCACAGGTCACGACAAACTTACGAATTCGCATTGGGGGAAGGTTAGTGCACGAGTCGCCGGGGCTAGTTGGCGGGGCTAGTTGGTGGGGCTATTCCCGCCACACATCGTCGGACATACCGAGTGACCGCAACCGCTTAGATATCGACAATGGAATCTCGATGTCGCGGCCCTCTCGCACGGCCGCCGCTAACTCGCCGCTTTCTTCCCACATGTGGCAGGTGTTGATGGGGTTGGCGGTCTGCGGTCCGTCGCCCACCTGTTCAATCGACACTCCTCGACTACGAGCCGATGCAACGCGCATCGACCACATGCTTTGCACAGCGACTGGTGCCATTGCCTGCAATAGTGCGGTGGTATGCGTGCATGCACGCGGGCCGGCAAACAACTCGCGCACCTTGGCGTTGAAGCCACGAGTAATTGACATGCCTTCCAACTTTTTGTAGTGGTCAACGATGTTGACGCAATCAAGATGAGGATGCTCGCGAAAGGTGGCGGTTGCTTTTTGGATGACTAGTGAAGGAAAGTGAATCTCGAGATCGAGAATCATGTGATGCATCCAAAGCGGGTCAGGGTCTTTTTCGATATACAACCCAACAGGCTTTTCATCCACCACCACACCGCGCAGCATCAACCGGTCTTCGGCCATGTGAAACGCCCGTACTTCGTAGCGGCGGGTATGAATTTGGATGTAGTCAGGATCCGCTGGGAACATTTCTAGGTCGGGCATTCCAACAACGCTAACGATGTGGACCAAGTTTTTCGAAGGCCGACGCCAGTCGTGCAAGTTCATCCTTCGTTAGTCGATCAATCATGTGCTGCCGAACGCTCGCCACATGCGCCGGAGCTGCACGCTTCAGCAAACTCCAACCCTTTGGTGTCATTTCTGCATATGCCGAGCGACCATCGTCTTTGTTTCTCACTCGCTTGACCAAACCTCTTTTCAACACTCCTTGCAGTCGTCGGGTGAGTCCGCCTCGCGACAGCCGCAATCGCGTTGCTAAGTCACACAATTTCAGTCTTCGATCTGGAGACTCCGACAACATCGCCAGCAACTGGTAGTCCCCACCGTCAATGCCAAAGGGCTGAAGATCGGCTTCAATGTTTTGCAGCAAGTCGCGTGCGTTCAGCACGAAGCCTCGCCAGGCCCGAAGTTCAACAGGGTCCAGCCAGCGAGTCACAAAAGCACCCCACCCCACCTACGACTGGGCCAAGACAGCCCACAGACCGAATAGTTGCGCACGCAATCACCTTACAGTATGATGTCGACGATGGCATTTCCTGTCATTGACTCGCTGCGGTCAATCGAGTTTGGAACACCAGGTGAGAGTCGCGCTCGCCTCGTTAACTTCATCATCAACGGCAGCAAACGCGCGACTGCGGGCCTCCTCCACGACTACACCAAGGAAGGTGAACTCATCGAGCATGTGGGCGAATGTCTGGCCATGGTCGACAACGACGGCAAACATGTAGCAACGCTGCGAGTCACCCGCGTAGAAATCACTCGATTTGCTGATGTCCCAGATGAATTTGCTCTCGCCGAAGCCGAGGGTGACCTGAACGCCAGCGATTTTCGGGCGAGTCACTTGGAATATTGGACCCGCGCCGGTGAGGTCATCACCGATGACACCCAGGTAGTGCAGGTGTATTTCGATCTACTTGCTCACCGATTGCGGGCACTTCAACCGAACGATGCCGAGTGGATCTATTGCGCCTGTCAAGACCCCGACATTCAACGTTGGACCATGGTTCCGCGCCCCTACACGCGCGAGCACGCAGATTCGTTCGTCGTTGATCGCGGTGGCGAGCTTGCCGCCTACGCAATCGTCACTTCAGCTACGGATGAACCGATCGGTGTGGCGGGTCTGCATCATGTGCGAGACGGTGTGGCATCGGTTGGATACTGGGTGGCGCCGTGGGGTCGCGGACACGGAGCAGCAGCAAACGCACTGCAGGTATTGCAGTCAATCATCAGTCGACAAACCCAAGCCCACACAGTGCGAGCGTTGATCGCTGAAACAAATGTCGCTTCACGACGCACTGC
>JBILFO010000059.1:0-9321 GCA_044351505.1 Ilumatobacteraceae bacterium
CGCGAGATTGGGCGTGGCGGCCGAGGGTTGTCGTCGTATCCACATCCACGATTGATGCCCGAGTTCTGGGAATTCCCCACTGTGTCGATGGGCCTCGGGCCAATCACAGCGCTGTATCACGCGCGCTTCAACCGCTACCTCGAAAACCGCAAGTTGGACGACACATCGCAAAGCCGCGTGTGGGCATTTCTTGGTGACGGCGAATGCGACGAGCCCGAATCGCTCGGTGCAATCTCGTTGGCATCACGCGAGCACCTCGACAACTTGGTCTTCGTCGTCAACTGCAACCTGCAGCGTCTCGACGGCCCCGTGCGCGGCAACGGAAAAATCATCCAAGAACTCGAAGCAACGTTTCGTGGCGCCGGTTGGAATGTCATCAAGGTGGTGTGGGGCTCGAAGTGGGACGAGTTGCTGGCCCGCGACGTGTCGGGGGTGCTGCTCAACAAAATGAATTCCACGGTGGATGGCGAGTTTCAGCGCTACACCGTCGAAGACGGCAGCTACATCCGAGAAAACTTCTTTGGCCCCGACCCTCGCTTGCGCGAAATGGTGTCGCACCTCACCGATATTGAACTGCAAGCGCTGCCCCGTGGCGGCCACGACTACCGCAAGGTCTATGCGGCATTCAAAGCCGCGTCCGACAACCTTGGTTCGGGCCGCCCCACGGCGATTTTGGCAAAAACCGTCAAGGGTTGGACTCTTGGCCCAGAAATCGAAGGCCGCAACGCCACTCACCAGATTAAAAAAATGAACGTCGAGCAGTTGCGCGTATTGCGCGACCGTTTGCACCTCAACGACGAAATCACCGACGAAATGCTCGAGGGTGAAGTGGCGCCGTATTATCGCCCACCAGAAGATTCAGTTGAATACCAATACTTGATTGCTCGCCGACGTGCGCTCGATGGTTTTGTGCCGCGGCGTATCGCCACCGCACGCCGACGGCTCACTCTGCCGAGCGACGACGTGTTTCGCGAGTTTGATACTGGCAGCGGCCAGCAATCCGTCAGCACCACGATGGGCTTCACGCGCCTGCTGCGCAACTTGGCGCGAGATGCTGCGTTCGGCGAACGCGTCGTGCCGATCATTCCTGATGAAGCGCGCACGTTCGGCATGGACTCGCTGTTTCGCGAGCTCAAGATCTATGCCTCACAGGGACAAAAGTATGAACCCGTCGACCACGACTTGTTGTTGACCTACGCCGAATCCACTTCTGGCCAAATTCTTGAAGAAGGCATCACCGAAGCCGGCAGTCTGGCCAGTTTCATCGCTGCTGGCACGGCGTATGCCACACGCGGCATCGAAATGGTGCCGTTCTACACGTTTTATTCGATGTTCGGTTTTCAGCGAGTGGGTGATTTGATTTGGCAGGCCGCCGATGCACGCACTCGTGGCTTTTTGCTGGCCGCCACCGCCGGGCGCACCACGCTGATGGGCGAAGGTTTACAACACCAAGATGGTCACTCGCTTGTCCTGGCCAGCACCGTGCCGCCATGTCGCGCCTACGACCCAGCTTTTGCCTACGAAGTTGCCGCAATTGTGCGCAGCGGATTGCACGAGATGTACGGCGAAGTGCCTACCGACGTGTTTTATTACATCACGTTGTACAACGAAAATTATCCGATGCCACCCCGCCCCGCAGTCGCCGACCTTGATGCTCAGATCATGCGCGGCCTGTACAAACTGAGCGATGCCGGGGCTGCCAAACACCATGCCACGCTGGTATTTTCTGGTTCGGCGCACTCTGCCGTGCAGGCCGCTGGTGTGGAGTTAGCGGCCCGCTGGGATGTGTCATGCGATCTGTGGTCGGCAACCTCGTACAAAACCTTGCGCGAAAACGCCCTTGATGTTGAACGCTGGAACCGCCTGCATCCAACTGCCTCACCGCGGCAAGCCGACGTAACGCGCTTACTCAACGATGGGGCCGGCCCGGTCGTAGCTGTCACCGACTTCATGCGCATTGTGCCCGAACAAGTGGCCCGCTTTGTGCCTAGTCGATTGTTCGTACCGCTCGGCACCGATGGCTTTGGTCGTAGCGATACCCGCGAAGCGCTGCGTCGCCACTTTGAAGTCGACATGCCGCACATCGTGGTGGCAACTTTGCACGCATTGGCCCGTGGTGGTGAAGTAAAACCCGAACTCGTGGCCGACGCAATCGCCCACTACGGTCTTAACCCAGAAAGTCTCAACCCGCAGTATGCCTAAACCACGCTCCAGCGACCTCTACGTCACGGGCATTGTCAAAGCCGACCGCTTGTTGCAGCGTGACGGCACGGCACTGCTCATCGGCATGCTGCTCGATCAGCAAGTGCCCATGGAGTGGGCGTTCACTGGCCCGCACACATTGACCGAACGCTTCGGGCATCTCGACCCCCGCAAGTTTGCGGCGATGGACGTCGAGCGATTTGTTACACGCTGCTGTGAAAAGCCTGCGATTCACCGCTTTCCGGCGTCGATGGCCCGACGCATTCACGAACTGTGTGGCATCATTGCCGAACAGTACGCCAACAAAGGCGCCAACATCTGGAAAGACGTCGACGACGCGAGCGAACTGTATGCCCGCCTGCGAAAGCTGCCCGGCTTCGGTGACGAAAAAGCAAGGATCTTCATTGCTCTCTTAGCCAAACGCTTTGGTATCGCCCCCGAAGGTTGGGAAAAAGTCGCCAAGCCGTTTGGCGACCACCGCATGCGCACGGTGGCCGACATTGATTCGCTTGAAGCCTTGCTCAAAGTGCGCCGCTTCAAACAACTCGAAAAGGCCCGCGATCGCGACAAGCAAAGTCGACCGCTAAAAAAGCGTTAGCCGTATGACCATTCTCATCACTGGCGGTGCTGGCTACATCGGCTCGCATACTGCACGTCTGCTCACCGAGCTGGGGCGCGATGTGGTGGTGCTCGACACGCTCGAACGCGGCTACCGAGATGCACTCAACGACATCGACCTCGTGGTGGGCGATATTGCTGATCAACGCACAGTGGGCAAAGTGTGTCGCAAATATCGCGTCGAGAGCGTCATTCACTTTGCGGCCTACAAGGCAGTCGGCGAATCCATGACGGAGCCGCTTCGCTACTACCAAAACAATGTGGCGGCCTCGATCAGCCTGGTGGAGTCGCTACTTGAAAACGAAGTAACGCGCATCGTGTTTTCCTCATCGGCTGCGGTGTACGGCACGCCCGACACCGCCCCTGTCAACGAAGATGCACCCGTGCGACCCGAAAGTGTCTATGCCCAAACCAAAGCCGACGTTGAACACTTTCTTGGCGCGAGTAATGCTGCGGGTCTGCGCTCGGTCTGCCTGCGTTATTTCAACGCGGCCGGCGCCCACGAGTCTGGCGACATGGGCGAAGACTGGTCGGCCACCGGGAACCTGGTTCCGGTTGTCATGAAAGTGTTGTTCGGCGCCCAGGAATCACTGCAGGTGTTCGGCGACGACTACCCCACTGCAGATGGCAGTTGCGTGCGCGACTATGTGCACGTCTCAGATCTTGCCGATGCCCACGTGAAAGCACTCGACTATCTGGCTTCTGGTGGCAAATCGCTGATCTGCAACGTGGGCACCGGGCAAGGCACGTCTGTCAAACAACTCATTGCGATGACCGAATCGGTTACGGGTCGCGCGCTGCCACACCACATCACCGGCCGTCGCGCCGGCGACCCCGCTGCGGTGTTTGCCGACCCCACGTTGATGCGCGCCGTTTTGGGGTGGCGTGCCACGCGAGATTTGCGCGAGATCATCTCCAGCGCGTATCGCTGGCACGAGCGTCACCCTGACGGCTACGACCGATAATCACGCAGCACTAAAACATTAACGCTGGCGGTCAAGCCAACCAATCAACATTGCAATCGCCCGTGGGTCGTGACGCAACCGATGCCCACCACCAGGAATGATGTGCAACTCAGCACTGCCGTGCGCTTCGGCGATTGAACGCGAGTCACTTTCGGGCACCAGCTCGTCTTCATCACCGTGCATGAGCAGCAGTGGCCGCGGCGCTAGTCGTCGAGCCGAATCGACTGGTCGAAAGCGTCGCAGTTCGCGGCTCCACTCGTCGAAGTTTGGCGGAAACGACGGGGTGCGCACGGCGCCGATTTCTCGCGTGTGTTCGAGAAAGCGTCGTGGTTGATCGGCCCAGTCGTCGAAGTCGGCGCGCGGCCCAAGCAAAGCGCATCCACCCACACGCGGGTCGTCGGCCGCGACGCACAAACCCAGTGACGCACCCGTGTTGGTGCCCAACATCCACACTTGTGTTGGTTCGGTCTCGGCAACGAGGTGATCGATTGCAGCACGCAAATCTTCGATCCAGCCTTGCAACGAAAAGTCGCCTTCACTAAGACCACACCCACGAAAAGTAAACGTCATGCCCGCCCAGCCCAATTCGTTGGCGATGCGGTCAATGAGTTCGGGAAACGAACTTGCCGAGTGCCGCGCATCTTGCGGGCCGATCGGAAACCCGTGACACAACAACACTGCGGGGCGCGCCCCGCTACGCGCCGAACCCGTGGTCAGATAACGCTGGAGATTCCAAGCACCGCTCGCAAACGAGCCGTTCACGCGCGAGCGAGCCGATAACCGCGGTTTCGGGCCTCGGGCAGCGTGTCGGGGCCGAAGCAAAGACCAGAGTTCGTGTTCACGATGTCGTCGATGATGGCGGGTTCACTCCACGTGTCAAGGTCATACACCAGTTGGGTGCGCTTGTCGCCCAGAAAACGGGTGTGTTCAAAACGTCCAGGGCGTTCCACGTCATAAATCTAACCTAGGGTTCGGGTATGGCGACAGTGGATTTCTATTTCGACACCATGTGCCCATATGCGCACCAAACCTCGTTATGGATCCGCGAAGTACAACGGCTGACTGATCTGCAGGTGAATTGGAAGTTCTTCAGCCTGGAGGCCATCAACCACGTGGACGGCAAGAAGTTTCCGTGGGAGCGCGAGCTGGCCTACGGCTGGACACCGCTGCGCGTCGCTGCGTGGTTGCGTCGCCAGAGCAACGACCTATGTGGTGCCTGGTATCTGGCCAGCGCACATGCCTTGCACATCGAAGGTCGGCGCCCATACGAAGTCGACACTGCCAACGAACTGTTGGCCTCAATTGGTGCACCCACCGAAACATGGCAGGCAGCCCTCGCCGACCACACCACGCATGATGATGTGCGACGCGACCACGAGCATGCAGTGAGTGCACTGGGTGGTTTCGGTGTGCCGATCATTGTGCCGCAAACAGGTCGGGCTATCTTTGGCCCCGTCATCGTGCCCGCACCCAGCGGTGACGACGCACTTCGACTCTGGGACCTCGTGCACGGCGCATCGCAGTTTCCACACTTTTATGAACTGAAGGTGCCCAAGACGGCTGATGACCTCACCCATATCGGCAACGCGTTCAACCCATATCTGCGCACGCGTGAGTGGAACACCGTGCAGAACCCAGCGTTATGACCCGCCCAACTGTGCTCATTGATCTATTGCAGGACGTCTGGGCTTCGCTCGATTCGTTGCTCGTCACACTCGACGAAACCCAATGGAAGACGATGACCGAGTGCCCCGGCTGGACTGTGCAAGACACCGTCGTGCATTTGCTGTCGTCTGAACGTGGTCTGCACGGTGAAGCACCCACCACTCACCGTGCCACGAATTTGACGCATGTGAAGAACCCAATCGGTGAATTCAACGAGCACGAAATTGACGCGCGACGCAGCCGCAGTGGTGTCGAAGTGTTTGCCGAGTGGCAAGCCATTCAAGCCAAGCGACGAGACACATTCGCCACCGTAGGTGATGAGTATTTTGCCCGCGAAATGATGACGCCAACCGGCCCCGGCACATTCGCTGATTTTTTGCACATTCGCGTGATGGACGCCTGGGTGCATGAGCAAGATATTCGTCGTGTGTTGCATCAATCTGGCAACGAAGGTGGGCCCGCAGCCCAACACAGCATCGGCCGTTTTGCTCGCTCGCTACCCATGGTGGTGGGCAAGCGGGCCGCAGCACCAGATGGCAGCACGGTGCGTATTGACATCACCGGGCCAGTTGCATGCACGTTTCACATCGCCACCAACGCTGGCAAGGCTGCTCATATTGATAGCGGTGTAGCAGCGGCGACCAGCCCGATTTGCACCATCACTCTTGATAGCAACACCTACGTTGCGCTGTGCTGTGGACGACAGTTTTTTGCATCAGGTGACCCGCGCGTCAACATTGCGGGTGATGTTGCACTTGGCGAACGTGTCATGGCCGGCTTCAACGTGATGATCTAACGGAGTCTCAGTGATTTCACCGCGTGACGATCACGAAGTGCAGCGCCTACTTGCGCAGTGGGCGCAAATTGACGACGAAGCCGGGCGGGCTGCGACCGCTCGTCGACACCACGTTTTGCAGGCCAGCGGTCGCCCGGTGGATGAATACCAGTTTCGGGAGAAACCCAACGACTGGGTGCACCGCGATTGGATGCGCCCGATTCGCTTCGTGTATCGCAATATTCCGAAGGGCTTTCGCCTGCAACTCAAAAAGCGCCTGGCCAAGTAGATGTCAAGCTTTCTATTTGTAACCAACGCTGGCGACGCGTCATCCGATGCACTTGCCGCAACCGCCAAGTCGTTGCGCCGCCTGGGCTTCACCCGTCGCCCGTGGTACCTCGCCCATGGGCCTGCATCACTGCCGCAGTTTGTTGGGCGGCGCATCACCATCGGCGACGATGAGTCGGCAGAGTGGGTGGTGTTCGTTGCCGCGGGTGATGTTGTTGAGCGCGACTCACTACACATTGCAACCACCATCGAGGCCGGGGTCGACGTGTTGTATGGCGATACGCGCCACGCCATCAACCGTGGTGATCGCCTGCCCACGTTTCAACGTCGCCCCTCGTTTTCGCCCGAGCGATTGCGCTCACACGATTACATCGGTGAGTTCATCATGGCTCGACGCTCGGTGGTGAACGCCGCAGGAGGTCTTGAACTGCTCGCCAACGCAGGCTCGCACGATCGCAACTTGCGGTTGACCGAAAAAGCACAACACGTGTTTCGCTCACCCGTCATTTTCAACGTGACGCCCAACCCCAACTTGCTGCCGACTGCCGACCAAGTGGCGGTGGCCGCGCACCTGCAACGCACTGGCATCGCAGCAACTGCGCTTCTTGACCCCGCTATCCCAGCCGTGCGGGTCGAGCGCACGCTCACGCGACAGCCAAAAGTTTCCGTCATCATCCCCACCCGCGGCAGCAGTGCCGAAGTTCGCGGCGCAACATTCCCACTGGTGGTCAACGCGGTGCGAACGTTGATTGAGCGATCCACGTATCAGAACTTTGAGATCATCGTGGTGGCCGACACCCCCACACCACCAGAGGTGCGTGCCGCACTTGCCCAGATTGGTGGCGATCGATTGTTGATTGTTGATTACGACAAGGCGTTCAACTTCGCTGTAAAGAACAACATCGGTGTTGCCCACTCCTCTGGCGAGTTCATCTTGTTGCTCAATGACGATGCCGAAATCATCTCACCCGATGCGCTGGCAACAATGCTGGCGGTCTTCGAGGATGGCAAGGTTGGCATCGTGGGGCCAATGCTCTATTTCGAAGATGGCACTATCCAAAGCGCCGGACACGTCTTTACCCCCGACCCAACCGACATGTATCGCTCGCAACCTGCCGACACTCGCGGTGCGCACAACTACGTGCGTGTGCAGCGTGAAGCATCAAGCGTGATTGCCGCGTGCTTGCTCACCTCGCGAGCAGTGTTTGATGCAGTTGGTGGGCTCAGCACGCAGTTTCCTGGCAATTGGAACGACATCGACTTTGCGCTCAAGGTGCAGCAGGCTGGTTATGCGGTGATCTTCACCCCGCATGCCAAGTTCTTTCACTTTGAGTCAAAAACCCGTGTTGCCCTGCGAATCGAAACAGAGGTTGCAAAACTTGGTGCCCGTTGGGGCGACATCCTGGATGACGACCCGTTTTTCAACCCACGCCTGCAGCGCTTCATCAATGTGTGGCGATCCGACTTACACACCGAGCGCAGCTACGAAGACGCCCTCGGGCCCACCGCACCAATTTCTTCGAAATAAGCCAAGTGCGCTTGCACCACTCGCACGGCATCCACATCGTCGAGCAACTCAATCTGCAAGCGCTCGGCCTCGCCAAGTAGCCAAGCAGTGATGGTGTCTTCACTGACCACGAGTTCGTCATCGATGTCTTGTTGGCGATCAATCACATCTCGTGGCTGTAAACCTTTGGCGTGCAACCAACGCATGTGGGCAACCAAGAGCTGTTGCACTTCATCGAAGGTAAGCCGTGCTTGCGATTCGGCCGGTAGTTGGGCAGCAACGAACGCCACGGCTTCATCCAACATATAAACGGCCCGCGGGGCCACCGCATCTAGGCGACGCGCCTCGCGACCGATCGACACAGCGGCAATAACGAATACCACCAGCGCCGACAGCGCAGCGAAGAGCAGCGTGACGGAGTTCAGATACCGATTCGCTGCGCGAGTTGTTCGCGATGGTAAGCCGGGTCGCCGAACAGCAGTTCACTCGACTTGGCACGCTTGAAGTACAGGTGCGCCGGGTGTTCCCAGGTGAAACCGATACCACCGTGAATCTGGATGTTCTCGGCTGCAGCGTGGAAATATGCCTCTGAGCAGTACGCCTTGGACAGCGACGCAACCGAAGCGAGCTCGTCGTTCATCTCGCTCGCACACCACATGCCGTAGTAAGCCGCCGACTTGGCTGACTCGACTTCGAGCAACATGTCGGCGCACTTGTGCTTGATGGCTTGGAACGAACCAATTGGGCGACCGAATTGCACGCGCACCTTGGCGTATTCCACCGCCATGTCGAGCACCTTTTGTGCTCCACCAACTTGTTCGGCAGCAAGGGCAACGGCAGCAAGGTCGAACACTTTGCTCAACACTTCCCAACCTTTGCCTTCGGTTCCAATGAGTTCGGCTTCGACACCTTTGAATTCCAACTTGGCTTGCTTGCGAGTTTGATCCATGGTGGAAAGTGCAGTGCGGGTGAGACCCTTGGCGTTGCCATCAATAGCGAACAGCGACACACCCTTGGCCGTGCGAGCAGCCACGAGGATCAGCGATGCAGTGTGGCCGTCGATGACGAACATTTTTGTGCCGTCAAGCGTGAACTTTGCGCCCGAACCTTTGGCTGCCATCGTGATGCCGGCTTCATCCCACTTGCCTGATGGCTCGGTGGATGCCAGCGTGGCGATGGTCTCGCCAGCAGCGATGCCTGGCAGATACTTTTTCTTGGCTTCATCGTCGCCGCTTTGTAGCAATGTGTTGGCTGCCAACACCACTGTTGCAAAATATGGGGCACACACCAACGCGCGACCC
>JBILFO010000060.1:0-9308 GCA_044351505.1 Ilumatobacteraceae bacterium
CGGCTGTAGCGAACGAGTTTCGTTAAGCGAAATACGTGCGAAATACCAGCTCGGCGACACAACTTGGTTTGGTGGCGCCTTCGACTTCGAACGTGGCTTCCATCGTGGTTTGAATGCCACCAGCAACGTCTTGGGCGTCAAGCAGTTTGGCGCCGACTCGTAGGCGTGAACCTACGGGCACTGGTGATGGAAAACGTACTTTGTTGGTGCCGTAGTTGACGCCCATCACTGCACCTTCAATGCCGTATATCTGGGGCAAAAGGGTTGGTCCGAGTGACAACGTGAGATAGCCGTGGGCGATCGGTGCACCAAAGGGACCCTGCTTGGCTTTTTCAACATCGATGTGAATCCACTGGTGGTCACCAGTTGCATCAGCAAAGGTATTGACCATCTCTTGGGTCACGGTGAGATAGTCGCTGTAGCCGAGGTGCATGCCGACGTGGGCTTTGACGCCATCGGCGCCCTTCATGATTATTTTGGTCATGCTCTAGTGATACCAGATGCGCTGGTGTTCCTTGCTTTGGGGGTGCAAAAGCAGGGCTAAAACCGCCACGTCGAAGGCGAACGACAACAAACTGGCCCCAAAGAGTCGATAGCGCAGCGGGGCGCTGAGTTGGGTGTAAGCAACGTAGGTGAGTGCGAAGGGGGTCGCGGCGACAGCCACTGAAATCTTCCAGCCGATCTTTTTTTCGTTGGCCATCAAAAAAGCGCCTGCTACGTAGGCCGCAACAACGATTAGGCCCAAGAAGATTCCGACTGAGTACCGCACGCGAAAATAATGCAACACGCCGCCACCGTCAATGAGTTCGACCAATGCAAAGAAGCCGTTGATGTACAGCAGCCATGTGGCGATTTGCAAAGTTTGCGGCTGCATGCGATCGATCCACTTGCGACGCTCAGCCATGCCGTTGAGTCTGGCAGACGAAAACAGTGAAGAACGGCTTAGTGGCCCATGACTCAGTAGCGTCGTTGCACGATGCATAGCGGGTTTGTCAGCCTTGTTGGGCGCCCCAATGTTGGTAAGTCCAGCATCATCAATGCGGCTTGCGGTCGCAAGGTATCAATCGTTTCTGACAAGCCCCAAACTACGCGTACTCGGGTGCGAGCCATCGTGCATCGCACCGACGCTCAGATTGTGTTCGTTGACACGCCTGGCATTCACAAGCCCGTCACAGCGCTCGGCAAGCGAGTAAACGCCACGGCCATGGAGGCGGTTCGCGAAGTCGACATCACTGGTCTAGTCATTGACGCCACCATGCCCTTCGGGCGCGGCGACCAGTTCGTTGCAGACAGGCTGAATATTAAAGAAAGTTTCGTGGTAGTCAACAAAATTGATGCCACGTCGCGCGCCAAAGTTATGAAACAGCTCCTGGCGGTTGCCTCACTTGATGCACTTGCATATTTCCCAGTGTCGGCAAAAACTGGGGAGGGCATCGGTCCATTGATGGATTGGATTGCGCAACGCTTGCCACCTGGCGAGGCGCTGTATCCGCCGGAAGTGGTGCGCGAAACACCCGACATGCTGTGGATCGCCGATCTCGTTCGCGAAGAACTATTGGGGCGAATGCGCGACGAGTTGCCATACTCGATTGCCACGCGCGTAACGGAATACGAATGGCCCCGGATTCGCTGTGAAATCATCGTTGAGCGAGACAGCCAAAAAGGTATGGTCATCGGCAAAGGTGGTTTGGTGCTGAAAGAAGTGGGCACGGCCGTGCGTCTTCAGCTGGCCAAAGGTGCTCATATTGAGTTGGCCGTGGTGGTTGATGACGGCTGGCAGCAACGGCCTGATCGCATTGAGCGCTTGGGCTACTAGTTGCAGTCGAATATTTGATTTGAGTTAGTCGCGGGTGGAAAGCACCGCAAGGTAGTCGTCATAGGTAACTGGTGTTCCGGCAACGGTGAGGTCGCCGCCGCCACGGGGCACCGAGATTTCGGCACCGTCCACGACAAAAATCACCTGTCCGATGCCAGGACGGCGAGTGAGTGTGAGCACTATCTGTGCAATCGCCAGCCGTTGGTCAAGTGGCTCAAGTTTTGACAAAAACGGGGCGACTGCCGACACGCGGGCGATGCCTCGCCGCACTTCGACTGTGGCATTGGTGCCGCGTGGTAAAGCGCTGCGCAAGCCCGCGGTTTGGGCAGCTGAGTCGAGTCCTCTGAGCAATGTCTCAACAACTTGGGTGGGTGTTGCTGGGCTGACGATCAGACGCTCGCTGCGTACTACACGGTTGGCGCTCACGAAATAGAGCTCGACAACGTCATATAGCGCGTCGGTGACGGTGGTGGGTGATGCTTCGGCTTCGTCTGGTACCGATGTGGTCGGAGTTGAGGTGCTGGGTGCCGTTAGTGCATCAGGCACCTGCTCGCGCGAGAGGGGAGTAAAACGACCCTCATTCGGCAAGCCGCAACCGGCTAGCAGTGCCACGGTTGTTGCGACAACGAATTTTCTGAATTTCATGCCAGCGCCCCGCGCGGAATCGTGACTACAAAGCGCGCGCCGCCACTGGGGGAGGTGTCGACAAATGCTCGACCACCCATGGCCTGGGCATGTTCGGAAACGATCGCTAAACCGAGCCCGCTGCCGACGGAGTTGCGCGAAGCCGTGCCACGGGCAAAACGCTCAAATATTCGGACGCGTTCGCTAACACCGATGCCTGCCCCGTTGTCGTCGACGATAAGCAAAAGTTCATTTTCGTTGCTGCTCAGCAGAATGTCGGACGCGCCACCGGCATGGTCGCGGGCGTTGTCCAACAAATTGAGTAGCACTCGTTCGATGCGACGCTTGTCTACGACTACGACATCGTCGGCATCCAGATCGGACACCACCAGAACATTTCCGTAGCCGTGACGTGTAGCAATTCGTTCAACGAGTGGTGTGAGATGAGTTTCTTCGAGTTGGTCCTGGCCAGCGCGCGCGTCAAGACGGCTCAGTTCCAGCAAATCCATGACTGTGCGATCGAATCGCTTCACTTGGGTGGCGACGATGTCGAGCGCCTGTCGATTGCGGTCTGATAGTTCGTCGGCGCGACCCTGCAGCACATCCACCGCAGCGCCGAGCGAAGTGATGGGCGAGCGCAGCTCATGGCTCACGTCGCTAGCGAATCGTTCTTCACGTTCGATTCGCTCCTGGACAGCATCAGCCATGCCATTGAAGCTCGCTACGAGCTGTTGCAGGTCGGGATCAGATTCGGGTTCTAGTCGCGTAGCCAGCGCTCCGGCTGCGATTGTGCTCGCTGCTTGGGTAACGCGGCGCAACGGTTGCAGTACGTTGCCGCTCAACAGATAGCCGATACCACCGGCCACCACAGTGATTCCGAGTACGGCGGCAATCAGCGTTGAACGAATGGTGCCGAGGGTGTCGGACACATCACCAATTGCAAACACTTCAAAGTACGTTGCATCGATAGCAGGAATTGAGATCGCCACCGCTTGGTAGGGGCGCCCGGCAAACTCCACCCGCTGCATGCCGCTGACTCCGGCGATTGCGTTACGTACGAATGCGGAAGGCAGGTTGGATTGAGTGAAAGAGAGTGGTGCCTGCGCATAGAAGAGGTCTTCAGCGCCCAGATGCAGAACGGCGAACCCCGAGGCTTCGGTGCGCAGATTGGTGACGACTTCGCCGGCATCGGTGCGGTTGGCACCCACGAGCGAACGTATGAGTTGGGCATTGGTGATTGCCTGTGAGCGGGCAGTAGCTGTCGAGGTATCGAGCAGATAATTGCGGGTGGCTGCGAAAGTAACGACGCTGAGAATCACGACAGCCACGAATGTGGCAAGTGCTAAGTAGGTGGCGATTCGTGGGCGCAAACCGGGCCGCAGGTTGCGCGGCCGCCAGCGTTCAGATTTCGACGTGAGTTCTGATGGCACCCCTACAGCATGGCGCAGAACTGCCAATGGTGAAAATGGTTGAGCCGGTGGGATCAAGGGGGAGCATGATCCGCACCGGCTCTGCATCATCTTGGCCGAGCGATATGACGCCAGACTTACAAACTTGTGCGTTTTTCGTAACAAAATGAATTTGTTTGGCAGACTGCTGCGGTATGCCAAACATCCTGCTGGTGGAAGACGACCCGAGTATTCGTGCCGCACTCGGTTTGGCACTGGAAGACGAGGGCTACGTCGTATTGCAGGCCCCGAATGGTCGGGTGGGTTTGTCGATGGTCAATAGCGAACAGCCCGACTTAGTACTGCTCGATCTGCGGCTTCCTGACATCTCGGGGTTTGAGGTGTGTCGAGAGATTCGCCAGAAAAGCACCGTGCCGATCATCATGGTGACCGCCCAGACAGACACCCACGACTTGGTAGCCGGCCTCGAAGCCGGTGCAGACGACTACGTGACCAAGCCGGTCAATATCAAAGAGCTCGCCGCGCGTATTCGCGCGGCACTACGACGATTGGTGCGCGAATCATCCGGACCCTCACCCGATGTCACGCACTTTGGCAATGTGCAGTTGCATCGTGAACGGGCGCTGGTGTTGAAGGCTGGTGTTGAAGTTGCTTTAACCAAGACCGAATTGCGGTTACTTATTGAATTTGCCGATCACCCCAACATTGTTTTGAGTCGCGATCAATTGTTGGAGCGCGTCTGGGGGTATGAGTATCTGGGCGACAGCCGCCTCGTGGATGCCCACATTCGTCGACTGCGGGTAAAGATCGAGGACTCACCTAACGAGCCACGCCATGTCATCACGGTGCGTGGTCTTGGTTATCGCTTCTCGCTCGAGCCTTAAGCCCGCTGTTTGGTGAAAAAATCTTCGACTTCGACGAGTCGATTGGTTTCAGGCATGTGCTCGACTCCGCTCAGCACCGCGCTCTTGTAGCGTTTTTGCGACAACCGTGGATCAAGAATGGCCACGACTCCGCGGTCGGTAGCAGTGCGAATCAATCGACCAGCCGCCTGGGCCAGTGCCGCAGCCGCCATCGGTACGTCGATAATCATGAAGGCACCTTTGCCGGCATCTTCACGCCGAGCGTCAAGGAGCGGGTCGTGCATGGCCGGAAACGGCACCTTGTCGATGATCACCAAACGAAGCGCATCGCCGGGCACATCAACGCCCTGAAAGAAGCCGCGCGTGGCAAACAAACACGATGTGGTGTCGGAGCGAAAGGCATCAAGCAAGGCCTTTTTGGGCATGTCGTCTTGCACATACATCTTGATGCCCTTGCCGAGTTGGCCGTTGAGCGCCGCAGCGGTTTCACGTAGCACACCCCAACTCGTGAAAAGCACTAGTGCTGAGCCACCTGACATGGCGATAAGTTCGCGGATCCGTGCCTGCAGGCGGGACGCACGGTCTGTGGCATTGGGAATTGGCAGATCGTCGGCCAGGTAGAGCAGTGATTGCTTGGCGTAGTCGAACGGACTCGGAACACGAACAATTGCATCGTCGTCGACGACCAAGCCAAGCCGCTTGGGCATCCCCGGCGGAATAGTTGCACTCGTAAGAATCGCCGTGGTGTCTTGCCAGACAGTGCCCAGAACATGGTTGACGCGTTTCGGGGCAGCCGTCAAGCGTGCCGCCCCGCGTACATCGGTTACGAATGCAACGATGTTTGACCCCGACACCAGCACTTTGCGCAATGCTTCGAGCATGCGGCTGACTGCGGCCGTGGCGCGAAGATGCTCGGGTGTTTCAGTAGGGGAGGCACGCAGCTTTTCCAGAATGAGGTCGCACTGAGTGCCTGCGTTGCGCAGTGCAGCGTCGATGTCGTCAGGCAGCGGTGAAGCAAGGCGCTGACCACTAAATCGACCCAGTACTTCGTCGAGCTCTTTGGCAGTTTTGCTGAGGGCGTTCGCCAGTTTCTGAGAGCTCAAAGCAGCGCGAGCCGTCTCAGCTGCGTTGGCGACCATCCGACCAGTAATCGTGACCGACGCAGTATCGCTGATGACGTCTTCTAATTCGTGCACCTCGTCAAATACCACCACATCGTGGTCGGGGAGGAACTCGCGATCTTGCTCCAAGTCCAAGCCATAAAGCGTGAAGTTAACGACAATCACATTGGCGTTGTTGGCGTTGGCTCTGGCGAGTTCAGTGAAGCAAGTTTCGCCAAAAGCACATTTACTGGCACCAGGACACTCGTCTGATCCGAGGCTGACTTTTCGCCATGCCGTATCACCGAATGAAAAAGGAACATCCGACATTTCGCCGCTCGGGCTGCCAGCACCCCATTCGACGAGCCGACGGATTTCTTCGGCCACGTCACGCGGCGCGTCGGTGAGTGCCAATTGATCATGACCCGTTTCAATCTCTGACATCCGCTGTCGGCATAGATAGTTGTTGCGACCCTTGAGAATCGCCCAAGAAAACGCCAAATCAGGATCATCGGCGCATGCCGCTTGCAGCAGTGGCAAGTCGACACTTGCTAGTTGATCTTGCAAAGCCTTGGTGTAGGTAGCGATGATGGCCGTTTGACCGGCGGCCAAGATGGGCACGAGGTAGCCAAGTGTCTTGCCTGTGCCTGTGCCTGCCTGCACTACGAGTGACGAACCAGTGGCGATGCTGTTCGCCACGTGCTGCACCATCTCGGTTTGCCCACTGCGGTGCTCAGCGTGTGGCATCTGGGCCACTACTCGCTCGAGCAGGTTGACGGCCTTTTGTTCAGCAGGCGTCATCTTGTCGTGGTCAACAATGCGAGAGCTTCATCGAGTTGAGCGGCGCCAAAGTCGGGCCACGAGCAGTCAGTGAAATAGACGCGGGCGGTGGCGGCTTGCCATAACAAGAAATTCGAGATGCGGGTTTCGCCCGAAGTGCGTACCAATACATCGACAGGCGGTAGATCGGGGGCGTAAAGCTCGACTGCAATCGCATCAGCGTTGATCTCTTTGCCTTGTCGCTTTGTTTGTGCGCGCTGGGCTGCGCGGGCGATCTCTACTCGGCTGCCATAGTCAAATGCAACGGTAAGCACCATGCCGGTGTTGTGCTTGGTGTCGTTGATGGCATCGCGAATTGCCTTTTGTACGGGCGCTGGAGTGCGAGCACCTGGCTCGTCGAACGGTCGGCCGATCCAGTTGACTCGAACATTGTTGGCATTGAGTTCATCGATTCGCCCAAACAGCCGGCGATGAAGCCCCAAAATATGGCGCACCTCCGACGGCGGTCGCACCCAGTTTTCGGTACTGAAACCAAACACTGTGAGATAGGCAACGTTGCGTTTCGCGGCGGCACGCACTATTTCGGCCAAAGTTTCTTCACCTGCGGTGTGGCCGGCAGTGCGTGGCAACCCGCGGCGCTTGGCCCATCGTCCGTTGCCGTCCATGATGCAAGCAACATGCGTGCCACGCAGTGCTGCGGTTATGGATGTGGTGCTGGCTAGGTCGGGCATGGTGGGTGGTGCGCTCTGAAACTACTTGCTAGTGCGAGGATGTACGGGTGGCTGGTGCATCCTCGCTCTCGCACGTGTTGCTGTGTGCTGGAACCGTGGCGCAATGGGCTGCTACTTCGCCAGACGAATGGCGAGCTCGCATCAACGTGGTAGCGCAAGCCGCGATTGGCGGTGGTGCAGCCTGGGTCACGCTGGTGCCGACGGCTGCTGGCACCGCGTTAGATGCCGAAAGCGTTCGTGAACAATTGATGTCAGCGTGTGGCGGGGTGCGGTATGCCGAGAAGATTGTGATGCTGCCGACCGGTGGTGTAACGGTCATCGTGGATGTGTGCGCCGACGGAAAAGAGCGCATCGCGGCTGGTGCAACTGCAGTTGCAGCGTCGGGTGAGATCACCGAAGATCGTTTGGCGGCAGCACTCAGTGCACCGGCACCGAATGAACCTGACCTCGTGATCGTGCTCGGGCCGGCAACTCAGATGCCAGCTTCGTTGGTGTGGGAACTGGCCTACGCCGAATTGGTGTTTTTTGATGCCGATTGGCATGCTCTCGACGCCGAACATCTGGAGATGGCCATCGATGACTTCACTCGTCGTGACCGCCGTTTCGGGGGCGTCGACTCGTAATGCCGGTGTACAGCGACGTGGGCATCGTGCTGCGCACCCACAAACTGGGCGAAGCAGACCGCATTGTCACTCTCATCACCCAAGACTCAGGCAAAGTGCGAGCAGTGGCCAAGGGTGTGCGCAAGACCAGTTCGCGCTTCGGGTCGCGCCTCGAGCCGATGAGCCATGTGCAAGTGCAGTTGTATCGCGGTCGTGAACTCGACATCGTGAACCAAGTTGAACTCATTGAAATCTCCACCCAAACACGTGCCCATCTGGAGGCAACTACCGATGGGCTGGCAATGTGCGAAATGGTGGATCAACTAGCTCATGATCGTTCACCGACCCCACACCTTTACCGCATGCTCGTGGGCGCCCTGCGTCAACTCAATACCAAGTTTCAACCGCTGATTTTGCCTGCTCTACAATTCCGCCTTCTTGCCGAGGAAGGTGTGGGGCCATGTGTCGATCGTTGCGTGGTGTGTGGGTGCGTTGAAGGCCTCGTGGCCTACGACGTGAGTGCCAGTGGCGCCCAGTGTCAGGCGCATCGTCGTGGTGTGGCGGCATCGCCAGCAGCGCTGAGCGTGATTCAAGATATTCTCGGTGGTCGAATTGCGATGCAACTTCGACGTGACGACATCTCGGCGCCGGTCATGCATGAAGTCGTGATGCTTGCGCGTCAGGCGATGGAGCACCACCTGGAGCGTCGCATCCGTTCTTCTTCATTATTTGAAGCACCGCAACTCGGCTGACGAGTAGTCTTGATGCGATGCCAGCGAAAGATTTAGATCAAATCGTCAATCTGGCCAAGCGCCGTGGGTTTGCGTTTCAGAGTGCTGAGATTTACGGCGGGTTTCGATCTTCTTACGATTACGGCCCGCTCGGCGCCCTCATGCTGCGCAATGTCAAAGATGCATGGATCCGCGCCATGGTGCAGACCCGCAACGATGTGGTGCTCATTGACGCTGCGATCTTGAACCCGCCGCAAACGTTCGAAGCCAGCGGGCATCTTGCCAATTTCAGTGATCCATTGGTGGATTGCACGGTCTGCAAACGACGCTTTCGCCAAGATCAACTCGACACGCGTGACTGTCCTGAAAAAATGAAGGGTTGCGCTTTTACCGAGGCTCGAGCATTTAACTTGATGTTTAAAACCGCCGCTGGCCCGATTGAGGGTGCAGGCGCCGAGGTGTACTTGCGCCCCGAGACAGCCCAGGGCATGTTTGTGAACTTTGCCAACGTGTTAGCGACGAGTCGCAAGAAGCCACCATTCGGTATTGCTCAAGTGGGGAAATCGTTTCGCAACGAAATTACCCCAGGCAACTTCATTTTCCGTACGCGCGAATTTGAACAGATGGAAATGGAGTTTTTCGTTCCGCCAGC
>JBILFO010000061.1:0-9223 GCA_044351505.1 Ilumatobacteraceae bacterium
GGTGAAGTCGCAAAGTTGTAGCTAAAGCTAAGCCAACTTGTAGACGTTCCAGAGGTCAAAGAACATTTTGCCGGTTTCGACGGTGCAGTCGAATACCTGTTTGCGTCCTACGGCATCGGTGACGTATTCCGACACGATTTCGATTCCTTCGTCACCATGCTCGGCGTCAGCCAAAATGTGCATGGTCCAGAAGATGAGGTCGTCGTCGGTCATGCCGTAGTGCTTTTTCTGGGCAGCGACAATTCGTCGGAAGGTGTCGGGGACGAATGACTCGAGTCCGATACCGATGGCGGCGAGAGGCACGAACCACGGGCGACAACGGCCCATGAATTCGAAATACTCCGTGAGTCGGCGACCTTCAGGCAGTTGCTCTTGGTTGACGACGCTGGCATCCGATGCGCCCAGCTTGTTGAGCCACTTCAAGAGCAGAGTCGGGTGTGCGGCAGTGTTCGTAATGATGCCGAGTTCTTCTTCGGCAAGGTTCTTCACGAGCGAGGAGCGAACTTCTGGAAATGGGCAGTTGACGTACATGAGGCCGATCCAGGGCAGCATCTTGGAGATGTGCAGGTAAAACTGTGCTCCGAACAGTGCGAGCTGTTCTTTTGTTGCAGTGCCGGCTTCCATGGCTTCGATGATTGGGTGGTTGTGCATCCCGCCGCCCGGTTGGCGAAGTTGTTCCCGGATCAGTTCAACGAACTGGGCTGGGCTCATTGCGGTCAAATCATCGGTGGTTGGCAATTCAAGTAGAGCAGTCATGATTTATCCTTTGCGGGTCGTGAGTGGTTGGCAGTCACCTAACAACTGCTGAAATTGATGATACTCGTCTGCGGCAACTGGTCAATGGCGCAACGAGCAAATTTCGGGTATGGTTCGCCGAGGGGGTCTCCTAGTGCCAACAGATGTAGCGCCATTGCTGGCCCGTGAAGAAGACCATCCCCAGGAGCTACTCGCGACCCACGGTTCGGTTCGGGTAATCGGGATCGACTCTGCGCGGTACTGCGATGCCAGAAATATCGGTGATGTCATGGTTGCTGCCTCGTATTGCGGGGTTTTGCCAGTGCGACTGATGGCGCCGCATCAACCCCGTGCGGTGATTGGCCACGATGTAAATATCGCCAAAGATGGCTCGGGAATCCAAGGACTGTTTTATCTTGAGGCGCTCGGGATACCTGCTGCAACCGTCGATGGCAGCACTGCCGAGCTTGGCAATGCCCTCGACATGTTTACCAACGGCAAAATTTCTCGGATGAATATTCTGGCTGAGCGATGCGGTGTCACCTATGGCATGGCGGCACGGCAGGCTGCCGAACTTCTGGCCACACAAGATCCAGGTGATGTCACTCCGACAACAAAAGTGCGTCGCGAAATCAAAGAATCTTCTGCGGCGAATCGCAGCATTGTCGTGACTGACTCCATTGTGTTTGCGCAACCCGAGGACAACCGCAACGTGCTCGTTACCGCGGGGCACACAGGTCCGACGGGTGCCCGGTTCATTACCGAAGTGTCGCCGCACGGTTTCATTTGTGCCGACGGTGGGCGCTCGAAGAACGACTCCGGTATCTCTGGTCTCGTGATGCTCCAGGAAGCTGGCCTTGCCGGTGCATGTTACGACGTGTCAACTGCAGCGATGGGCGACGCGTTTGATGCGTGGGAAGTTGGTCGCATCGCGGCGTGCAACGAGCTGGCCCGCCAGAGAGGTGTGTACGTCGGACAACGAGTCGACGAGGCGGCACGTTGCTTGCTTGCCGAGACAACAGGTGCACCCTCATCGCCACAGGCACGGCATGAGGAAACGGGCAGCGTGCTTCTGCGCAGCGGTCAGTTGGCCGGGCTCACGCCGAAATTCGCCGAGGGTCTCGCCCGCGTGCGGGAAGTTTGCGATTTCGACGGTGCGCTGCCCGCTGGCATCAAGGCTCTCTTTATGGCGACGGCTGCCGTTGTGCGCAATCACGAAGAGACTGCGCGTCGCGAATTGCGTCGCGCAGTCGAACGCGGAGTAACCGTGAAGCAGTTGCAGGGCGCCGCGGTGTCCGTGCTCATCTCGCGCGGTGAGTCAGTGTTTCAGAAATTCTGGGCAGCCGCCGAACAGGCGACAGGCGGAATGCCCGTGCTCGCCCCACCGTCATCGCGCCCGACTTTTGACGCCTCGGCAGACAAGGCAAAGGAGTATTTCATCTCCTACTTCGGTTTCGTTCCCAGTTATATCGAGCTGATGGCCGACGAGGCACCGCGCGCACTCGAGGGCTATTTCCTCATGCGTGAGTGGGCGCTCTCGGAAAATTTGCTCGAGTCGAAGTATGTAGAGCTATTGCTGTGCACGGTAAATGCAGCCGAATTCTCTTCTCGATTCGTTGGTATCCATGCCGTTGGCGCGCGCAACGCCGGGGCAACCGAGACCGAAATCGTCGAAGCTGTGGTCTGTGCCATTCCCATCTCCGGAGTCGCCTCGTGGCTGCCGGGTGCTGATGGTGTTCGTCCACCTAACTCGTAAATACCGACAGTAAAGGACTAGCTCGATGACCAGAGTGAACTTGCTTCCCGAAGAAGTTGGCGCATTGATGCTGGGAAGAGCTGGGTCGGAGGCAAGACGTGCTTTCATGCATCGACCAGCGATGGCAAACGTGATCGGACTCTTCAACGATGTTGTTGCTCAGAGTGAGCTAGAGCCCCGTTTGCACGAAGTCGTGCGATACCGAATTGCTCATATCAACGGATGCATTCGCTGCAAGGCGTACAGATCTCCGGAAGGGGTGGCTGCTGGTGTGACCGAGGATTTGCTGGACCAAGTCACTACGTGGGAGACAGCCGAGGATTTCACTCCCGCTGAGCGACTGGCGTTGGAGTATGCCGAACGCTTTTGTCAGGACCCCGAGTCGGTAGATGATCGTCTCATCGAGTCACTGCGCTTGGAACTCGGTGACGGCGGTGTCGTTGAACTCTCGATCTGTATAGCGAAATACCTTGCTATTGGCAGACTGATATCGGTGCTCGACCTTGATCAGTCTTGTGAAATCGGTGCACCTATCGCTGTTCGTTCTTAGGGTGTAGCGCGCCCCAAAATCATCGAATTGTGGTACTGGGCTCCCGAGCCCGCACCCATCACAACGGCGATTTCGGCGTCGGCTACTTGCCCCGGTCCTGCTGTGCCACGCAACTGGCGAACTGCCTCAATAAGTTTCAATTGCGGTCCACCCCAGCCAATATGGGAATACGACAAAAGCCCACCATCGGTATTGACCGGGCAACCGTCGCTTGGGCCGATGCCCACCTCGTTAAGAAAGTCGACTCCCTCGCCGCGAGCGCAGAGTCCGGTGAGTTCGATTTGGCGCACGACTTCGAACGTATTGATGTCATACACCTCGAAGATGTCGACATCGCGTGCGGTGACATCGGCTTGGCGGAACGCGTCGGAGAGCGCAGTGGCGCCGACGTTGATGATCTCGTCGTAGATCGGCGGATCTACGTATTGCTGGCGGTACCACTCGCACCCACCACCAAGAATGCGGATGGGGGTTTGCGGCAGGTTGCGGGCCCGATCCATGCTCGTGACGACGACTGCGGCGGCGCCTTCGTTGGCGAGGCACAGGTCAAGCAGGTGGAAAGGAGAAGAAACCATGGGCGACGCGAGTACATCATCGGCAGTGAACGGCCCGCGTCCGTGCATTACCGCGTGAGGGTTCACGGATCCCGCGTTGCGGATAGCAGCGGCAATTTGTGCCATCGCGACACGTTCAACGTCGTGCAGATGCAGGTAACGCTGTGCGACGAGGGCGAATTGTGCTGATGTAAATGCTCCCCAACATTCGGTGAATTCATTTTCTGGCCGCGTGTACGACGCGACGTTAGGCCCACCAAGCACGCCGGATTGACCGCCGACGATGAGCACGGTGGTGCACTGACCGGTGAGAATCGCCGCCGCGGCGTCGAGAACGGCGGGGACTCCCTGTGGATAGGTGTCACCGACCCAGCGAACCCCATGTCCGAAAAGTTTGAGCCAGTCCTGCGAACCAGGATGAAAAACCGTTCCACCAGGCCCCGGCCAGCGGGCGCACACGCCGTCGATATCTGCGAGTGTGAGTCCGGCATCGGATACCGCGGATTTGGCGGCCGCTAAACACGAAGACACCGTGGTGCGGTCGATTCGACGCGCCATTTCAGTGGCGCCGATTCCGACGATGGCGACGTTATGCAGCGGCGAAACCATTTACACTTGCCGAGAGCCCGTCCAAAATTGGTTACGAACAGCCTGCTTGTCGATTTTGCCCACGGCATTTTTGGGAAGGCTCTCTACGAATCGAATCTCGACAGGGCGTTTGATGCTTGCCAGCTCACTGTCTTTGCAAAGTTGTATCAGCTCTTGCTCGGTCACACTGCCATGGGTCGTGCGGGCGACGACTGCGACGATGCGCTCGCCCCATTCTTCGTCGGGTGCGCCGACGACGGCAACTTCGAGCACGCTGGGGTGGCGGTAGATGACGTTTTCGATTTCTACTGGTGCGATATTCAGACCGCCGCGGATGATGAGGTTTTTCAATCGATCGACGATGTACAAGTATCCCTCGTCATCAAAGACACCGATATCACCAGAGTGCATCCATCCGTCGTACAGTGCATCTGAGGTGCGTTTCTCGTCGCGGTAATAGCCGAGCATGACGTGTGGCCCCGCGAAGATGACTTCGCCGCGCTCGCCGACGGGGACGTCGATGCCCTTGTCATCAACGACTCGGACGGCGACTCCGTAGGACGGTCGCCCACAGGAGTTGAGCAGGGCGGGTTTCTCGCTCAGCGCACGCTCGTGGTCGTTCTTGCGCAGAATGGTGCCAATTGATGCGATCTCTGCCATGCCGTAGAGCTGTAAGAAGATCGCGCCATAGCGAGCTACGAGGTCGCGTAAGCGGTCAGGGGAAATCGGAGAGGAGCCGTATCCCAAGGTCGTGAGCGAAGCGAGGCGACCATCGCTATCGGAGAGTTGGTCAAGCACGCGCATGAGCTGTGTCGGGACAAGAAACGAATGCGTCACGGAGAAATCGGCAACTACTGATGCGAAAGTGTCGGGAGAAAACGATCGACTGTCCTGGAATCCGATTGCCGCCCCCATCATGAGACACGGGGCAATAGTGATGTTCACGCTTGAGTTGTGCGGAATCTGAATGAGGTACCGCGTTTCAGGAGTTATCTCATACTCGAGGCACGCCACCGTGGCGTGTTGCGACATCGCTGAATGATCAAACAGCACGCCTTTCGGCCGACCCGTGGTTCCGCTCGTATATACGATGCACGCATGGTCACTTGATGCCGGAAAAATCTGCAGCGGAGCATCTGACACCGCTGTCAGCGGGGACTCTGCAGCATCTTTTGCAATGTCTTCGATCATGACGAATGGAACAGCAAAAGTTTCTGACAACGATTCAGCCGTGCTGCGGAACTCTTCGGATGTCACTAGGAGCCGTGGTTCGGCATTTTCGAAGACGGTTCGCAGGTCTCCGTCGTCCATCCGGAAATTCAGACCGACATACACCAGACCCGCTTTGTGTGCAGCAGTCAGTTGTTCAACAACTTCACAGCGGTTCGCCAGGAGCACTGCCAGTCGGTCGCCACTTTCCAAGTGGTGAGTCGTTCGAAGCCAGCGAGCTATTTGGTTCGTTCGCGTATCTAGCTCGGAATATGTGCATTGAAAGTTCTGTGAAAAAAGTGCTAGTGCATTTGGTCGTCGCACTGCTTCGCGAGTGACGGCTACGCCGAGGTTCATGAGTTGCTCCTTAACTGAAAAGTGGGTAGTTGTCGGTTCTCGTTGCGGGAATCTCGTGTGAAAGCAACTTCCGCGCGCTGACCGATGAAATCGATTGTTGTGTCGGTGCTCAACAGTCGAGTCATAATATGCCATCCTTCGTCCATGGTGATTATGGCAAGCACATATGGCGTTGTTAGATCGTCGGTTGGTGCACGGTGCACGACGGTGTAGCTGTAGACGGTTCCAATGCCATTGCTCGTGACGTATTCCCATGACTCTGACTGACACTGCGGACAGCACCACTGTGGCGTGAAGAAGTTGGTTCCACAGTCATTGCAAACAGGTCGAACAAGTCGATTGCTGGAGCACGCCGACCAGAACTCATCTGTCAATGCGACATCAGGCATACCGTGCTCATTTCTGTCGGCTTTGGCGAATCCTTCGCAAAAGCGTATCCGTTTGATGACCAGCCAGAGGAATTTCGACGGCCGAAATTTGGTTTACGCTCAAGGGGATGACCCATCGCCCGGTTGCCCTAGTTACGGGCTCTTCGCGCGGCATCGGCAGAGCAGTTCTGGAGCGATTGTCAGAATCTCATGACTGCGTAGTGCATTATCGCAGCAACTTAGTGGAGGCTGAACAAGTTGCTTCTGGAATTCGAGCTCGCGGTGCTCGAGCCATGGTGGTACGTGCCGACATTGGCTCAGAGCAAGACATAGACGACATGTTTGAGCAAATCAAGCAGGAATTCGGGCGACTTGACGTTTTGGTTGCGAGTGCTGCAGCCACGAAGTTTGCGTCTTTGAATCACACGCAGCGACATCATTTAGAGCGGACTTTGTCTGCCGTGGTGTTGTCGTATCACCAGATGGTGTTGAGCATGATTCCGCTCATGGGTGATGCTGCTCGAATTGTGGCGATCAGCGGACTTGATGCTCGTTTTGCGCAAGCGGGCCACGGTGCACTCGGTGCCGCTAAGGCCGCGCTCGAGTCGTTGACGAGGTCGTGGGCGGTCGAGCTAGCACCGCGCGGGTGCACGGTCAACGCAGTGTTGCCGGGCGCGATTGACACCGAATCACTTGATCTCTATTTTCGCGCCGACCAAATTGCCCGTGAGGCAATGGTGAAAGGAACTCCACTTGGCAGGCTGGGCTTGGCCACAGAGGTTGCCGATGTTGTTGCTTTTTTGTGCAGTACTGCGGCTGCCTATATGACAGGACAAGTGCTGGTCTTGGATGGCGGCGCTAGCGCCGAAGGTGGCGGATGGTCACAGTTTCGTGACCTGTGGAACGCCTGATTGTTACTGGCCTGGCTTCCACGCCACTTGCGACAGTCCACCATCAATTGCAATTGCTTGTCCGGTCATCCAGGAAGACTCGTTGCTTAACAAAAAGAGGGCGAGCATTACGGGGTCATCAATTGCACCGACCCGCTGAAGCGGGAACCGCTCGCCAGCTGCGCGAAATGCCGCATCAACACCTGCGTCAGTTATGAAGCCTCGCTGTTGGTAGGCACTTACAACGAGCGGTGTAGGCACTGTGCCTGGACAGATTGCGTTCGCGCGAATATTGAATTGCGAGAAATCAGCCGCCATTTGGCGCACCAACCCGACAACACCTGCTTTGGCGGCACTGTACGACGCGGTGCTGGGAACCCCTGAGATTGCTGCGACGCTCGCGGTGGCAACGATTGATCCACTGCGTTGTTTGATGAGCTGCGGCAGAACTGCCTGGCACGAAAGATAGACACCCGTCAGGTTGATGGCGATCACTTTGTTCCAGGCCTCAAGCGATGTATTTTCAGCCGTGCCTTCGCCAGTTACGCCGGCATTTGCGAAGAGTCCATCAACTCGTCCGAAGTCTGCAAGGGCACGGGCGACCATTGCTGCGCAGTCAGCGGGGGAAGTGACGTCAACTCGCACAGCTGACGCTTTGCCACCTTGGCCGGAAATAGCTTCAACAGTTTGTTGGATTCCCGCATCGTTGATGTCGGCACAAACAATTGCAGCACCCTGCTCGGCGCAGCGAAGCGCAGTCTGACGGCCGATTCCTGATCCGGCGCCTGTAATCACAAATACTTGGTTGGTCATCCGATTAGCCATCAGTTATCTCCCTGGATAGTTGCTCCGAAAATTAGCGAGTTGACAAATGGTACTCTTCGACTTGATGCAGATTCAAAATTCTTGGCATCGTCACCCATGAAGGTCTCAATTGATACCACGGCTTGTCAGGGAACGGGCTATTGCGCGCGCATTGCGCCTGACGTCTTCGAGGTTGTGGACTCCGTCGCTGTCGTCAAGGTGGCCGTGATTGCTCCGGAACTCGAGAAGATTGTGTATGAAGCCGAGGTGCTGTGTCCTGCCCGAGCAATTCTTGTGACAGATTAAGCGAGGCCAGGCGATGTCGAGACTGCATTTTGTTAAGCCAGCAGATGTTGCCGAACCGCTTCGGTCCCTCGTCGATGCCCCGAATAAAACTCAGCTTGAACTCGGGCCGATTGGGGTGTATGCCCAGATTCCAGAAATTGCAGCTGCGTACGCAACCTTTACGACGACACTTCGCGCAAAAGGGGTGCTGCCGCGTCGTCTCGTCGAGCTTGTGCGACTGCGGGTGGCTTTTCATAATCAGTGCCGTTCGTGCATGGCTGTTCGCTACCGCGATGCTGCTGGAGACGAAGTCGATGAGACACTCGTGTGCCAGTTGTCCGACCATCAGGTGGCTGGAGATCTGACCGACGCGGAGAAAGCAGCGCTTGACTTTGCGGATAAGTTCGCCAATGAGCATCTCTCCATTGACGATGCTGTCATTGAGTCGCTCAAGTCGTTTTTTACCGAAGCAGAGATCATTGAGCTTGGTATGAACGTGGCGTTGTGCGTTGGGTTCGGTCGGCTCGCGGCCTCGCTTGACCTTGTTGATTATCTTCCGCAGGAATTTGTCATTCGTGACCAAGGCCCGATTGCCCCTTGGTCGGGTAAACCGGTGATTATCTGATGACGTCGTATCCATTGCCTTCTTTCGATCTGTCGGGCAAGGTTTCGGTGATTACTGGAGCAGCGCAGGGTATTGGTGAAGTTGCCGCTCATGTGTTTGCCGGACTCGGATCAAAGGTTGCGATTCTGGATGTGCAACCGCAAGTTGGAGAAGCCGTTGCTGCCGCAATCCGCGCTGATGGCGGGTCGGCGATCTATATCAACTGTGATGTTTCGTCTGAGTTGGAAGTAAGTGCTGCAGCTGATCGAGTCGCACGTGAACTTGGGAGCACCGATGTGCTGATTAACAATGCGGGTGTAATTAGTTGGACACCACTTGAAGACCTGCCGCTTGAAGAGTGGGAGCGAGTCTGCGCAATTAATCTGCGCGGCGTCTTTTTGTGTGCCAAACATTTCGGAAGACAGATGTTGGCCAAAGGAGCCGGCAGCATTATTGGCGTTTCTTCAGTGGCTGGAACTGTTCCTGAGCCAGCGGCAGGCGCCTATGCAGCGACCAAAGCAGG
>JBILFO010000062.1:0-9172 GCA_044351505.1 Ilumatobacteraceae bacterium
AGCCGTTGCTACAGCACCTGTGCACGCACAAGAAAGTTGCGCAGCATCGCATGACCGTGCTGCGTCAAGATGCTTTCTGGGTGAAACTGCACACCTTCCACCGCATACTCACGATGGCGTACACCCATGATGGTTCCATCGTCGGTGGTCGCAGTCACCACGAGTGAACTCGGCAACGACTCCGGCTCCACCACCAGTGAGTGATACCGCGTGACTTCAAAAGACGATGGCAGACCCGTGAACACGCCACTGTTGTCATGGGTAATCACTGATGTCTTGCCATGCCGGAGTTCTGATGCGCGCACGACTGTGCCACCAAAGACATGGCCGATCGCCTGGTGACCGAGACATACTCCGAGTATCGGAACGCTCGGCGCTGTCGTTCGAATTACCTCGCAGGTGATGCCAGCATCTTGCGGGCGCCCGGGGCCAGGAGAAACGACAATTGCAGCACACTGCAACGAGATTGCCTCGGCAACAGTCATCTCATCATTGCGAATGACGACGGGTTCGCAACCAAGTTCACCGAGGTACTGCACCAAGTTGTAGACAAAGCTGTCGTAGTTGTCAATTACTAGAACTCGCTGCTTAGCCACGGCTTCAGCCTGCCAATGCTTTCGGGTCATTACACCCGCGACTTTGCTCTACACTGGCAGTGCGTATGGCTCCCAAAAAACGACACACCGGTGGGCGCACCACCCCGGACGCCAGCACGCGCTACACGCCGCCGGTTCCTGAAACCTTCAAAGAAAGCCCGCGCTGGGTGCCAATTCTCATGTTCGTGTTGCTCGGCTTGGGTTCACTCGTCATTTTGTTTTACTACCTCGGCTTTGTGCCCGGTGGACGCAGCAACTGGTACCTCTTTGGTGGCCTGAGCATGGTGCTTGGCGGTTTGTTTACCGCCACTAAATATCGCTAACCAGCCCTCACTCGGCAGGAACGATGACATCCATGTCTTCGAGACAATGGCGCGGCGGCGGCGGCTGTTCATCGGGTGCCATCGTAAGTCGTAGCTCCACTCCGCACACCGAACAGCGGTAGCGAACATTGATGCGACGCATCTCACCTGTTGGTGGCGGCGGTGGCAGTGACGTCGTCATACTGCGCAGCATCCCAAAGCCAATCTTCCAGATGAATCGCACCAACAACAACCCGATCGCTATCCAAACGATCGTGCCGAACAAAGTGGTGTTGCCTACCTAGAGACGTTCAATAATGAACGCGTTGGCCAAGCCACCGCCTTCACACATTGTCTGTAGGCCGTAGCGACCACCGGTGCGCTCCAGCTCGTTGAGCAAGGTGCACGTCAATCGTGCACCTGATGCACCAAGTGGGTGTCCGAGAGCAATTGCCCCACCATTGACATTCACTTTTTCCATATCGGGGTGCAATTCTTTTTCCCATGCCAAGACCACTGCTGCGAAGGCCTCGTTTATCTCCACCAAGTCGATGTCGTCCATCGTTAGGTTGGCGCGCTCCAAGACTTTCTTGGTCGCCGGAATTGGTGCAGTCAACATGTACCGCGGATTTTCGGCAGCGAGGGCAAAACTCACAAAACGTGCCCGAGGCTTTAAGCCCAACTTCTTGGCTCGTTCTTCGCTCATGATGAGCAGCGCAGAGGAACCATCGGTGATTTGTGACGAGTTTCCAGCAGTGACTCGGCCACCTTCTTCCACCGGTCGGAATGACGGCTTCAGTGATGCCAGCTTTTCCAACGATGATTCACGGATACCTTCGTCAGTGCTCATCATCACGCCCTCGGCATCAAGCAACGGCACGATTTCGTTTTGAAACCGACCTTCCCTTGTTGCGCGTGCGGCATAACTCTGTGAACGGAAACTAAACGCATCGAGATCTTCGCGTGAGATTTTCCACTTATCGGCGATTAGTTCGGCAGAAATACCTTGATTCACGAGACCACCCTCTGAGCGATAGCGCTCTTCCACTCGCGGGCCAAGGGGAAATCCGTATTTTCCTTCTGCAACCGACGAGCCCATCGGAACACGGGTCATGGCCTCTACGCCATTGGCAACCACGATGTCATAAGCTCCTGCGATAACACCCTGTGCAGCAAAATGGGCTGCCTGCTGGCTCGAACCGCACTGACGATCGACGGTGGTGCCGGGTACTGACTCTGGCCATCCTGCTGCAAGAACAGCGTTGCGGGCAATGTTCAAACTTTGTTCGCCGACTTGCATGACACAACCCATTACGACGTCATCAATTAGAGCTGGGTCAAGATTGTTTCGTGAAGTCAGGGCATTCAATGCCTCTGCTGCGAGATCAACAGGGTGCCAATTCTTCAAACGACCATTGCGCTTGCCGAGTGGGGTGCGAACTGCATCAACGATTACTGCTGTGTTCATGGGACTCTCCTTTTATTGGGACTTCCAAGTATTACCTAGAACTGGCATCTATCGTGCAATTGGGTCAAAAAATGGGCGAAATCAGGCAGGAAAAAACCTTCATGGACGTGAACTGTGACCTCGGCGAGACACCCTTGTGGTGGAGCGACAGCCATGAACCCGACTTGATGACCCATATCACCAGCGCCAATGTCGCCTGTGGCGGTCATGCCGGAGACGCAGCATCAATGCAAGCAGTGTGTGTATCGGCGGTGGTTCATGGTGTGGCCATTGGGGCCCAAGTGTCGTATCCAGATCGAGAACATTTTGGGCGAGTCGCCATGGAAATTGACAACCAACAACTTGATGCATCTTTGGAACATCAGTTCATGATGCTGGCGGAGATTGCCCGCAATTGCGGCACTCGCGTGACGTACATCAAACCGCATGGTGCGCTCTATAACACCGCTGCTACCAACGAAGCACATGCCGCTGTGGTGGTAGCTCTGGCCCAACGACACCAAGTCGCTTTGTTTGGGCTTGCCAATTCGGCAACAGCACGCCTCGCCGTGCAACATGGTGTTCGTTTCGTCTCTGAGTGGTTTGCTGACCGCAGCTATTTTTCCAACGGACTTCTCACCCCGCGCTCGCGCCCTGATGCGCTCATCACCGAGCCTGGTCACATTTATGCTCGAGTCACCCAAGTGCTAAAGGACGGCACCATTAGCACTGTGGATGGCGGATTGCTCGCAGTGCATGCCGAAACTATCTGCATACATAGCGACACACCGGGCGCTGCCGAGTTGCTACGTGCAGTGCGAACAGCGTGTGCCGACGCCGGTGTCGTGCCGCGTGCCCGGTGATTTGGTGGCGGCGAATAACTTGTCGCCGCGCGTGATTGCGTACGGACTTGAAGCAACGATGATTGATGGTTTGGTTGCGGGTGAAGCAGCCGTGGTGCGCACCGCAATGTTGCGCGCCTGCGCCGAACAACATGTGTCCATCAACGATGTGGTGGCCGGTGCCCGCAGTGTGGTGATCACACATCCACGCGACAACGCCGAAGTCGTGCGGGACTTACTTAGCTCAATTGACGTCAGTGGCGCTGTGGAGATCTCACCTGTAGCTGCCCCAAGTGTCACTCTTGCCGTTGACTACAGCGGCCCTGATCTTGACTACGTTGCCCAACAGTGCGGGCTGACCAGCCAAGAAGTTGTCACCTTGCACAGTGGCGCGAAGTACGTGGTGGAGTTTTGTGGATTCTCACCGGGCTTTGCTTATCTCACAGGCCTGCCTGCGGTCTTGCACCTACCCCGCCGAGCGACACCGCGCCCGCGGGTGCCCCGCGGTGCAGTTGCCATCGCAGCGCAATACTCCGCTGTGTATCCACGTGAATCGCCCGGGGGTTGGCACCTGCTGGGTGTCACCGACCACGAACTGTGGAACATGACCCGCGATGAACCGGCAACACTCACCCCTGGCACCATCGTGTCGTTCGAGCAAATCACATGACGCTGATTATCGAGCGCGCCGGGCTAACAACCGTGCGGGATTACGGCCGCCCTGGCTGGGCACATCTTGGAGTGCCTCACTCCGGAGCCGTTGATCGCAGTTCGTTTCTCTTGGCCAATCGGCTGGCTGGCAATGAGCGCTCGGCCGCCATGTTGGAAACCAGCGGTGGCTTGGCACTGCGTGCCTCTGTTGCAGTCACCGTCGTCATAACTGGAGCCGACACCAATGCATATATCAACGACCAACCCTTGGCCCATTGCAAGGCAACTCTTGTTCACCCCGGTGACACCATCCGCATCAACCGAGTGCTTGACGGGATGCGTTGTTATGTGGCTTTCACCGGCGGAGTGCACGGCTTGGCCCAACTCCACTCGTTATCGCACGACTCACTCAGCGAAATAGTGCCGATGCCACTCACTGTCGGTGGCGAAATCACTCTTGGTGCTACTGACCGGTTGGCTACCAGCCTTGATGTTCCGATTGTTCCCCGTCGTTCGCCACGACTTCGACTACATCCTGGCCCTCATCACTCGCTGCTCACACCCGAACAGCGACATGGCCTTGCGACTCAGCAATGGATCACCGCGCAAGACAGCAACCGAATTGGTGTACGCCTCACGAGTAGTGCCCTACGCCGCAACGAATTCCCTGAGTTGCTGTCTTTGCCCCTCGTGCGCGGGGCGGTGCAGCTCACCCCAGGTGGAGAACTCGTGGTGATGCTTGCTGATCACCCCACCACAGGTGGATACCCCGTTGTGGGTGTTTTGGCATCAGATGATGTTGATGACATTGCGCAACGACCGAGCGGCACCCCAGTGGTGTTGGGATGGTGAGCTATTTCGGTTAGTGAAACACGATGGTTCGGTTTCCGAACATCAGAATTCGGTGCTCAACATGGGCACGCACAGCATTTGCTAACACATTGATTTCTAGATTGCGCCCGCGACGGGTGAGATCTTGCACATCATCACGATGTGATACTGGCGTGACGTCCTGGGCAATGATTGGGCCCTCGTCAAGCACTTCAGACACGTAGTGCGCTGTAGCGCCGATGATCTTGACTCCGCGATCGTGTGCCTGACGATATGGGTTCGCACCGACGAACGAAGGCAAGAACGAATGATGGATGTTGATCATGCGGGTGAACCACGGCACCACAACGGAAGCGGGAAGAACCAACATGTATCGAGCCAAAATAACCAGGTCAAACCTGTGGGCATCAAGCAGAGTCGCAATCTGGTGTTCTTGTTCGGCACGCGCATCGGGCAGATCGCTCACGGGCAGGTGAACAAACTTCTTGTCGTACATCGAACAAATTTCAGCGGCATCTGCATGATTGGATATGACTGTCTGCACGTCGATAGACAAATCACCGAGATGCGCTCGACTGAGTAGATCTGTAGCGCAGTGCAATTGCTTGGACACCAAGATGGCAGTGCGCGGTCGATATGGCAGCGAACAAAACCGATGCTCAAGCCCCAGATCGCTGGCGATCGCGGCGAACTTCTGCTCTAAATCGTCACACGACACGCCAGACGGCGGCGTGAACTCCACACGCTGAAAAAACATGCCGTCTTCGGTATCCGTGTGTTGCTGAGCGTCAATAATGTTTCCGCCAACCGATGCAACCCAGCCTGCAACACTGGCGACGATTCCGGGCCTGTCGCGGCACGAGAGCAGCAGCACAACTGAACTCATGAAGTGGAGACGATGGGACTCGAACCCACGACCCCCTGCTTGCAAAGCAGGTGCTCTAGCCAGCTGAGCTACGTCCCCGAAACGAAGCCCCACTCTACGGGTGAGATTCGTACTCTTGATGCCGTGGCCAAAGATCTCGTTGAACCGCTGTGGTTGCCACTGGTCATATTGGTTGGGGTGTGGGTCTACCTCTGGCGTACCTCACGGCTCGGGCGATGGGTGAAAATCATTGGAACTTCAGCTTTGGCGGGTTTGTGGCTGGCGTGCACACCCCTTTCTGCACTGTTGCTAGAGCGACCACTCATGGTGGAGTCGACGCTCGAAGATGGCTGGTCGCCGCGCTACATCTTTGTATTGAGTGCCGGCTTTGATGTCGCCGACGAACCCGAGTTGGATGCCTCGGGCACAGAGACCGTGCGCCGAGTGAATCGCGCTGTGGTGTTGTGGCGCGACTATCCCAACGCCACCCTCGTGATGACTGGCGCCCAACCAGGTATGCACGGGCTACAGGGGCACGGGCTACAGGGACAAAGCCTGCGTAGCCCAGAGCAACAAGGCCAATTGATGCAGGCCCAAGCCCAACGATTGGGTGTGCCTGCAGCCAACATCATCATTGAGGCCATCTCGTTGAACACCAAGGGGCATGCCAAACAAGCAAGAGATTCGGCTTTGTTTGCTCCTGATATGGCCTTGGCAATCGTCACCTCCGACTTTCATCTGCGCCGGGCGCGAAGTGAATTCAGTCGGTACTTCAACAACATCCGGATGATCGGCTCTGATCCTGTCATCACCGACAATTCCTTTTCTGACATCTCTGTGGCATTCCTCATCCCGCGAGTTGACGCCGTGGCCGAAACCACCATGTATCTTCGCGAATACGTAGCACTCGCGCTCAGTGATTTGCGCAGCTAAAAACACTGCATGTAACGCCGCTTTCTCATGTGGATATGGGTAGCCTCACGTCGTGTTAGCCACCACCGACCTCATCTATGCATACCGCATCATGCGGTTGCCGCTATTAGATGCCGGTGGTTCCTTCATCGGAAAGATCGATGACATTGTCGTAGTTCCGGGGCGATCCACCGAGGCGCCTCGCGTCTTGGGTTACGTCGCCACCAGTCAGCGGCGAAGAATCTTTGTTTCAGCCGTCCGGGTGGCGTCGCTCGACAACAGTGGGGTGCGGCTGAAGAGTTACGACCTTGATTTGAACCCATTTCGTACCCGTGAAGGTGAGCGTTTAATTGCTGCTGATGTTTTCGACCGGCAATGCGGCGACGAAACAGTTGCCGACGTCGCCCTGCAGTACCACGGCGGCCATCACCCTGCTTGGTACGTCGCGAACGTTCGTTTGACCAAACGCAGTTCACTGCTGGCTCGCCCGACGTTTCGGTTGGTCGACTGGCACGAAGTTGCATCACTGTTTGCACCAACCACCCCGATTGCTGCCGAGGCAGCCCGACTACGCAACATGCACCCAAGTGATGTCGCAACGTTCATTGCTTCTCTCCCAATTGAACAGCGTCGCACGATCGCTGCAGCGATGGATGATGAACGCCTAGCAGACGTGTTGGAAGAATTGCCCGAGGACGAGCAGTTGCGGCTAATCGAAGGCTTGGATCTAGACCGCTTGAACAGCGTATTCGATGAAATGGAATTCGACGACCTGGCCGACTTGCTGGGCACGATGGGCACCGAACAGCGCGCTCAGGTGTTGGAGTCAATGGACGAAGAAGATGCCGACACGATGCGTCAACTGCTTTCTTGGCCAGAGGGCACGGCTGGGGCACTGATGACCCCGGAAGTAATCGTGTTGTCACCCGAGGCCACCGTGGCCGAGGCTTTGGCCCATGTGCGAGACCCCGAACGACATGTGTCGATTGCCGCTCAAGTGTTCGTCACCCACGGCCCCCACGAACCGCCAACCGGTGGCTACATGGGTGTGGTGCATTTTCAACGACTTCTGCGTGAACCGCCCCAAACCAAACTGAAAGATTGCTTGCAACATGAACCGACCATCCCTCCGACATTGAACGAACGTGACGTCATGATTCGACTTGCTACCTACAATTTGCTTTCGGTGGCTGTCGTTGACTCAGGTAACCACCTGCTGGGTGCCATCACCGTTGACGACGTGCTCGATCGTGCTCTGCCTGCCGATTGGCGTCGTCAACGCCTCGAGTCAGAAACAGAATCTCTCTCGATTGCACGAGGCACAGCATGAAGCGTCGCGAAAATTTGGCAAATCCGCGCTATCGCCGCAAATTGAGCGTGTCATACGAGGCTGGTGCGTTCGGACGCTTTTCTGAGGGCGTTGCCAGGAATCTTGGCACTGCCAGATTTCTCGTCGTGCAGACGTTTCTCGTCCTTGTCTGGATTGCGGTCAATGTGTTGTCCATCACCCTGCGTTGGGATCCATACCCGTTCATCTTGTTGAACCTCATGTTCTCCGTGCAGGCGGCATACGCAGCACCGCTGATTCTGTTGGCACAAAACCGCCAAGAAGATCGCGATAGTCACGCCCTAGAAAACGATCGCGCTATCGCCACACGAACCCAGGAGAACGCTGAATACTTGGCCCGTGAATTGGCTGCTGTACGGCTTGCATTGTCGAACACCGTTACCACTAGCGAGTTGCGGGACTCACTCGATGCGCTCAGTGAGCGGATGGAGCAGTTGCTGAACGCCCAGGCTGTGCCGTCAACACCAAGCGCACCGCCTGCGCAGTTGCCGCGCTGAACTCCTGGGGCTTGCTGACGTTCACAAAATGGTCGGCTGCCAGCGGCACGACTTGGGCAAGCAAGAGATCGGCCAACGCCTGTTGTTTTCTTGGAGGCACCAATTGATCGTTGAGGGTGAGCACGATACTCGTCGGAACGCCAAGTGCACCAGCCCATGGTCGGGCGTCAAATTTCGCAATTGCCCGACCAGCTTGCACCATATGCCACTGGTCGCTGCGTCGCCACTCAGCAAGCATCCAACCAAGATGTCGACGCAATGGGTGACGACGTGTAATGCGCTGCGCAAACACCAGCCGCACAGTGCTCGGACGGATGAATCGACGTGTAATCGGGCCGAGTGCTCGAGCAAGGTGAAATCGTGACCGATCGCGTGCCGTTGCGCGCCACTCCAAGGCAGTTGCCTGCAGCACGAGACCTATTACCAAGTGTGGATGTTGCTTGGCCATCAGCATTGCAATTGGCCCACCCATAGAAAATCCCACCGCCACTACCGCCGACACACCAAGCTCTTTGCATACGGCTGCTGCATCGTCGGCACAATCTTCCAGGGTGAACTTGACATCGGGGCGTAAACCGTGCCCGTGACCACGGTGATCGATACCAATGACCGTCGCAAACTCACTCAGTTCGTGATATGCCGTGAAAAAATTGAGGTCGCTCGTCGCAGTCCACCCGTGCAACAGCAACACCACTGGTGCTTGAGGGTCGGCATGCACCGCATAGCGCACGAAGAATTCGCCACGGCCCGGCACCAACACCAGTCGGGCAGGCAGCAGGGCCGGTGGATCAATGTCGTAACGAGTCGGCATCAGGTCGCAACCTATCTGGATGCTGTCAATTGATGAAACGCAGGGTCAATGGGATGACGTGCCGACGAAT
>JBILFO010000063.1:0-9115 GCA_044351505.1 Ilumatobacteraceae bacterium
CGAGTTTGCGAGCACGGCGCAATAAACCCCAAAGTGCATCTCGTTGCTCGCCACGGCCCACGTGGCTATGCCGCGGCAAGCCGCGAGGGCCTTACGCAAATAGCCGCGGCCGGCTACGACGTGATTGTCACCATTGACTGCGATCTTTCCCATGATGCACGGGTTATCCCCACCATGCTCGAGCGCATCGACCAGGGTGCCGACATAGTCGTCGGCTCGCGATACGTATCTGGTGGAGGTGTCAGCAACTGGTCACTGGGCCGACGCCTGCTTTCGCGATGTGGCAACTGGTACACCGCGGTCATGCTGGGTGTCGGTGTGCGTGACTGCACAACGGGTTTTCGGGCCTATCGCGGCGACATCATCCGAGCCGGAACAATCGCCGAAACCACATCAAATGGTTATGCGTTCCTTACCGAAGTGCTGTTTCGGCTGCGTCAACGCGGTGATTGTCGCATCGTCGAAGTGCCAATCGTGTATGAAAATCGTGTCGCTGGCGACTCAAAGATGAGCAAGACCATCATCAGTGAATCGATGTGGCGGGTCACGCTCTGGGGCCTACAGCGACTGCGTTGTTCTGAATCGTAGATTCGCTTGTGGATGGGTTTTCTTTCTCTCGAATAAATCTGCCACTGCTGAGCGTCGCCTGAAGTAACAGCATGCCCATTACAAACGCTGAGAGATAGATGGCATCAAGCATGATTGGGTAATACCGAAGAATTGTGTACTTAAAATAGGGAACTATCTGTCCAACTACTACTGCGCTGCTGAGTACCACCAGGATCCATACTTTCCTGCCATGACGGAGTGACACAACAATTCCTGCCGCGAAAATCAGCGCAAAGAGCGGAAAGGCGAGCCCCAAGGCTGGTGAGCGAGTATCGGGTAGGACACTTGGGAGATACAGCAAGCCGCGTAGTTGTTCGGTGGCAAATGGACGAGCATCAGCGGTCCAGATACTTCGCACTATGGTGAGCCAAGGTTGTTGAATCGCAACTCTTGCCCCAATCGGCTGAAATACAAGTGACGAGCCGAATACCACGTTGTGGATGGGAATCAGAAGTAGCAATCCAAACCACGTACCGAACATGGTGATTCCATAACGAAATCGCACTCTTCCTCGAAACTCACTGCGATAGTACGCAAGGATGAGTAGGAATAGAGCTGCGAGACCCTGATTGGGGCGAATCCATGTAACTGCTGCAGCCATTGCGCCTAGCGTGGCGAAGTGATACCAACGCAACTTCTGCATGACGATGCCACTCATGAAGAGAAGCAAGGGCCAAGTCCCAAACTCAGACAGCCCGAAAATCGTTGACTGGATGGTATGTGAAGATGTCCACCAGACAATGAGCCCCGCACTTCCAGTGAATTGTAGGAGTCGAATAATACGACTTTCGTGAAGTTCCACGGCTCGCAAAAAGTAAAGAATTGATCCCGCCATTACGACAACACTTATCAGACCTGTGAGGAATCCGCTATCACCAAAAATGATTCCTAGCCAGTAAAAGTAGTATCGGATTCCTGGTTGAAAGTAAAAGATGTCTTCGGCTCCCCGCAGCCAACCATCCTCAAGCATAAGTCGTGAAAGCGCGTGGTAAACCAAGTGATCATTGCCGCGCATACGCACCAACACGTGATCAAAGCCTGGAGTGACCCCACTTGCTGCACGTACCTCGTCGTTCACTAGGACCCATGAAGTGAAGATATACGTCGGAACAAGATATGCAAGTGAATAACTTCTCCAAAGAACCCAAATAGTTGCAGCGAGAAGACACAGAATATGAGCCTCAATAGGCAGCAACTGGGTTGGCACTACTGAGTTCATTGCTGCTGACACGAGGCCGACCAATAGACCTATGAAGAGGCCTACCACTACTCTGCGCAATGATCTCGCCAGATAAAAAAGACCAACCAACGCAATTGCCAATACAGCAAAATCACTTATCGTGTTCGTGCTCGTGACCCACACAGGTGTTGATGCCCGTAAAAGTGTTTGACTGTTCCCAACGTTTTCAACTCGAAGTGCCGCGTACGGCAGGGCATCAGCACTCTCATATTTTTGAGTTCCCTTGAAAAAGAAATCTAGAGTAAGCTGCTGTGATCCGGCTGGAAGAGACACAATTATCTCTCGTGAAGTCGAGTAACTTGCCGGTAAGGCAGCCGTTATGTCTCCAACTTTCAGCGTTCCCTCTCCAACATAGGAAACTCTGAGATCGTCATTGGTTCTTGTGGAAATATCTGCACTAAATGTTGCGCGAAACGGAAAAAATTCAATGTTATTGTCTTTGCCATTCCACATCCACCAACCACCATCAAAGACGAAGGAGTTGATAGTTGGGTTATTCCAGTTAGACGAGCTGAAACCCTGCCTGCCATCAACTGCTTTACTCTGAAAGTTCAACACTGGCACCACACTGCTACGTTGATCAAAGTGTTCACTCCGTGCGGCAAGCCAGGGGCTGGCTTCAAACGTTGGGCTGCAGGGGACGTCGTCAGGATCGTCGTATAGGCGATAACACACCTCAAAAGTCCCCGATGTTGGAGCAGCAATGTATGTTCCAAGCTTCATCGGCAGCAGTGCAAGCACGAGCCAAAATAGTGCTTTGGTGCGGCGAGGGCTCAATTTCTCCAGCCCTTTCCTAAGCTGCTTTCGGGTCTCACCGAGTACCAAGACAAGAGCCATGAACAGAGCAATGGCTACTTCTGACATATTTGACCACGGTAAGCCGTTGAATGTTGCTTGCTGGTTGGTTGGTAGTGCAAGAACACCTATGACGAGTGCGACAAAAAGCCTGAGTCGCTGCATGCCCTAAGAGTACTAGCGCATTGAGATACTTACAGCGACTGCGTCGCGCAGCTGACTGAAATGTTCATCACCAGGCATCATGCGCAAACCTGCCGTGGCAGCTGCAAGTAAAGCTGCATCGTCTTTCAGGTGTTTGGCTAATTGGGCAGCCGTGTCAACGACCCGAGTCACGAGCCAAACGAGCGTCGACGTAATGCCCTCGGCGTCGGCCCACGCGTAATCTTCGCCGGCGAACGGTAGCCCTCGAACCAACGCCAACACCCCACAAAGTTCTTCAAGCGCACGAGCCGTGGAGAGTTCGGATTCATCGTCATCGATGGCCAGCAATACTCGGCGAAACAACTCAGCATCAGTAAAAATGAGCGGATCAAGTGCCAAACGCTGCTTGGTGGCACGCCAAGCAGCGTCTGTAATTCCGTGGCTGTTTAGACCGCGGCGCAACTCGGAGAGCACATTGTGGAATGTGGCATCCTCGACGTCAACTTCCCACAGTGCTGTACGCGCCGCCGACACCGTCGGCCGATCACGATGCAGGCTCAGCCAACACAGCAGTTCGAGCGATTTGGATTTACGAAACTGCACCTCACTGTGGTTGTTGTCCACCACTTCGACGGGGCCAAGCACTCGAATGAGTGCCGAATACTCAACGTTGATAGTCGTCAAGGTCGGGTTGTCAATTTCAATGACCGTCATTTCGCGAATCATCGCACGAAAGTCGGCTGCTTCTTCGGCCGTCACCCCGTATGGCAAAAACAGGTCGTCATGGGGTGTGATGCGCCAGGCTCGCTGCTCGCGAATGACCCGAGTAGTGGGCATTGACAACATCGCACAGCCCGTGATTACAGCAATTCCTGCACCACTCAGCGAGCCAAACTCTGGGTCGTCATATCGTGACACAACAAGGATGGATTGCGTCGGGTCTCGGTCGCGCAACGCAAGAGCCTGAGCCACTGCCTCACTCGAACTGTGGGCAAGAACGACCCGCTCACCGCCCACTACGTCGGCGGCACTAAAACCACACAGCACCAAGTGCGGTGTCGGCAGCCACGGGGCGAGCATCACCGTGTTAATCACATGGCGCAACACCACCACTGCTTCGTCAAGTGGGGCTTCCACCGACACTTTGTCACCCGGAGCAATCGTTAAGTGCACAAGGTTGGTATCTGAACGCCCAAGTGGCACGAGCAGTGCAGTTGCGTCGCCAAGCTGATCAACATCTGTCCTGCCACCAGCATCTGCAGACCATCGTTGGGCACTTTCAAAAACTGCGGTTCCGCGCGATAGTGCAGCCGCTGCTGGGCGTCGTAGTTTTGCCGCAGTTGGTGCATCGTTCAGTAACACGGCTCGGGTCTTGTTGACATGTGCCGCCAAGCCAGCGGCCAAGCCCGCAGATGCCAAAGCCGGCAAAGTGACGGGGGTGCTCAACGGTATCGATCGGCGCGAGTCGTCACTTTCGGCTGCTGGAACTGCTGGAATAGTTGGTGAGTGTGACACCGCTTTGGTGGTGGTCACCAACCCAATGGCAAAAATGAGTAGCGCACGAATCACTCGATGTGAAGAGCGCTCATTCAAAGAGTCATGGCTCAAGCGCACGGCGCGAACGGCTACAACAATCACTAAGTTCACCGTGCGGACCAACCCTGCAATCAGCAACAACCACAAGCCACCAAACCCACTCAGCACTACGAGTTCGCGCGGGGCAATGAGTCGCTCGCCAGACAGCACGTTCAGCAATTCATCGACAATCTGCAACGGGTGCGGCCCTAACCACCACAACGGTGTGGCCACCACCAACAGGACCAATAGAAATGCGGCAGCCGAGCCCACCACGCGACGGCGGGCACTGCGCAGCGTGCGGGTCACTCGTCAACCACCCGCACTTGGCGTGTTGTTTGCACAACCTGATCACCGACACCAACCAGTGCCAGCAACGTCATAGTCACGGTGTCAGACACCGTTACTTGCACTCGCAAGCCCTCAATTTGCACACTGCCATCAAGCCCATTTGCTGCCAAGTACCGATGCGCAGCCACACTTCCGGCCTGTGGGTCGATGCGTTCGTTATCCAGCCGAATGTCGATAATTTCTTGGGCTGCCGATCGTGCTGCGTTGGCAGCGTGGTCATCAATTGCTGCCCGTGCCGAAACCAAACGGGCTCCGTCAAAGACCAGAGCACTCAACGCAACCATCGCCGAAAAAATGCACACCACAAAACCACTCATGAGTCGACTCGCCAGCGATCAATCACCTCGACTGATGACGCACTCAGCCGGCGAGGTACCGGCCCGAGTAAGTTCAACCCGCCATTGTCTACAACGCAATCGATGACTACGCGCACAATGCCTGAGTCAATGGTGTTCACTACATCCACTCGAACATCCAGGGCATCACACGACACCCCGTTCTGCACGAGATTTTTTACTGCCACTGACTGGCCTGCTGCTGCCATATTTCGAGGATGAACAAGCGAAGCAGCACGAGCAGCGTGGTCGGCTGCTGCAATAAGGCGTGTCTGAGCGGCACCAAGCCGACCAAGATGTACTACGAACAAAACAAATAACACCAGCACGGGTGCCAGCAACACGGCCTCGACGCTCATTGAGCCACGGTCAAAGCTACTCGTTTTCATCTCTGGCTAGCGCTCGCCGTAGGCGATGTATCGCTCGCGTGGGACTGAGACCTCGCGAGCGATCTCTGCAGCAAAGACCGGCACCGCCTGAGGCACCCTCACTGATACACGTACCGTGACATGGTCTGTGGAAGTGACAATTGATGGTGGTGCTGCAAGTCGCGCACCAAGCGAGTCGGCTGCTGCTGTCACGGCCACCACGGCATGTTCTGCCGTGGCGCCATGGCGAGCTGCAGTCATGGCACCCTGTGCAGCAATGTGATTTGCAGCGTTGGCACCATGCATCACTACTGCGGCCTGCACGACGATGAGCACGATGAAGATGACCACTGGCACCAAGATGACGGTTTCTATGGAGATCTCTCCGCGATCAACGCGTGGTTGCCCGCCGTGTTGGCGACGCAAATTAGTCAAGGTCGAGTGAGTTCGCTTTGTCGCGAACCCGGCCCGTGATGGTTGCCCCGACGAATAGAGCAAGGGCAATCAGCGCAGCGGCCATCACGACGGTTGTCGCGCTGACTTCGCCACGGTCTTGATCGACAGCAAGTGAGGCGCGAAAGCGCGTTGTGTAGTACTGCCAGAGTTGACGTGTATGGGACATGGTGGTGGTTCCTTTCATAGGTTCTTTACATAATGTTGTGTGCTGGTTCTGACGTTGCGAGAAGTCTTTTTCGTGCTACATATTCATCACCACCGTCTGCAATGCGGGATACCCCAGTAGCACCATGAAGCCAACGAACAGCATCATGACGGGCACCCCCATTCGTTCGGTTGACGATTGGGCGAGCGCTTCAATTTCTGCAATTTGACGCGACCGCATCGAGTCGGCACGGGCACCGAGTGAGGCACGGATGCGTGCACCGTGTTCGCCCGACAGGTTCATGCTTCCGGCAACTTCCACCACTTCGTTAATGCCCCAGCGAGCCCCCAATACACGCAGCTCGTGCCATGGAGTTCGCCGCGATAATCGCGCCCGCACCAAGCATGAACGCAAAGTGCCGAATGCCCAGCCGTCACCAGCGTCGGCGGCAGCAGTCAATGCAGTTTCAATGCCCGCACCGCCAGCCAACAGCACATTGACCAGATCGAGATACGCAGAGAACGCGTGCACAAAACTGCGTCGCCGTGCGCGGGCCGTGGTGCGCAACATGCTGGTTGGCAGCACGAACCCGACTGCCCCACCGATACCAAGAGCAAGCATCACCGTCATCCCATTGCTGATGGCTGATGCGACCATCGCCGACCCGACGGCTCCGGTGATGATTCCCAATAGTTGGCGCACCACCAAGTCGGTCGGTGTCCAACCCACGATGGCGAGATCGCTGGCGTGCACCCGGGCCGCATGTTCATTGGCTAAAGCCCGTGAATTCATTGCGGCGGCCAACAGCCGACGTCGCAGTTGACCAGCCACTGCGGGAAACACCAAAACTGCAACACCAGCGCCAACCATCGCACCGGCCAACAGCGTAAAAAATAGGCTCATGACCGCGCCTCGGTGCGACGACCAACGAAACGATCAGGCGCCACCACCACTGCAAGCCGCTGCATCATGAGCAGGGCTGCAAAAAACACCAAGACAACTGCTGACAACACCAGTTGTCCTTCGGCAGAACGATATGGAGCCAAATATTCAGGGCTCAACACCACCAATCCTCCAACGAACACACCAATTACCCCGGCGATGATTCGCACGGCACTGCGTGTGCGTGATCGCCCGACCCAAATGCGGGTGTGCATACGCGCTTCGTCACGCGCACACGCGGCCAAATGGCCGAGTAGTGCGCCAAGTTCGCGAACCTGACGAGTGGCTGCCGTGGAAAGTGCCGCAACAACGAAATCTGCCGTCGGGTGATCCACATCGCGGGCAAACCGCTGCAAACCCTGAGCCATTGACGAATAGCTCATCGACGCCACGAGTCGCTCCAGCGGTTCGCGCAAGGCCAATGGTGCGTGGGTTGAAGTAGCGATGATTGTCTGCTCGAGGCCGTTGCTACCCGCCAACATGTCGCGCAGCTGTTCGGTCCATACGGCCAAGGCATCAACGAGTGCCCGATCATCGCGTCGTTGGCCATGTCGGCTCAGCGCAATGCTGCCCATGGTTGCAACACCAGCAATAGTGGCAGCAGCCAGAGTCCAGCCTGTAATTACCCAGGTGCCGATCAACACCACGACTGCCACTGCCACATGCCGAAGCGACAGTTGCGTGCGCTGTTGCGACAAACCAGCGAGCCGAAAACGTCCACGCCAGGCAGCGACACATACAAAAATTCCCAGGCCAATAATTGACCCAGCTGCCAGCGCTGCGAACGGTGTCATTTATCAGCTGTCATTTCCTTGATGTCATCGGGCCGACCGAGCCATGGCTGGTCGGCCGAAGCCGTGTTGTTCGAGCAGTTCACGTGTGCCACTGCGAATCGGAAATGGCCATTGTGTCTGTCCACCGGCCACCCGTGTGAGGATTTCGTTGGACACGATGTTGTTGCCGTCGGTGTCTACCACCTCACGAATCGAGGCGATCCGTCTGCGACCATCCACATTTTCAATAAAGATCACGAAGTGCAAGGCACTCGACACGAGCACATTGACTGTCTCAACGGGTAGCCCCGTTGATGCCATCGACACGTATGCCGCCAACTTGGGAAACACCGACCGAGTGCCATCAGCGTGCATGGTGCACATCGAGCCGTTGTTGCCCTGACTCATCGCCATCAACATGGGGAATGCCTCAGCACCACGAACTTCGCCGACAATCACCCGATCCGGGTCCATGCGCAGCGCCATACGAGTCAGATCGGCCAACGTCACCTCGCCTTCGCCTTCGATATTGGCGCTACGACTCTGTAGTGCGTCATAGTCGGGGTGTTTCTCAGCGAAGTGCTCCAAGCCAAGTTCATAGGCGTCTTCGATCGTCACGATGCGTTCTGTTGGTGGCACTTCATTGAGCAAGGCCCGCAGCAACGTGGTCTTACCTGAGCCGGTACCACCGGCAACCACCACATTGCGTCGCGATCGCACCATGGCGGTCAACAGGGCCTGCACGTCGGCATCAAACACGTCAAGTGCTCGTAGTTCATCAAGCGATGAAAGCTCGAAGCGATGCCGACGAATCACAAGACTTGGACGAGTTGACACTTCCATGACTGCAAACAGTCGCGAGCCATCTGGCAGTTGCATGTTCAGTTCAGGTGTGCCTGCATCAAAGCGCTTCTCGGTTCGACTGAACCGCGTCGCAGCACGACGAATCAAGTTGATGAGTTCGTCGTCACTCTCCACGATTGGGGGGCGGCGTTCACGGCGACCGTCACGCAACTTGACCCACACCGAATCACAACCCCGGATGTGAATATCACTCACATCCGGGTCGTCCAGCAGAGCCTCCAGACCGCCGAGCCCAAGTACTCGCGCCAAAACATTGCTCATGAGCGACTCTTCATCGATTGGTGGCCAAGCATCAAGTGGACGTTTGGCAGAAATGCGCGCAATTTCACTACGTAAGACGGCTCGGGCTACATCAAGTTCGGCCTCGCGCGAAATGGTGACATCAGCAGTGTCGACATGAAGGCGCTCTTCAGCCAGCACCTCGGCAACATGCTCGGTAAGTGAGCGAACAAGTGAGGTGTCAAGCATGTTCAACTCCCCGCCACTTTCATGAGTTGCACGCGGTCTGCTCGGGCAAT
>JBILFO010000064.1:0-9107 GCA_044351505.1 Ilumatobacteraceae bacterium
GTTGCCTTGGTGGGCCGTTACCCCTCCAACTAGCTGATAGGTCCGCGAGACGCTCCCAAACCGGAATCCCTTTCGTCAGATGTCCATGCGGACTTCCGACGTTATTTGGTATTAGCAGTCCTTTCGAACTGTTATCCCAAAGTCTGGGGTACGTTTCTCACGTGTTCCTCACCCGTTCGCCACTAGATCTTCATGTGTATTGCTACACATTGGATCTCGTTCGACTTGCATGTGTTAAGCACGCCGCCAGCGTTCGTCCTGAGCCAGGATCAAACTCTCCGTCAAGAAAGACTCGCGTTACTCACAACGCAGATAAATCTGCGAAGCGCTGTAGGCGAGTTGAATTCTTCGAAAAGCCCGTATCGGCTTATCAGATTTGCATCTGTCCGCACCGATACGTCCTGACCGATTAGATGCTCATCTAATCTGGTTATTACTTTTGTCAATGTCACTGCTGAGGTGACATCAACGAATTGACGGACAGTATCCGAACGACACGAGGTCGCCGTTACTGCCCGCACTGGCGTTCAGTCTTCTCTTCCGTTTTCAAGGAGCCTCCAGGCGGACACATGCTTGCGCAGAGGTCTCCGACCTTTTCCACTTTCGGCCTCGACATAGTCGGGGCCTGAACAGCGGACTCGTCACCCTAGCGGATGGGTTGGGCACCCCCAACCTGCACCCCAAGATTGCTGTTAGCGGCCGAAGTCCACCAGGTGGTAAGTGGTTTTGCCTTTGCGCACAAGTAGCCAGCGGCCATGAAGTAGCGAAATAGCCCCTAAATCCGTGGTTTCTGTGAGTATTTCGCCATTGGCACGCACGCTTTTTTGCGCCAGGAGCCGCCGAGCTTCGCTCTTGCTGGCAGCGATTCCGGGCAAAGCGGCAAGGACTCCTGCCACATCTGCCAATACGGCCGTGCCCATTTGCGTTGCCGGAACCTCGGCTGCAATGAACGACATCGCATCGGTTGATGCCGTCATCGGGTCGCCACCAAACAAAATGGTCGCAGCATCTTGAGCCGCCTGGGCGGCTGATTCGCCGTGCACGAGGCACGTCAACTCATGCGCCAGCGCCCGTTGGGCGGGGCGGGCGGCCGGGTTACTGCGTTGCTCAGCCAGAAGTGCTGCCACTTCGTCGAATGGCCGCAAGGAAAATTGCGGCAAATATCGCTCGATGTCGGCGTCGGCTATCTGCACCCAGAACTGGCGGAATTGATACGGAGACGTCTTTTTGGCATCCAACCACACTGCCCCGTCAGCAGTTTTGCCAAACTTCGTGCCGTCACTCTTGGTCAACAGCGGCCATGTCAAGCCGTAGGCGCTGCGTCCGAGACGTTTGCGAATCAGGTCGATGCCGGCTGTGATGTTACCCCACTGATCGCTACCGCCCATTTGCATTTCGCAGTCATGCGTTTCGCACAGATGGCGAAAATCATTGGCTTGCAGCAACATGTAACTGAACTCGGTGTACGACAGCCCGTTTTCGTCACTGAGACGCGATTTCACACTGTCTTTAGCCATCATCTGATTGACCGTGATGTGCTTGCCGACATCACGCAAAAAGTCGAGCACTGGCACATTGCGGGTCCAGTCAGCATTGTCGACGAGCAGCGCTTGATTAGGGCCAGCGCCAAAATCAAGCAGGCGTTCGAGTTGTGATTTGATGTTGCTCACATTCGCTGCCAACGTGTTGGCGTCAAGCAGGTTGCGTTCCTCGCTGCGCCCTGAAGGATCGCCCACCATGCCCGTAGCACCGCCCGCCAGCACGATGGGGCGATGGCCGAGCATCTGCAGTCGCCGCAGCGATATTTGCCCAAGCAGGTTGCCGGCATGGAGCGAATCTGAGGTCGGGTCAAAACCGACATACGCCGAGAGTTGGGCGCTCGTGGTGCGCTCGGTGAGCGCTTGGCGATCGGTGGAGTCGTGGATTAACCCGCGAGCAGAAAACTCGGCGACCACATCACCGAATTTCGCCATGGATACAGAGTAGAGCGCGCCGATCGGATCAAGCGGGAGTGAGTTCTTCGTCGACACGCAGCGCCGAACGGACCCACTCGGGCACTGGGGTGGGCTTTGGGGCACCCGGCGTGGTGGAGACATAGACGATGGTGATGTCGAACGACGACTCCCCCGCCACATGACCATGAATCAGCACGTCAAATGACGAGTTGCCCCAGCGTGTGACTACACAGTCGAGCGTGGCGATGTCCCCCGCGCGCAGCGGCCGATGCCACACGATGTTGGCACTTTTCAGCATGCAGTCAAACTCAGGCATGCGTGTAGCGAGGCGATTCGACAACCAACACATGACCGCATCGTCGCTATAGGCCAGGTAATGAGCATTAAAGACCACTTGTTGCATATCGCAATCGCCGTAGCGGACCCGCACCTCGTGGCTATACATAGCCCCAGACTATGAGTCGTGACCTGCATCGAGTCAGTCGGGCATGCGACACGACTGCCGTATGGTTGAGCACATGAACCTGCTTCAAGACATGAACCCCGGCATCATCCGCCTACGACGACTCAACATTTATGCCGGTGCGTTGCACCTGGTGTCATTCCTCACCATTTTGTGGTTGTCGAACGATGTCTCGTTGCCTGTGCGAGCGACGTATCTGTCTGAAGCACCCGGCACTGGCAACTTCGCCGACCCGGTCGAGCTGTTCAGCCTGAACATCTCGTGGATGGTGGCTGCGTTCATGGCGCTCTCGGCGTTTTTCCACTTTCTCGTCGCGTCACCGGTTGGGTTCACAAAATACGCTGCGGGGCTCACCAAGAACATCAACGTGTATCGCTGGGTGGAGTATTCGCTGTCGTCTTCGATCATGATTGTGCTCATTTTGCAGCTCAACGGGGTGGCGGATTTCGTAGCTCTGCTGGCCGTGTTCGGGGTCAACGTGACGATGATTTTGTTCGGTTGGTTGCAGGAAAAGTTCACCACGCCAGGTGACGGCCAACTGCTGCCCTTTTGGTTCGGTTGCATCGCCGGCATCGTGCCGTGGATCGCCATGGTGACCAATTTGTTCTCGCCAAAAGGCGCACCCGACACCGTGGTGCCTGGGTTCGTCTACGGCATCGTGGTGTCGCTGTTCATCTTTTTCAATTGCTTTGCGATTGTGCAGTGGTTGCAGTACCGCGCCAAAGGGCGTTTTGCCGACTACCTGGTTGGCGAGCGCACCTACATTGTGTTGAGCTTCGTGGCTAAGTCAGCCCTGGCCTGGCAGGTGTTTACGGGCGCGCTCATTCCCCCAGCCTGAGCCACTGCCGGGGCAGACCATGCCCCAAGCGCTTATTTCAGCTTCGGAGCTTCAGTGATTCCGGCTTGCAACAATTCGTGAGCGATACGCGATCGAAGTTCGTGCTTGCGAACTTTGGTTCCCGACATTGGGTACTCGTCAACGAAGCGAACATATCTTGGAATCTTGAAGGTGGAAATCTTGCCGCGACAGTAGTCAATTAGTTCCACGTCAGTCAGCGGTGACTCGGGTCGCTTCACCACATAGGCACAAGCAACCTCTGAGTAACGCGCATCGGGCGCTCCGACCACCTGGGCAGTGAGCACATCGGGATGCAGCTGAAGAAAGTCTTCGATTTCGGCGGCAGCCACGTTCTCACCACCGACTTTCATCATGTCTTTCAGACGAGAAACAAACTTGAGTCGACCACGTTCATCAACTGTCCCGAGGTCTCCCGAGTGAAACCATCCATCCGAATCAATCGACGCGCGGGTGACATCGGGATCGTTGTAGTAACCCGAAAAAAGTGAATACCCGCGATAACGAATCTCCCCTGTCTCACCGAACGGCAAGATTTTTTCGGTTTCAGGATCCACAATTTTCAGCTCAAGGCCGTCAAGGGGAATGCCTGTGCGCTCACAACGAACTTCGTCGGAGTCATGAATGTCACCGTAAGTAAAGAAGCCACAGCACTCGGTAGCGCCATAACACGACACCAACTTTGCCTGTGGAACCTGCTTCTGCATTTCCATCATTCGTGCTGGTGCACCAACTGCAATCATCACCATTCGCAGCTGTTTCCAGGCTTCGGGATTGCATCCAGGCACCCGCAAAATATCCATCCAGATGAGGTCAAACGCCGGAAGCGCAACCGATACTGCCTCGTTGTCTAGTTGCTGCACCGCTGTAGCCGTGTTGAATTCTCCGACATGAACATGCTTGGCCCCGTACGTTAGGGAGCACAACAAAAAGTTGGTCCCGCCGATGTGATACATCGGCAGTGGTGACCAAACAATGTCGTCTGTTTGCAGATACTGTCGCGAGCCCCCGACCACGGCAGCTGCGCGCGACAGTGCTTCATGCGAAAGCATTGCACCCTTCGGATTTGATGTAGTTCCCGAGGTGTACATGATGATGGCGATGTCGCTGACTGCAACACGACTGCTCCGGATATCGACTTCACCTTGCTCGACATGCTTCACGCCTTGCCAAAACGCACTTTCTGCCACGCACGAAGTATTTGCCTCGGCGCCAAAAACGACGATGTGACGCAATTTGGGAGCAGCTCGCAATTGCAGATTTGGCGCCGTCGCCGTTTGCAATTCAGGTAGCACATCATGGATGAGTGCGAGGTAATCAGTAGTCCCGCGCATTCCACCCGAAACAAGCAACACGCTCATGTCGCTCTCGCGCAGCACATGCGATAGCTCCCTGCCTTTGAATCGCGCATTGATCGGCACGGCCACTGCCCCGATCCGGGTGATTGCGATCTCTGCAGCGAAGTATTCGGCGTCTTGGGTCAACAAAATTCCCACTTTGTCGCGTGGTTCGACCGACAGCGCTAATAGCGCCCGCGCCCACTCGTTGACTCGGTTATCGAATTCGCGAAATGTCCATCGGTAACCGGGGGTCACCAAGCCCTCGCGATCCCACCGGTTGCCAGCCGCTGTAAGCAAATCTCCGAGCGTGGTTGCTCTAACGAAATCCACGTGTTTTACCAGAGTCCTTCCAAGATGAGATGGTCACGCCAGTCAGCAAAAGCTGCAAGATGATCATCAACAGTAATACAGCCCGACGGCTTGACATTTTTCGTTGTCATTGTCCGTATGGCGAGATCTGTTCCACCGGCTTCCTGCCAGTTGCGAACCCAGGTTGACCACATCTCCCGCGGCTGGGAATAGTCAAAGATTGCTTCCGTCGGCATCGAGCCTGGCGCTTGAGAGCTTTTCGACAACAAATCGCGGAGCTGCGCCGCAAGCGAAAGAACCCCATCGTTGAGATGACCAAAGATGTGTCCTGCTTGAAAATGAACACTTCGCTTGAGTGCAGACACCGTGTAACCACCAAACCAAACAGGAATCGTTGTATTCGGGCGTGGCGAGATTCCGGCACGGTCGATGGTGTGGAATCTGCCGCGAAAAGTGACGAGTTCTTGCGCCCAGAGCTGGCGCATAACGTCTACCTGCTCTTCAATGATTTTTCCCCGACTGCGGAAATCAGAGTTCAGGGCCTCAAACTCCACCCAATTCCACCCGACCCCAATTCCCAGTCTCAGTCGCCCCTCAGACAAATTCTGCAATTCGCAAGCCTGCTTCGCGAGCAACGCCGTCTGACGTTGAGGGGCAACGATGACCGCGGGAAACAAATGAATTGACTTCGTCATCGCAGCAACCCAAGAGAAAAACACGAGCGGTTCATGAAAGTCATCGAATTGGTTGTACGGACCATTTAGCGGGGGTTCTCGACCCTCATGTGTTGCTCCGAGAACATGGTCGTATGCAACGATGTGATGGAAATTGAGTGCCTCAACGCCTTGAACGAAGTCTCGCAAAGCGCCGATATCGGTGCCAATAGACGTTGTGGGGAATACGACGCCGTGCCTCATCGAGCCTCCTTCACACGCTCGAGCGCAATTAGATCACACCAGAAGGTAAGGAATACAGCGACACAGGCCCCGAGAACCATGAGCCAGCGAGCACCATAGGCATCGACAAGGGGGGCAAAAATAAGAGTGCCGATCGGCACCACGCCTCCAAAACTCATGAACCAGATCGCGAGCACTCGGCCTCGTTGCTCAACTTCGAGATACGTCTGGAGTACTGCGGTCATGGCTGTAGTAGCAAGAAAATAGCCAAACCCCACTACAAAAAAACCGCCAAATGCCATGGAAACACCGGATCCGAAGCCGAGGATCGAAAGACCAATAGCAGTGACACCAAGACCAATTTGCAAGGCCCGACGCATATCGCTTTTTCCCAGAAATGTGCCAATCGCCAACCCGCCCAACCCAGCACCCGTCGCCCAAACGGCGTACAGCCATTTATACATAGCCGTCGCGCCTTCAATCCCGAAAATTCGCGAGGTGACCGCCGGCAACAAACCGATGTAGGTGAGGCAAATCGCCGAAAATAGAACGATGGTTTGAAAGAGACGGGCAATGGGTCGTCGGCTGCGAATAATGGTGACTGCTGATACGAAGTTGAGCCAGGGTCGGGCAATTGACACCGGGTTTACGGGCAACTTCACTACCAATACCGCCCAGATGACAAAGCAATAAGTCACCGCATTCCCGAGGAAAAAATGCCAGGCCTCGGGGCCCAACGGTGCGGCGACGGCGACGATTAATGGTCCCACTATTCGCGATGCATTGATGACGACTCCGTTCAACGCCGCCGCCCCCGCAACATTATTTGCAGCGACAAGTGTCGGCAGCATCGCAGTCCAAGCTGGCCGATCCATGGCATTTCCAATACCCACCCCAAGTTGTGCGAAAAATATCAGCCACAACGGTGCCTCAACTGCCGCTCCCCACGCGAGAAAACAGCATTGTCAATTGCGTGCTCGCTATCCACGACTTGCGTGAATACCTGTCAACAAATGCAGACGCAGGAACCGAGAAAAAGAGATACGGTCCGAGTTGCGCAAACGCCATGATTGCAACTGCGCTCGCACTTTTGGTTCGATCATAGATATAAATCGGTAGGACAACATTTTGTATCCACGTTCCGAGACCCGACCCGAAAGCGGCAAAAAACATCAGACGAAAGCGGGGAACCCGCAGAGCATCGCGAACGCTTCCACCGCGGTGTGCGTTTGCAGCAGACATCAAATTAGGGCTTGGCTTTAAATCGAAAGCCACTAGCAATGACGATTAGCCCAAGAAGCACCAGCAATAGCCCACTCCGCATAGTGCAAGATACCCCAAAAATCAATTCACTGGTTACGCACGTAATGTGCAGCCGAGTTTGACACCCGCTGCGATGCATGCAGCACGTGTGGATGCCACTTCGGCTTCGGTGAGCGTGCGATCAGCTGCCCGCAAACGCACCGCAAAGGCCAGACTGCGCGAATCGTCACCTGCCGTTTTGCGAAACACATCAAAGAGAGCCACTTCTTCGCCCAGAGCACCAGCAGCTTGCCGCAACGCACGTTGGAGTGCGCCGGCAGTCACCCGAGTGGGCGCAGCAAAAGCCAAATCGAAGTCGCTCGATGGGAACCGACTGACGGGTTTGGCAATCGGCACCTTGGGTGTTTCACTTAGCAACACCGATGCGTTGACTTCGAGACACGCAACGCGCTCTTCGATGCCGTGGGCGGCCAGCACCAGACGATCGAGCTCGCCCACATATCCGACCACTTGTTTACCCCGCGCCAAGGTGGCACTGCGAGTGGCGTGGTAGCCCGCAGGCACTCGGGATTGGTCGACTTGAGCACCAACGCCAAAGACAGCGGTGATCTGTGACCACCAATTAACGGCTGTGGCGGCATCAGCGCCCACCATCATGATGCATAACTGCTCGTGTTCGTCGGGCAAGTTGTGCGGTGCGTTTGTTTCGGCCCTATCGCGAGTGGGATACACGTGGCCCAGTTCGAACAGCGAGATGTGAGCGGCGCGATGTGCCACGTTGAACGCAACAGCCCGCAACATTCCTGGTCGCAACGAGGTGCGCAACACACTTTCTTCGGCCACCAGCGGGTTCTCCAAGGTCAATACGGGGCCGCCACTATCGACACCAGCGCGTTCGTGATCGCCGGGTGCCAAGAACGGGTTCGGCATCGCTTCGCTGGCACCAAACGACAGCACCACATCGCGCAATGCGCGGCGGCGCTGTTGCAGCGGCGAGAGCCCGCCAGGTTGTGTTGACTGCGACACCTGCTTGCCGAGCGAGTCATAGCCAACGTGGCGAGCCACTTCTTCGACCAAGTCAATTTCATCAGTGCAGTCGGGGCGCCACGATGGCACTTTCACACTCAGCCCAGCGCCAGCGGCAACGAGCGAGCCCTTCTTTACTGCAATCTTTTTCGGCGCACATACAAAACCAATACGGGTGAGCAACGCCGACACTTGGCGCACGTTGAGCGCCGTACCCAGCACTCGATTTACCTGTGCAACGCGTAACGAGATGGTGGCGGGCTTAGGCAAGAACTTGGTCTTGGGGTCACTGGCCCCTGCGTGCACCACCAACTTGGGGCACGACTCGCGCAAAATGGCGGCAAATCGCGCCACCGAGTGCGCTACCCCGTGCGGGTCGACACCACGCTCGAAACGTGCCGAGGCCTCGGTGCGCAGCGCCAAGCGCTGACTGGTGAGGCGAATACCGTCAGGCTCAAACCAGGCCGTCTCAAGTGCAATCTCGGTAGTGGTGCCGCTGATCTCGGTGTCTTGGCCACCCATCACCCCAGCAATGCCAATCACCCGATCGCTGCCATCACAGATCAGTAAGTCAGCCGAGCCAAGAGCACGATCCACACCATCGAGGGTGACTAAGCGCTCCCCCGGCTTGGCGAGGCGAATGCGAAAACCCGATGCAACTTTCGTGGCGTCATACGCGTGGTTCGGCTGATTGGTTTCGAGCATGACCAAGTTGGATGCATCGACCACGTTGTTGATTGGTCGCATGCCGGCCGCAATAATGCGCCGCGCCAGATGATCGGGTGAGTCACCGACAACGATGCCACTCATCACCGTGACGTTGAAGCGCGCACACGCCTGCTCGTCGACAATTTTCACTGGCAGCTTGCGCGCGCCTCCATGTTTGGCACCATCACCTTTGGGGGGTGTGAACTTCACCCCAAAATGTGCCGCCACATCGCGGGCAACACCCAAATGCCCTGTGCAATCGGGGCGATTGCGGGTGACGTCCAAGTCGAA